>NZ_JAMYUT010000006.1:0-241622 GCF_040323235.1 Mesorhizobium sp. M0051
CGGTCCAAAAGTTCCTTCTCAATAGCCATGCGATGATTCTCCTTTCCATCATCATGGCCTCATGCACAAAATTCCTGACAGTCCCCGGAATCTACGGGTTTCACCAATTTTTTGCGGCCTTTAATACTTTCTTCGAAGAGAGAACTCGGACCAAGTTTGGCGCTCAACCGAAGGCACTGTTCAATCTCGAGTGGCGGACCAGCCTGCCGCTGCTCAAGCCTTGGGGTCGGCTAATGGATGAGGCGTATGACAACAACACGGCGCTGCCGGGCACCATCTACAACGCGCCACACCAGACGGTACGAATCGAGCCAAGCAATTCGCTGTTTCCGGGTGCGAACGATCCATTCCGCGCCGCTATTGCCAACGCGGCTCTTTCCGTCGTTTGCTACAGGGCGGAAGTATTCGAACAGCTCCTTCAGACTCCGACTGAGGAACTGCCTCAGGCTGATCTCGACTTGCGCCTTCCGCTCGGCACGTTTGCCAACACTGCCAACGATGACGGACTCTCGCTCAGCTACCGCTGGCAGGGTCCGGCCAGTGACGCCGTAGTGCTCTTTTCAAACACGCCGCTTATCTACCGCCCCGGTATCGGACGATACCACCGGCACCCTGCAATTGAATTCATCGAAGACCTCTACGGCGGAGCTTGCCGTGTCAAACTGGAGGCAACCGATCCGGCTCAAGAAAGCGGAGTAGCACAACTAGATCGTGCGCTGCGTTTCAACGGCGCGTGCCTGCATCTATTCCTGACCGCAGACACTCATACCCCTGTATCGTTTACTGCCTACCTGCCGCTCGGCAGAGATCTGTCTGCCGGCGAACTCTGGGGCATCTTGCCTGATCTCGAACCGGGAGGAACCGTTGATGATCTGGCGTGTCAGTAGCCTGTTGTTGGGCGGCGCGGCAATCTCGGCGGTGGCAACGACGGCGTCCGACTCTGCTCAATTGTCAGCTGCCGATTGCAGAATGGGCGCGTACATCGACTACAAGAGCCTGGGTTATGAGAACGAAACCGAGCTCTACTCGGACTGTGTTCGCCAAGGATTGCCGCTGACGGGACGCACCGACTCGGACGGCGTCGTGAAACTCGAACTGGAAGGGAGCCAGACACTCCGCCTCGAGCCAGACATGCCCGACGGCTGGCTGATGCCCTACAGGATCGGCACGCAATGTGTCAGCCGCATGATCTACGACGAGCTCTGCAGTCGCAACACGAAGCTGTTCCAATCGGTCTATGGCGAACTCAATCGATGCCCGTTGCCTTCGTTCTATAGCGCCTCGGAGGCTGACGAGATCAGCATCTGGCTTCACCAGATGGGAGTTGGCGAGGTGTGCTCCAGCTACGCGACATCCGCATTGCTGGGGCCGCTACAGATCGGGCCCGGAAACTTGGGCCGCCTCGATCTCATGGATTCGACCTCTCGGCAGACCCCCCAACAAATTGTTGGTGATTTTGATATCACGGGTATCAACGGCGATCTCTATGACATTTCGGATTTGGTAGTGGATGGCTACCTGACCGTAAACAATTCGACCATTAAGTCGCTTTCGCTTTCCAACGTTGTCATTCTTGGACCCCTCACAATCTCATCGGTAACTGTGAACGAGCTGAGCTTGGAAGATGTCTACGTTATGGGTGATATTATTGTGGACGGTATTAGTCTCTCGGATGCGAATCTTCAGAAGGTTCGCGCTGCTGGCAAGTTGCAGTGGACAAACAACAGCTACCGGCCGAGCGCAGAGAAAAGTTTCTTCATTGTCGACGATCTCGACATCGAGAAGCTGCCGGTATTCGACGGAAACAGGACCGTCAGTGGCTCGAACCCAGCAGACAGTGGTCGCTACACGGACTTCATGAGCGCCTTAAAGAACGAGGTTCTGCGCGCCGAGAAGTACAGAGCTGAGGGGCAACCATAAGGTCCCATGCAGTTCTGGGACGTAAGCCCAGGAATAGGAGTCTAGTCGACAGTTAAACGCGCGCAGGATTCTCGTTCAGAGATTCAAAGCAGACTATCCAGTACAATCCACTCTTCCTGCCGTTATGAGGCGAGCAGCCCATCCACTTCCTCGCGGACGACCGCGGACGAGACGGGCTCCAGCTGGTCGTCGAGCGGTGTGCACGCCCAGTCGAAGATAGTGTGAAGACGGTCCTTGCCCTTCGACAGACCCGACACGCACGCAAGATAGGAACGCGTCATCTGCATCTGTGTACGGTAGCCGAGCAGCACCGTATCGCCGGGCCTGCAATTGGATCCAGGCTCGAGCACAGCATGATAGTCGATCACCTGCTCTATTTCGTGGAGATATTCGACGCCATTGCCTCTCGCCTCTTCCCATGTCGAACCCACAAGGGCGCCCGGGGATCCGGCCATATGCATATCGTGATAGATGCCACCCCCATAAGCGTAAGCCCGATTGCCGACGTGATGCGAGACCTCACTCACGTAGACATAGGCTGGCCGTTCAGGGAGATCATCACGCCAGGCGTGATTTGGAGTGGTGCCGGAGACGCCATTGCCTGGCTCGACGTGGGTCGCGCCATGACCGGCAAGGACGGGCATTGTGTCGGAAGCTGTATTCCCTGTTGTGTTGATCTGCCGGACCTCGATGCCCATGCCGCGGAGCGTCTCGGCGGCGCGCAGAATTGTGTAAAGGTTTGGCGTGGGCTCGGCTTTCTCCCGCGGTTGGGATTGTACCGGATGCAGGGGAAGGCAGTGACGCCGGCCAGCCGAACGTTTCTGAGCTTGCCGATCGCACCGGCGACCTGCGCCACTTCATGCTCCTGGAACCCACCTTCCTGCCCGTCGAAGAAAATGTCGCCGGGCGCGCTGACGCGGATCAGCAGATCCTGGACTACGCCCTGGTCGGCCGCTGCCTCGTCGATCCACCTGGCATGCTCGATAGTGCCGTTGCCATCGCGCGACCGATCTCGTACGGTCGCCGCTTCCTTTCGCTCGTCGGCATCCGGCGAAAGGAAGGAGGCGACCGCAGCCTCGGCGATCAGCGACAGTGAAACGTCGCGGCGCGCAGCATAGTCGGCCAGCGCGTGCATCACGTCCGGATCGAGATAGGCTGACAGCCGTTTTTTCTTTGCGTTCTTCACGGCTCAAAGCTCAATGCCGTCATTAGGGTCGAGCGCGGCCAGTCGCGACACCTGCCGCATTGTGCGGTCGAGAGAACGCCTACGGACAGCTTCATCGTCGGGCTCGTCAAGATCGAGTTCGAACTCGTCGTCTCGCTGTGCTGATCGCTCAGACGCGATGTCCTCGTGTTCAGGAAGCTCCGGCTGGCGGCGGATGCCACTATTGGCCGGATCCACAGCCTCATTCGGATCCGCAGATGGCTTCGATTGCTGGGCGTAACCTTCCAATGCATCGAGGAGCGTTGTGCCGGTCCAGTCGTCGGGCCGCGACGTTGCTTCGATCACTTCACGCTTCGGTGGCGGCAAGACACGCTCGGAAAGCCTAGGATCAGCAAAATAGCGCGCCTTCTTGGCTCGGATCGGAAACAGCCCCGAGACCATGACGATGGCATCGGTCGGTGGAAGCTGCATGATCTCGCCGGGCGTCATCAGTGCACGTGCCGTTTCCTGCCGCGATACCATCAGGTGTCCAAGCCAGGGCGAAAGTCTGTGTCCGGCATAGTTCTTCATCGCGCGCATCTCGGTTCCTGTTCCCAGCGAGTCGGAGACACGCTTCGCTGTGCGCTCGTCGTTGGTGGCAAAGCTGACACGCACATGGCAGTTGTCGAGAATGGAATTGTTCGGCCCGTAGGCCTTTTCGATCTGGTTGAGCGACTGAGCGATCAGGAACGACTTGATGCCGTAGCCCGCCATGAAGGCCAGTGCGCTTTCGAAGAAATCGAGACGGCCGAGAGCCGGGAACTCGTCGAGCATCATCAAGAGACGCTGCCGTCGATCCTTCGCATGGAGATCCTCAGTCAATCTGCGACCGATCTGGTTGAGCACGAGGCGGATGAGCGGCTTGGTGCGGCTGATGTCCGATGGTGGGACAACGAAGTAGAGTGTCGTCGGTCGCTCGCCCTCGACAAGGTCAGCGATGCGCCAATCGCAGCGAGACGTCACTTTGGCCACGACCGGATCGCGGTACAGCCCTAGAAAACTCATGGCGGTCGAGAGCACCCCGGAGCGTTCGTTCTCCGACTTGTTGAGCAGTTCGCGTGCGGCCGATGCTACGACCGGATGCGGACCGCCCACTCCCAGATGCCGCGTCAGCATCATGGTGCGCAGTGTCGTCTCGATCGGTCGTTGCGGATCAGAGAGGAAGTTGGCAACGCCGGCGAGCGTTTTTTCCCGTTCGGCATATAGGACATGCAGGATCGCGCCGACCAGCAGCGCATGGCTGGTCTTCTCCCAATGGTTCCTGCGTTCCAATGAGCCCTCTGGATCGACCAGCACGTCGGCCACGTTCTGCACGTCACGGACTTCCCACTCGCCGCGTCGCACTTCCAGCAGAGGATTGTAGGCGGCCGACGCTGCATTGGTCGGATCGAACAGCAGCACACAACCAAAACGCGACCGCCACCCGGCCGTCAGTTCCCAGTTCTCACCCTTGATGTCGTGGACGATCGCCGAGCCCGGCCAGGTGAGCAGTGACGGGACAACCAACCCGACACCCTTGCCACTCCGTGTCGGCGCGAAACACAGCACATGTTCCGGACCGTCGTGGCGCAGATAGTCGCGGTCGAGCTTACCGAGCACGACGCCATCAGGGCCGGTCATACCTTCGGCCGCAACTTCATCGCGCGTCGCCCAGCGTGCTGAGCCGTAGGTGGCCGCATTCTTCGCCTCCCGCGCCCGCCATACCGACATCGTGATCGCCACTGCCATCGCGATGAAACTGCCGCTTGCCGCGATCAGTGCGCCCTCGAGAAAGACCACGGGCGCATAAGCATCGTAGAAAAACCACCACCAGTAAAACGCAGGAGGCGGATAGATGGGTTGGCCGACAAACTCGAACCAGGGCGAACCGAGTTGCGGTTGAAAGCCGAGCCGCCATGCCGTCCACTGCGTCGCGCACCAGGTGGTGACGAGCACGATCAGAAGGACGGTTAGGACCTGGCCCCACAATATCCTGGTTGCCGGCACTTCTTGTCTCCTTTGGCTTCACGATCGGGAGCGAACAGAAAGTGTCGAGGTTCCAGATGTGCAAGGACAAAGGACCGGTCAAATCAGTACAGCGTAGCCGGACGTGGAGAGACTTGCTGGATGCGATTCAGGGTTTCCGCCGCCGCTAAAAAGAGCGTGGCCACAGACAATAGAGCAAAGCTGAAATCTGGGAGTAGAATGCGGTCCTCCGGGGGAATCGCTTATGCCACTTGTTCGTGACGCAAAAACGCTAAGCCTCAAGGCGATCAGTTCGCTGCGGATCGGGATGACTTCCTTCAACTCTTATGACGATGACGGGCGCGTGACATCCGTCCTCCTTCACCTCCAGCATGCCGGTGAGATGCTCATGAAGGGGATCCTTTGCCAGATGAAGGCCAAGGTGTTCGACAAGGACACCGGGAAATCGATCGGCTTCGAGAAGTGCCTCAGGCTATGCCAGTCGAACCACGGCATGAGCGATTCGGAGGCCGGCGTCTTTCGAGCTATCGACAAGCTACGGGATGCAGCACAGCATTGGTTCGTCTACGTCTCCGAGGACCTCCTTTACATGCACACCAGGGCGATGGTGACGGCATTCGATGCATACATGAAACGAACGCTGAACATGGATCTCCATTCTCACGTCCCGCCCCGGGTGCTGCCCGTGTCAACCAAACCGCCGGGGGATTTCGATTTCCTGGTCGATCGGGAATACAAGCTGATTGCCGAGCTTCTTCAGCCGGGCAAGCGTCGCCGCGACGAGGCTCGCGCCAGGATACGTTCTCTGCTCGCCATGGAGGCCATCGTTCATGACGGGGTAGAGATCTCGGAGAAAGACATCAATCGCATAGAGAAGGCCGTAAGAGACGGGAAGGCGTTCGAGGATGTTTTTCCACGACTCAACACCATCAGTACCGCGACGGCGGGCGAAGGCCCTACCTTTACCGTGCATTTCTCAAAGAAGCAGGGGGCTCCAGTTAAGTTTGTAGGTGGCGACGATCCTGAGGGCGCGGCGGCGGTGCGCGAGGTTGACCTCAGTAAGAAGTTTCATATGCGGCCGAGCGACTTGGCCAAAGCTCTAAAACTCAAGGAACCCCGATCGCTTGCTCTGCGCAGACATCTGGAGATCGACGACGACAAAACATGCTGTCACGTGTTCGAATTTGGGAAAACGAAAATCCCCTGCTTCTCTGATAACGCCAAGAACAAAATGAAGGGTGCGATAGACGGCGGCATCGACATGGATGACGTCTGGAAAAAACACCGTCCCGCGAACAAGAAGAAGGCTGCATCAGGATAGGAAGGCAGGTAGGCTTGTGTAGCGATCGGCCCGGTAGGTGTGAAATGACGCGGTGGTTGTGGACATTTCACAACCCGATTCCTCGCCTCCTTCCGAAACTCCAGTCCACTCTGTTATCGATGCGGGCAACTCCAGAAATGTGACTACCGAGTTGCTTGTCAATCGATGGCGACCAGGGAACGAGCTTGAAGCCGAGCCCGTCATCAATCATCGCGAAGCGGCCGGAGGCGAGCGAAAACCTCTGTCGATAGATGCCAGCTACTTGGTCGCCTTGCTTTCGCGAACGGCAGTCCGGTCTCGGCAGCGAGCCGAGCGCCAAGCGCGTTCACCTCGCGATCGCGTAGCGTGTCGATCAGGTTGCGAGCGAAGATGACGCGTTGACCGCCGAGCCGTGCCAGACCCTGCTCGACAAGATGATCGGTGCGATCCTGTAACGCCTGCTTCACTTCCCTGCCGAAGCCGCTCTCCCCAACTTCGACGGGTACACGCGCAACAAGCTGGCGGTCGAGCCAGGTCGCGCCATGAGCATGGATTTGTTCTTCGATCGAGGGGTCGGAGCGGAGGGCGAGTGCAACGCGGCTGTGGCCCTTCGCATCCTCGTAGCGACGGAGCTCGACGATCGAGCCCGGGGCGGAACCGCCGGTGGCGTCGATATCTTGAAACCGAATGTGATGGGCACGACCGTCGATGCCGTCGACGATGGCATAGGCCGAGCCGCGCAGTTCGTCATCGAGCCCACGCTCCAACAGCCGTCCAATAATAGGCTTGTCGATCTGCTCAGCCGCAAGGACATATTCGGCTGCGCCTTTGTCGATGCCATGGCCGGCGAGACTGCGGTGCATACGCTTGATGATGTCGCCGCGCTCGCCGAGCGCGCGCAAGGTCGTCTCAGCCTCCTCCGTGATGGTCCACTGGCCGGGACGGATTTCGTTGGCAAGGCCTAGGCTTTCAAGCCTGCGGAGCCGCCCGACCTTGAGCGTGAGAAACTCGTCCGGCTGGCTACCAGGATGCGGCGCGAGATCGATGATGCCATGGCGATCTGCTTCGCGAACAAGCTGGCGGTCGAGTTGCGTCCAACGCTCGGTGTCGATCTGCTGCTCGATGGTCCGACGGATGTCGTGGTCGGTGCGTAGCCCAAGTGTCTGGGTGAGGATGTCACTTGCGCGGTCGCGCATCCCTTGGCGGATGTAGTCGCGTGAGATGACGAGGTTCTCGCCATCGTTGGCGACACCGCGAACGAGGATATGGACATGCGGATGTTCGGTGTTCCAATGGTCGACGCCCACCCAATCGAGTTTTGTACCGAGATCGCGCTGCATGTCGACCATCAGGTCGCGGGCGAACCCTTTGAGGTCGCCCAACTCGTGAGCATCGTCCGGTGAGACGATGAAACGGAAATGATGCCGGTCGTCCTTGCATCGTTCGGCAAAGGCGTCGTGGTCGGCCTCGTCCGTGTCCGGACCAAACATCTTCGCCTGCTCGCCGTCACGCGTCACGCCCTCACGACGGAGGTATTTGAGATGAGCGGCGAGTTGCTTCGTTCCCGTGAACTGGCGCACCACGCGCGCCTTGACGACAGCGCTGCGAGAGCGGCCTGTGATGAGGCGGTTGGCCTGGATGCTGGCCGCCCGGCCGCGGCCAAAGGTCGAACTGCGTGCAGAGATGATCCGGCCTGTTCGCGAGATGTGGCCGCCAGAGCGCTGTGCGGCCGCGAGCGCCTGGAAGATGAAGGGTCGTGCGCGCTGGCCGGCGCGAGAGCGGATACGACCAGGCTGGACACGAAAGTCATCGTCACGGTTCATGGCTGCCGATCCTGCGATGTGCGTCTTCCTTTGAATGAATTGAGAAATTTGCGATGGCGCACATCGTGGATTTGCGGCCCACATCGCGAAAACGTTGTGCAAACCCTTGAAATCCAGCACCCCGACCGAGCTGCACATCGCCGCCCTTTATCCTGCCATCCCTTCTCGCACTCCCTGGAAACCAACGTTCTGGCCGCAATTCCCGCGACGCAACAGGCCAAAATGCGATTGACTAGGAATGGGCCGATCATTGTGATGTCTTGGACGAACCCTGCCCAAACGGGCTCTGGACAGCAGAGGGCGGAGACAAGCCACCTTCACTGCGCGACCCATCCGGTGGCGGTACCAGCGCGGTAAGATCGGTAACAGCTTTAACCACTGGCGATCGCAGGCTGGGTGAGCGGATCGCTGTGAACACAGTCTGGACGGGAACATTGGTCCCGCGATCGACCTGCGAAGCCGAGCTATTCCGTACGCGACGTGCGTGAAGATCGCCGCTTCGAGTGCGCTCGCCCTGCCCGCTCCTTGACGTGCGCGCAACGGAATGGGAACCGAACCATTGATCAGCGGGGCGAGTTTCCTGACATAGTCGACGGTCTCTCGCGGCAGCGGCCGGCCCGTCGCAAGATGATCTTGGTAGCGCCCGGGACCGGCATTGTAGGCAGCGAGAAAGCCGCTCCGACCGAAGCGGTCGAGCATCTCGCGGAGGTAAGCAGCACCGGCAAGAATGTTGTCGTGCGGTTGATAAGGATCGTCGCCAAGATGATGCTTGATCCGCAATTCTTCCCATGTCGCCGGCATGATCTGCATCAGGCCCATCGCGCCCTTGCTCGACAACGCATGAACATCGCCAACGCTCTCGACATGCATGACGGCGCGCAGCAGCCGCTCAGGAATAGCAAAGCGTTTCGCGGCTTCCCGGATATGAGCTGACCAGGGATCGGCGGACGAAGTCTTGGCGTTGGAGAGAGCCGGCCCCTCGCCATGAGAAAGAGGTTGTGCGTAAACCGCCGATGCAGAAGGAAGGAGCATGACGCATGCACACAGCATCGTCACGCCTCGCCGGATGACAGCGCATGCACCGCCGTCCAGACGCGCGAAAACCCTGCCACCGTGCTCGCTCCCGTCAAGGGCAAGGCTTCGCCGGCCGGACTTGCCTGCCGCAAATTGCTGGGCGATGAGCGTCCGCAGCGATTGGCGAGCGTCCGGCCGCCCTTGACCTTCGCTGCGCGCGGCAGCCGCCTGACAGGCGATCGGGTCGAAGGGTTTGAGCAGCGCCCGATCGATCAAGGGGTTTGACGCTTTAGGTTCGCTGAGGCGCGATCGGAGCATCCGATCAGCCTCGCTCGTCGCGCTTCGATGGGCGGCTCCAGTGCAGGCTCCAGACACTTCTCTCAGCATCAGACTGGAACAGATTGGCGCGGATCGGCTGCGTGAAGGATGGGTCGTCGATGGCGACGGAGAGATAGTTGCCAGCCTTCTCGCCGGTACGTTCCCACGCCGCGCCGATCTCCATGCCTTCGCAGAAGATGCGATGGTCCGGCGCATTCTCGGCATCCGATTTCTCTGCAGGCAGGATGGCGAGCTTCGCGTCGAGTGTCAGCGTTGAGACGTTGCCGAAGAAGCCGTCATCGTTGCGGGTGAAGGTGCCGATTTGGGCCATAGCGGTGCTCCTTTCATGAGCGTTTGGGGATGATTGGCGCGAGCCTCACGGCGCGCCGAGAACGGAATCTTTGGGAACATTCGGGGTTGGCGCGGTGCGGCCCGTCACCCAGACGGGAACCGCGCGACCGATGATCGAAGTGAGCGGCAGTGGCCCGAAATAGCGGCCATCAAAACTGTCGGCCGCATCCCGATTCATGAGAAAGACTTCACCGTCGGCGATCACGCGGCAGCCCTGCCATGCGGGCAACGGTCGGCCGCGACTATCGCGCTCGCGCGCAAGCCCTACGGTCACGCCATGGATGATGATAGCGGTGCCCTGGCGGCAGACTATGGTGCCTTTGAGTGCCCACACGCGCTTCAGAAGCGGCACGCCGTTCGGCAGATATTGGCGCTTAGCCAGGAAGCCGGCGAGCGGTTCGGGCGGCATGACGACGACGATTTCGGCAACAGCGATCCTGTCGACCGGCTCGACCCGATACAACCCGACGGGGACGCTCGCGGATACGTTCCAGATGAAGTGCGGTCGATGGTCCATCCACGCCGGAGCGACCGCGAGAACCGCGCAACCCAGCATCGTGACGATGATCGTTGCTCGCATGCTCATGGCTCAATCCTGCGGCGCAGGAGCCAAGCCTCATGGCGCTGGCGTGTGTAGGGCCTGGGCGTCTCGCGCGCGGCAAACCGGCTGTGGGCATGGCGCCAGTAGTCCGGCGGCACATCGACAAGGTCGATGCCAATCGCCTCGATGGCGTCGATGATCTTCAGCACTTTTTCGACGTTCCGCCATCCGATCGCTGTGAGCAGGATCTCGGCGCCGGGGCGCACATAGGCGACGGTCGAGCAGCGCCGACCGGCGGCGACTGCACGCAGTATGTCGATGCGGGACGCGACGGTGCCGAAGTCATTGCCCATCCACCGGACGAAAGCGAAGATGCTGCCAGGCGTGAAGGTGACGGCACGACGAGTGCGGTCGATGTTCCTGTTCGAAGCAACCTTGCCGAAGCGGATGTAGTTCTCGATCCGCTTCTTCAGCCACACCAGTTCGACGGCGGTGAGATCGCTCATGCCGACCTCCGTGACAGGAGGCCACGAGCAAGCGTGGCGAAGCGAGGAGCGGAAAAAGTGGCGTTGTTCCGGTAAGAGCAGTGGACGTCGATCGCTCCCGGCATGGCCGAAAGATCAGGGCTCGGCCTTCGTCCACAGCCTCGCCGATCTGCGCTTTGCGTTAGAAAGAATCCGAAGGATTCTCGGTTAGAAATGTTAGAGGCGCCGGTTTGGCAATCGCCGCAATGGCTTAGGGCCGATTCCGGTTCCTGATAGCACGAGGATCCGGTTCCCGATGGCACGGGAGTTGCGGTTCCTGATAGCACGGGCCTGTCCACAGTCATTTCACAGCCTTGGTCGTTCGAACGCGGGGCACCCGTTGTTTCGCGTGCGGTTCGGGCAGGTTGGGTTGGAAGGTCAAGCGAGATCTGCCATCAGGATCGATGGTGAGCGCCAGCCAATAGCCAGGCAGCGGTTGGCGACGGACGATCTCGCGCAGATCGAAGGTGAAGCGCTTGAACGGCGACAGGCCGCCTGACTTCAGGTGGAGATGGTGGAGATCAAAGCTCCAGCCATAGGTCTGGCGGCCACCATGCCTGCGTACCAGGCGATAAAGCCATCTCTCGAGGCCGCCCGTCAGGCCAAAATACTCTCGGTCAATGGTGAGGATCAGGGCATCGTCGAGGACGCCGGCATAGAACCAGTCGGGCAAGATGAGCTCGATGCCGAGCGGCCGCCCACTGGCGTCCATTCGCTCCTTCCACTCATTGATCCAGGAGAAGCGATGCCGCCGCCGTTCGGCCGGCTGTCGGATCGACGTGGCAACCGTGGTTGACTGCAGCCGATCCAGTGCAGCCTTCAGCCTGTCGTAACTGCGGGCGGAATCGCCGCGGCCGATGAAGGCGAGAATCTCGTAGGGCGTGGCCGCCATGAGACGCGACGTGCGAAGGCCGTTGTCTCGTGCGTCGACGATCTGGCTGGCGGCCCAGATCAGAATGTCGGCGTCCCAGATGGTCGCCATGCCGTGTTCGACCGTAGCCTCGACGCGGATCGACACCTCGCCCATACGAAAATCGATCGGTGTCAGGCGGCGGGATTTGGCGAGCGAGAAGAACGGCCACGACATGAGATCCTGTGCGTCGCGTGGCGTGATGACACTGGCGCGAGCGTGAAACAGATCAAGCTGGCCTTCGGAGCGGTACCGCACTGACGCCACGAGCGCTACGAGGCGCTACGGCGTCTGCCGGCATAGGCAGGTGCACGGGCGGCATGTGGCTTGGCCGGCGGAACAAAGGTCGCGTCCGCATCACTGGTGGACGTGCGCGCGCCGAGTTCGATCCAGGCGTGCAGGTCATCGATATCGTAGAGCACGCGCCCACCAACTTTCCGGTACTTTGGACCGGTGCCGTAGGTTCGGTGTTTTTCCAAGGTACGAGCACAGAGGCCAACGATCGGTGCTGCCTCCTTGGTTCGCAGGTATTTTTGCGGCGCGTCCGCGGGACCCTTCGACATCGCTCGATCTCCATTCGGTTTTGCTGTCATCCTGGCCTGCCGGGACGCGCGAAACGGACGATGGCCGAAATGAGAAGATGTGAGGGAGGGCAAAGATCGGGGAATGCGTTTTTGCTACCCGCGAAGAAGGGCTTCAGCGCTGGGATTTCTGGCTGCGGCTGTGGGGATAGAAGAGAAGATCGCGATAACCGCCGGCGACCAAGCGATCCGCTCTTCGCAGGATCGCGCGCACCTTGTGCCTGAGGTGATGGTCACGCCAATCCCGTGGCACGATCAGATCTCGTGACAGCAGCGCCTCCGCGATTATGCGGTAGGAGGCCGCTGCGCGGCGGGCGTCGTGAGCGCGCAGATTGAGGATATGCCTGGTCTTCGTCTGCTGGGGCAGCGCGCCATAGACTGGGCCGCCGGGCGATCGACCGTTCAGCGCCCGCCAGAACTGGCGTGCGGCGTCCAGTCTTGTTTCAAAGGCTTCGTCGAGCGGAGAATGATGGCATTGATGCCAAGTGAACCGTCGCAACTCTCGGCAATCAGGCGATGCGTTGCGGTCGATGCCGACCAAAGAGTCTCAAGGTCTTCGCCCTGCTCCCAAACGCCAGCGTTGCGGAGCTCGCGAGGAAGCACGCTCTTATGCCAAGAGTCGATAGAGGCAGGCATCCGCGTGGCCCGGAGAACGCGCGGCGAGGCCTGTTCCGTCCAGACGATGTTCTCGGCAGATGAAAGTCCGTCACCGGTGACAGTGAAATCGCGCGCCCCACCGTGCGGCGAAGTCAGTTTGTCCGAGCAGGTCTCCGGTATTTGCGCCCAGCGACGCAAGCTGACTGCACTCGGCGATGAAGGCGTCGTTCCGGATCAGGTATTCGGCAGCGAACTCCGGCGCTTCGTAGTCGCGCATATGCACATAGGCCGCTGGATTGGTCCAATCGCCTTGCAATTTGCCAGGTCCTCTCCCGATGCCAGCACCAGGCTGCGAGCTTCGGAATCAGCATCGGCGTCGATGCGCGTGCTGGGTAGTTGGAGAGTCAGCAAACCGCTGTGCTGATTCAGCAAAGCGTGGCGCATGGCAGGCTGCACCTAATGGGGCGCACCGCCCGCCAGAAGATACCGATAACCACTCGTCGTCATCCACCGCGCGCGGGCAAGATGGGTCTCCCAGGACTTGAACGCTCTCTCCGGTTCCTGCTCAGGATCGATGTGCAGGACGATCCTGGCCACCTCGCGCCAGTCCGCATCTTCTGCCGCCGCATCAAGAAGGCGGATGTAGGTGAGCAGTCGCTCCTCGTCATAGCCGGTCAGGATCGGCGCATCCGGCGCAACGTCGGCGACATCGGGATCGAGCAGAGGCTTAAGCACAGTAGTGATCGCTCATGTTTCGACTGCGGTCAGAAGGAACCTTCCTTTGGATTGAGTTCTCATCATAGCGAATAGGAACGATCATTCCTAGAACGATAGTTCCCTTTCTGGTCCCTAATCCGTCATGGATCTCAAGGAGATCATGGCGGTCAACATGCGTCGTCTGCGCCATGACCAGAACGTGACGCAGGAGGAATTGGCCGCTCGCTCAGGACTGAGCATGCGTTACGTCGGATCGATCGAACGCGCCCGGGTCTCGGCCAGCGTCAGTGTTCTTGGTCGGATCGCAAGTGCGCTAAATGTGGACCCGTGTGAGTTGATCAGAAAGTCGGGACGGTGAGTTGGCGCGGGAATCACAATCGAACTTTCGATGAGTGGCGAGATCACACGCGGGATTAGGTTGCTCCAGTCGCGACTATGACAGAAGTTGCATTGCGAGCCGGGCGGAGCCCGGCGAGCCGCGCCGTGCCTCATAGAGGCGCGCATGTCGATCCGGTTACTGGTCGACGGATGTTCTTATGATATGACAATCCGGTTGATGTGGCGGACCTGAAAGGCCGCGCGGCGAGACGTTCGCCGTGCGGCCTTTCATTCGTTCACGCCGCCTTTTCCAACAATGCCTTCGCCTTTCCTTCAAGCTCCAGCCGGCTATCCTGATGCGACTTGGCGCGGGCATGCGCTGTCATGCCTTGCACAAAATCGAAGATGCTTTCGGGTGGGTGACCTTCTTCCTGCAACACAGCCTCGATGATCTTGCCCGTTTCGCCCTTAGAAAAGCCGCGCTTGCGCAGGAAGCTTTCGCGGTCCTCGGCGGTGCGGGCTACAATCTTCTCACGCGCGGCCTTGATGCCGGCGATGAACGGCGCGGGGCTTGAGTTCGCAAAGCTCGTCAAAGCGGGCGCTGCCTCATGGGCAAAACGAAGTGCTGCAAACTTCGAATGCCGGATGCTGATTTCCTCAAACCCTTCCACGCCCCACAGATTGCGGTTCATGCAAACGGCGCGGAGATAGAAACTCGCAATGCCCAGCGTCTTGCTGCCGACCTCCGAATTCCAGCAATAGAAGCCTCGGAAATACAAATCCGGCTCGCCATTCGGTAGCCTTCCGGCTTCGATCGGGTGCGTGTCATCCACCAGAAACAGAAACACGTCGCGGTCGCTGGCGTAAAGCGTGGTGTTGTCCTTGGTGATGTCCACGAATGGGTTGTGAGTCATCGTCGCCCAATCCAGAACGCCCGGCACCTTCCACATGGTGTCACCGGTGCCATTGCCCGCGATCTTCATAACGGCGGCGACAAGCTCGTGATCCCAAATGCGGCCATAGTCCGGGCCGGTCACCGCGCGAAGTTCAGTGCGTCCGTCCTCAGTCTCAAGGGTCTTCATCAATTCTGCCCGAGGCTCAAAAGGCCGTGCTGCAAATTGATGCCTGCCAGCGGTGCGGGCAGCTGGCGCATGTAGGTGGCCGGTGCGCTGACAAGACTGCAAAGCTGGCCAAAACTCCAATGCGTCGGCGCGATTGGCTGCTCCTGTCCAGGGACGATAAGCGAAAGCCGCTCTGCATTGTCGCGGGTGGCTTCCACGCGCACCGCGCGACTCTCGACGGTGCGGGCGGTAGCGCGGTCCGCTCTTTGCTTCACGGCATCATAGAGCTCGGTAAGGCTCAGATAGCGCTCGTCATCGGGACGCGAAAACCATTCGGAGGAAACTCGTCCGATCCTCTCGCCGCGCGAGATATCCACGCGAAAGCCGCTGGAAATCGCCTGCTGCCGGGTGTTGCTCTCGCTGTTGATAATGGTGGTCATGTTCATTGTGCTCACTCCTTTTTCCGTCAATGCCGAAGGCATGCCCCTCGGCATGCCTTCCGGGGGCGCGAGAGCGCGCGGGAGTGATGGGGGCCAATGCCGGCGCGCGGAGCCGGGTTGCACGGTCGAGCGGAGCGGATGGAAATTGATGGCCACCGTTGCTGCTGTCGGCCGCTTTGCGAGCCTGCGGCCCTGCTCTGCACAGGTGGCGTTGGCGGGGAAGCGAGGGGAAGTTCCTCGCTTCCCATCGGGTCGACAAGGGTATCCGCAGTCGATCGGAACGATCAAAGCGAAGCTTACTCTTATAATGTTGTGCAAGAGATTTGGATTTTACAGAGAAACGTACTATTTGCCTCGGTGGCGGGACGGGGAAATCAAACGTCGCTCAATTCGTCTGACACAATAAGAGGAAGTTATATGACCACTGCTCTCGAACAAGACGGCCAACTGGATACCGTGTCGATAGCGGCCGACATCGTCGCCGCCTATGTGTCGAACAATCCATTGCCGGTCGGCGAGTTGCCGAAGTTGATCGGCGATATCCATGCCGCTCTGAAAGGCATCGGCACTGCGGCGATAGAACCTGTGATCAAGCAGGAACCGGCAGTATCGATCAGGAAGTCGGTGACGCCGGATTTCATCATCTGTCTGGAAGACGGGAAAAAATTCAAATCGCTCAAGCGGCATCTTCAGCATTTTAATCTGACCCCCGACGAATACCGGCAGAAATGGAATCTGCCCTCCGACTATCCGATGGTGGCGCCGAATTACACGGCCACCCGCTCGGCCCTGGCAAAATCAATAGGGCTCGGGCGCAAGGTGGTTGTGCCCACACCTGCCGTGGCAGAAAAACCGAAACGGCCTGCTCGTGCGGCAGCAGCGACGACGACTGCGGCTGCCATCAAGTCGCCGGTGAAGAAGACGCGCAAGGCATCAGCAAAAGCCTAGCGCGCTGCACCTGACAGACGTGCCAGGCTGTGTTGGACCTGAACATGGCAATGCCCCGCCTTGCGGCGGGGCTTCGTGTGAAGTCGGATCACTCTGCGGTGCGGCGGGACCAAATAAGCGAGAAGTCGCCCTCCGTGTCGGTCTCGACCAGGCTCGCATAGATCGGAGCGGGGAAGCTGGGATCGTCGAGCTTGACGGAGTGGTAGTCGCGTCCCTCGCGCGAGGTCTTCTTCCATGCCGCCCCGAACTCGGTGGCGCCGGCGAAGATGCGGAAGTCGGGACCCTTTTCATTTTCGCCATCCGCCGGAGCGAACGTCACTGTCTTGACATTGAGGTTGAGGGTCTTGACCGAGCCGGAGAAGCCGTTCGCGGTGCGGGAGAAAGTGCCGATCGTAGCCATTGTGGTGGTTCCTTCTGTTTTTCTCGGGCCGCGCCCATCGCGGCCTCGATGGTGGTCGTGAGACCGGGGACGATCGGTCCGCACCCCGAAGGGGCTGAAACGAAGTGGAAGACGATGGCGCGCGGCTTTCTTGAATCGCGAGGAATGGACGCGCAGCGGACAGGGGAAGAAAACGCAGCGCCGTCGTTGCGGGAAGACGATCGAGTCTGAGTGCAGCGAAGGCGGTCTTCGGTCAGACCCAATCCAGTCGAGGACGCCGTGGGCGTGGCTTGGAAAGAATACGCCGAAGGAACGCCACAGTGGCTAAGATCAGTCACGGCCATTGTCGCTTGCGCCGCTGCGCTTCTCTATTTCGGTCAAAGACGCTTCCTCACGCGCCAGCGCGGTGTTGGTCCTACTCCAACCAGTGAAGAAGGGACGTCCGATTTCCCTAATCTTTGGGCTGAATCGTCATCGCGTTCGGGGCAGCTCCGAAGCGGCCAATTGATTGCTGAGGGCAGCGGCTTCCAAGCCGCCAAATGCCGTGACGATTTCCTGTCTCAAGTCGACTGGATGCGAGCCCGGTTGAGATCGAAGTCGAGGAGATTTTCATCACACCCAGTCCGCCGCAGCAACGCCGAATGATCCCGCTACGCTAAGCTACTCGGCGCACGGCGAGGCATTGCCGGGAAAGGGATGCCTCCGCCCAAGACACTTGATGCAGAGGCATGGGCCACACGGCAGGGCGTCGTCGCGCCGGGACGATATTTGCCTCAGAGGACATCATCAGGATTTCAACGCTTCTAAAACGTCGTGCCGTCGAGGTGTCCGGGCGCCCCCCAAGGGGGGGGCCCAAAATAAAGAATATGACGCCCGCGCCCCCCGGGGGGGGCCGGCCCGGGGGGGGGGAGACGGGGGGGCCGGGGGGGGCGCCGGCCCCCCCCTTGGGCGGGCCCCTAAAATTCTCCAATCCCCGCCGGGCCCCGCAGGGGGGCCCCGGCCCGTTGCGGTTCACTCGGCGGCGACGTTGAAGGCCTCGGCTTCCTCGGCCGTATCCGTCTGAGCGGGTTTCGGCTCCAGTTCGGCAGGGTCCACCGATCTGGCATCTACTGTCTCGTCCTGCTGTTCAGCGGACATCGCAGGTTGCTCTGTCCGCAAGACCACAGGCAGCCATCCGGTTCCCGCGAGCAACTGCTCGGCAGCTTCCGCCATCGGCTGCTTTTTCAGGTCCGACAGCCTTTCGGCCGCCTCTTCGCTGGCAGCTTCGCGCACGGCATCGAGGATATGCGCCTTGGTGACGCGCCCGAGATAGGTCCGGACGGTCGGCCTCCAATGTGCGGTCATGTCGAGATTGACCGCTGTCGCCAGCCTGTTCGCAGTCTCGTGGGCGCGAGGCTTGCGCTCCCAAGGCTGCTTTACGGCATTGACGGTGAGCGAGGCGCAATGGGCGAACAACGCCATGACGCTGGCGTGGTCGAGTGAGGCGATGAAGCCCAACAGATCAGCCACATCGCGAGGCATGTCCGCAGCCCATTCCGCATGTCGATCTGCCAGTGCCTTGCCCGCCGCCGTATCCTCGATGCCGTCAGCGTGACCGGCGAGATAGACACTGGTTGGGCGGATTTCGAGACAGTGGGCTTCCGCACCCTGATAGAAGGTCTGCGCGGCAAGCGTATGGGTCACCGCGACAAGGGCGATGTCCGGCTGTTCGCCAAGCGCAAGGCGAAGCCCAAGCGTCCGATAAGCGGTCAAGTCGCGAATGAGAAGGTCCGACAACGGCTTGCCGTCGTCCTCCGCTTCTTCGTCGCTGCCCCCATCGGAATCCGAACCGCTGCCGTCTTCGATGATCTCGCCATCATCGTTGACGGCGTAGTCCTCGCCGTCTGACCGCGTTTCCGCTTCCGGTCCCGCCTGCTCATCCTCGGCGCGGATGAAGCCACGTTCGATGCGGGCCGTTCCGTCATGGGCAAGGACAACGAACACGCCACCACGCGCAACAACATCGGGATCGAAGGCGTGACGCAGGGCGTCGATGCGCTCGATCTCCGCTTCAAGCCTGCCAAAACGCTGATGGACATCGTCCGGCAGTTCCTCAGCGCTATCCCATTCTTCCGTGAGTCGGTTGAACTCGTCGGATGCCATTGCGAAGGCAGCTTTGTCTTCCTCTGACAAATCCACCGGTTGCGGGTAGGTGCGTCGCAAGCCGTTTGCGTGCGGGAAGTCGATATGGACATCTGCCCATTTCCAGCCTTCGGCCTGCCTGGCGGTTTCCGAGATGCCCTGCAGCTTCTCGATCACCAGGCGGTCGAGCAGTGCGGCATCCTCGTAGAACCCACCACGATCCTCGCTGAACAGATCGCGCAGGATGGCACCGCCCGCCTCCATGTAGGCTTCCGCGCCTATGAAGAGGGCGCGGCGATCGTTCGCCGCGACATGCGCCCGCGTCAGTTCGCGGCGAATGATGTAGGGCTCGCGATTGTAGGAGAGGTTTTCGAAAACCTGTTCCTGCCGGGCGTGATCGTCAGTGATGGCAAACGCCATCAACTGGTCGAGGCTCAGGTCGCCATCGCGGTAGACCTGTATCAGCCTGGGGCTGACCGCGCCGAGCCGCAGGCGCTGCCGCACGACATGCGCGGTAATGCCGAAGCGGGCGGCGATTTCCTCCGCACCCCATCCGCGTTCCTCGTGAAGCTCACGGAACGCCTCGAACTGATCTGCGGGGTGCATATCCTCGCGGGTGATGTTCTCGTCAAGGCTGATCTCGTGCGCATCGTTTACGGTGTCGATGACGCAGCGGATCGGTTCGGTCTTCTTGATCTGCTTGCGCTTCACGCGCAAAAGCTGCGCCAGCCTGCGGCCTTCGCCGATGCTGACGAGATAGAAGCCGGTTTCCGTCCCCTCTCCGTCAAGCTCCGGTTCCACCACAAGGTTTTGAAAGATGCCCTTGGCCGCGATGCTGGCCGCGTAGGCTTCGATGATCGCCTCGCTGTGCGGGGTTTTGCGCGCATTGCGGGGCGACTTCTTCAACTTGTTCAGTGGAATGAAAACCTCTGTGCCGCTTTCGCTGGCAGTTGCGGTCTTCGCACTCGTTTCAATGGTCGTCATGGTTATGCCGAAGGCATGCCCCTCGGCATGCCTTCCGGGGGCGCGTGAGCGCGCGGCAGAGAGGGGGGCGAATGCCGGCGAGCGGAGCTGGGCTGCGCGTCGAGCGGGGCGGATCGGATCAGTTCAGTTCAGAAGGCGATATTTATATACCGCCTTGCGAGCGGGCGGCCTCGCTCTGCGCAGGCGGCACTCGCGGGGGAGAGATGGCCAAGACCATCTCTTCCCTCTTCAGGCTCACTGAATCTGGGGCCAGTCAATGCGACAGGATCGGTATCGTTCTCGATGGTCTGAGCACGGGGTCACCCCTTCAGGTTCATCTCAAGCAGCCGTTCCAGAATGTCCAGATCAGACGCGTCACCTGAGAGGCCGACTGTCGACAGGAGAGCCGCATCCAGTTCGGCAATCAGTGGGTGTCCGACCCAGGACCCATCGTATTCCTGGTTTCGCAGTGACCGCACGCGATCGCCGAGGATCCGCGGGTCTCGGTCAAGCATTTCAACCATATCGTCGATCGGTCCGGCATTGGGCGCCAGCCGGAGCTGTGACGGGCTGTCGGCCTCCTGATGCAGTATCATGAACACTGGCGGCACTGGGACAGTCTCGAATGTCCTGGTGATCGAGAAGCGGGACGACCAGCTTGTCGACCTTGAGAGCGTCGCCCGCGCCCAGACGCTGAAAAGTCGGGACGTGAAAAATGCAGGTACCGACCCGTCACCGTCGATTATGAACAGACGTTGGGCGGGTACTTCGTCGACCGCAAGTTCAGCCAAAGATACTGGCAGCAGGCCGTCCTCCATCACGAAGCGTCTGGCTCCGTCCCGCGGTGTTGACCAGGCTGTGCGAAGGTCACTGATCCGTTTTGCCGCCTGATGTGCTGATGAGCGACGTTGGGTAACAAGGCCAGCAAGAGCCATGGCCGCCCTGTCGCCCTTGCGCGTTGCAGCGCTCAACGCCGCAGCTGGAACAACCATTTCGGCGACCAGACCGTTTTCCACGATGGAGGCACGATATCGGCGTGCCTCGGCAAGGAGCGGCGAATCGCCGGCAGAGGACCTCCAGGTCGCGAATCGATCCAGCGGAATCCGGACGACGTCCCGTGGGTCGATACCACGCGTAGCCAGGCCACGATTGCGTGCTCGACGCTGCAGGGTTGGAAGCCCGATTTCCTGGGGCAGAAAAGGCCACAGCACCCAGTCCTGCATGCCAAACAGGCCACGCAGCGACTCTCGTTCGGTATAACGCACGGCGGCCCAGCCAGATTGTGCGGCCGCCCGCAGCAACCGGACCGTTGGAGCCTCGGCGGTAACCACGACGCCAAACGGAGCCGACGATTTCCCAAATTGGAAGGCTGCAGCCAGGTCGGGGTGCCGAAGAGTCTGCGCCATCGAGGCAGGCACGACAGAGTGCCGGAGTCGGTCGTCAAGTTCGGGTATTGGCGCGTTCTCGATGTCCGCGACAACCGCACCTGCGAATCGGTCAAAGTTAAGCCTGTGGCGGCGGATCTCCCCGACGCCTTCTCCCAGCTGCAGACTTGGTCTGGCTTCTGAACGAACTCCGAAGTGGAACCTGAAGAGCGTCTCATCATCGTCATCCAGGCCACCCAGGCCTGCTGCTGTGACTTCGGAGGCCATTCCCAGCGGCAACTGCCGTCCTTCATGCGTTTTCAACGTGAAGGACAGGACAACTGGCTCGTAGCGAGGGGTTTCGCTGTTCAGATAGGGTAGAAGCAGATCGTTTCCTGCACAGAGCACTGCTGCGCCCGTAACAATGTCGGCGATCCGCCGGTCAATCGACCGTCGCGGATTGCCGGACCAGAACGGCGAGCGTGCGGCGGCGGTATCAATCAGACATCGGAAAGGTATGTCAGACAGCGGTTCGCGGCCGCCGCCAACAAGTGTGCGAGACGGTTCCAGGGAAGGCAGCGCTGGAGCGATCAGAAAGATGCCAGCCCAGTTCTGGCTGAACTGCGCCAAAATCACGTCTTGCGGTTTTGAGAAACGGCCCTTCGAAAGAGCTTTGTCGTCCACAAGCCAGATCACCACCCCATAGTGTCGAAAATCAGGGATTGAAGATTGTTCTTCAATGACGTCGATCACCGGCTGCTCGCTGGAGACGGACTGTGGACCACCACGGGATTCGCTCAGCCGACGTACAAGGTAGTGGGGAAACTCGACATCGTCGAGCTTCCATACCGGCGCCCAGTCTGGTGATGAAAGGTGTCTGGCAATGCTCCGGGCTCGTGGTCCAGAAACGATGATCAGGATGTTCACCGAGCCGGCGAAATGCTGTTCGGGCTTGCGGCCATCGCCGGCTGTCTGTGGTTGCACGGCTGCCGGTTCAACGTCGGCTTCCTCAAAACTAAAGTCATCGAGGCTTACGCCTATTTGGTCAGCCAACTGCCTGTAGTTCTCAGCCAGCGCATGGAGGCGCCCCGCTCGCGCCAGAGCCGTCGAGATCGCCTCAGGCAGCACGATGCGAAAATTGCCGTCGTGCGACTCTTCGACATCGATTTCGCGCACGCTCGTCGGAGGCTCCTTCGACAGATTGGCTGCAAGGATCTGGCGACGTGTCTCCAGCACTATCTGCTGTCGTATGAGGGTGTCTCGAAGCCAGGTTGAGGCTTTGTCTCGCCCATACCGCTCATCAACGTATGAGAAGGCCGAGCGGACAATCGCGCGCGTATCGAAGCCTTCTGCCGACAGAGCAAGGTCGAGCAGGGATATGGGCGCCTGATCAACAAGATCCGGGATGTCCGGTTTGAGTGCGACGAGGATTTCACCTGGTGTTCCAGCATGCGCGCCGCCTGACCAGAGAAAGACGTCTTTCCAGGAATCTCCCCGCCGCACCGTTCGCTGCAGCCCTGCCGGTAACAACTCGACGACATCCGTTTCGAAGATCTCGAAGCCGGTGATCTTTCCAGCATGATCACCGTTGACAGAGCAGACGGCAGTATACCACGCGTTCGGCAGCGGCCCGGTCGCGTAACAGGGAAGCGCGAAACCGTGCTCGGTGAGCGGCACATAGCCCGCGAGCAGAAGCTCCTCCGGGCCCTGATCCTCTTCGGTCATAGATAACCCATGTCCTTCAGCCACGATCGCGTGATTGCCGCGATCTCGTCCTGAAACTCGTCCGGCATTGTGTTGGGCTGCCAGTCATAGACACGCGTATCGATACCATGGTCCTCCAGGAGCTTGATGAAGCCCGCATTCGGACCCGAAGGTGTTTCAAGGTACTGCTTGGGGAGAATGGCAAGCAGCACATTGCCTTTCACGTCGACGTCATGGTTCGCAGCGATCTCGATCGCCGACGCACGCTTGTCATGCTGATTGCTGCCTGCCCGGCCCATCCGTGCAATGTCATTGTAGCCCCGAGTGATCGTTTCAAACTCGGGTACACCGTCGAGCAGATCGGCGCGGAGCTGGCCGTCGAAGTAGGCCTGTGCCGTCCCGAACGCCCATCCGACATGTCCTGCGCCAGCGGCATGGGTTGGTTCCAGCTCGTAGTCTTCGAGGGGAATGAAGGGATCCGCCTGTCGAGCAAAAGCGCCATTGACGGCGCCACCTGTGTCAAACGGATAGACATGATGGGGATTGGGGACGGCTTCCGGCGAAACGACGAAGACCACGGGAAAGCGATTGATCTGGTGTGATTTCGTACCGCCGTCCTTTGCCCGATATGCCGGCCTGAGAACGAAGAAATACAAAAGGTCACGTTTGAAGACACCGCAGGCACTTGTCTGAAACTTGCCGCTCTTGACGATCTCATTTGCCGTCCAGACAGCCGTTACATGGACAAGTGGAAGCTTCTCAGGAAGCGTCCCCCGGCTCGCACGCTTCCGCAGCGAACGATCCGACGGCACCCCTCTTCGCCGGTTCATGCCTTTGCCACGCATCCCTGTCATCGGCGTTTGCCGTTCTGCCTGGCTGACTTCAACTTGAGCTCAGTTCGCCTCAACCGTCGCCTCCTCGGCGCTGGCAGACGGAAGCACACCAGCCTGCCGGACGGTCGAAAGGGCTTCGAGAGCGAAACGCGCCTGCTTGACCGAGGGCTTCTTCTCCCACCCACCTGCTGCATAGCCTGCCATCGTTCTGCAGATGCCCGCCAGTTTCCAGTGCAGAACCTTGGTCCGCTGGCCAATTTCAGCGGCCTCCAGCCACGCGGAACTGTCGACCTCCGTGCACTGCCGAATTCGCTCGAAATCCTCGACTGAGAGCGTCAAGGGTCTGGCATCGCCGTCGACCGAGGCGGCTGCATTGGCCAGTTCGGGGGGCAGAGGGTCGGCAAGTTCGGGCAGACTGTTTCGCATTGCCGTCCAGCAGTCCTCCTTCTTGAACCATTCGCCTGGATTGCGTTGCCCCGCGGTCGTTCGCAGCAACACATCGACCTCGGGCGCCCAGTTGCGAATGAGATCCTCCATCTCGGTCGAAATAGCCTGGTTCCGCCAGATCGATTCGAAATCGACCCGCCCACCTGCCCGCTGAGATATGCTGGCAACGATGTAGGCGACGATCTGCGCGCGGTAGGCCGGAAACTTCATCATCCGCAGCACCCGTTCGGCTGCGCGGTAGAGGATCGCGATTGCGACCAGACGCCGGAACCAGGCCGCATCTGGAGGTGGAGGTGGCTGATCTTTCATCCGCTGCATGAAATACTGAAAATTCTTCTGCCCTCCGAGACAGACCCTGTAGGGCAGACCACCCCAGGCGTTCAGGTATCTGGCAAGATCGAGCTTGCTCAGGCGCCGGGACTTGGGAGTCTGTGCGCGGAAGTTCTGCTGATCCGTCTTCCGATAGGATGCCTTCTGTTCTGCCGCCAGGTATGAGCCGCGCGCGCGTTCGTAGAACCAGCGGCCATTGCCGCTCTCCAGCCAAGCATTGTTCGCGAGCGTTTCGACTTCCTGATGGAAAGGGTCGTTCGCCGAGAAGTCGGCGGGCTGGATCGTGTTCTGACGGTTCGCGGCGCGGGAAACGGATCCGACCATCGAACTCAGATCGCCATCGGTTACGTGGATGATCTTCACGGGCACTTCGACGTCGGTAAGTTTTATGCTCTCCTTGACGCGTGCGCGGTGAAGGGAAGCAGTCGTCTGCCCTCCGTTGACGATCTGCAGCCCGCGAAGCTCGCTGATGAGTTCACGACCGGCAGCATCCTTTTCCAGCACGATGTCATCGACAGTCGCGACGATGCCATTGTTGAAAGCGAGGAACATGGACGGTTGATCAGCGATCGTCTTTCGCAGTTCGGCATTTACACTCCTGCGCCCCTGGATTCCGAGAAATGCGCGAACGTTCAGCTCGAGCAGCTTGACGCCATAGCGATGATAGATGCGCGACAGAACTTCGCCTGGAATGACCGTGAGATAGGCTTCGTAGCCACCACCCTCGGCGTGGACGTGCAGACAGGGCAGAGCTCTGCCCGCAAGCTGGCGCAGATCCACGGATATGTCGGATCGTGTTTCGCCCTCACCAAGAATGCGATGCAGTCGAACGATGTCGAAGGCGTCGTGCTCAATGGGCCTTCCCGCCCATTCGCCGTCCTTCGGCAGCGCCGACGCCAGGATACCATCCGTCAGGAGAATCAGGCGTATCGAGGTAATCCTGGTAGCGGCGCGTTCGATTTGCCGCGCGAGATCGCTGGCATCGGTGTTGGACGGCTCGAGTTTGTCCGCCAGACCGTCCATTGCCGCCCTCGCGAAGCGCAGGGCACGCTCGAAGGCACGTGTCGCATCGGCGGCTGAAATTCGGGCGGGGGGTATGTCGCCGCTGTACAGTGTGGTGAACAGTTCGAGCACGCCGCGTTCCTCATCCAGTGTGTAGCCATCGATTCGATAGCTCGCGCGCCCAAAATGGCCTTCCTGATTGAGGTCGAACGCAGCTTCCAGCTGGCCCACCTCTTCGAGCCGTTCGAGGACCATCCGGGTGAACATTTCCGAAGAAAACAGTGTCGGCGCGTCCGGGCTGGACACCGCATCTTCAACGTCTGATGCGAGCGCCTGTGCGAAATTCTGAAGAGTATCGTCCATCAGCTGTTCCTGTTGCAGTAGGTGGCACACCCATCCGACCAGGGCGAGGCGAATGACTGCAATGGCCCGAGTTCAATTGCGTAGGACGCCTCGATGATCCCCGCTGGCACGTCCGAGCGGTTCAGGCGCGGAAAGGCTTCGGTCACGGCATAGGCGGTGATCTGCTGGAGAGCCGTGCGCAGACCGGATCTCGCAGCGGTGTCATCCGGCCGAAGACCCCGCCGCAGCAGTGCGTTGGAGAAGTCACGCCTGGAAGCCTCAGTTTCCAGGCGTGAAGAAATGGCGTCGATCAGATCGTCCACACGTTCTCCAAGCGGCGTCTCGAACAGGCGCACGTGGAGCAGACAGAGTTGATCCAGGCCTGCTTGATCCAGCTGGTCAAGGGTCGAAATTCGTACTCTCGATCCGGCTCCCAGGGTTGTCTTTACTTCAAGCGCCTGCCCGGCATTCTCGAAATCATGGACTGCGTCATCCGGCGCGCGCCACGTCGCGACAAGGGATGGCCGCCGCTCCACGATCGTCTTCATGACACAGAGTTCGCCTATCAGCCCAATGACCTCAGAGCGGCTCATGCCACCTGCCAGTGAGCGTAGAAAGAGACGCCAGGCATCGAGCCTGGCAAGCACCAGCTTCAACCCGTCAGCAGCGGTGTCGGCGCCGGCAAAGCTGAGCACGTCGGCGCACACTGCTGCGAAGAGCTCGCGGTGAGCTGGCTCTTCCAGTGAGAGAACCATGCATTGACCACCGGCAGCGGCCGCCCGAAAGAAGCGCATTCCTCCGACTTCGAATTCAGCGTCGCCGACACTGGATGGGTCCGGCAGATCGAAGAGCAGGCATGGTGCAGTATCCAGCGCGCGCAGGGCGACATGAACATCGAGATGACTGGCTGGATCGATGCGAACGCTGACAAACTGGCGCTTTGGGGTGCCCCCGGCAGCCAGCCTCGCCCAGACCAGTTCCAGATCGGCGGCCATCACGCTCATCGCCGCGCCAGCTCCTTTTGAAGGACGGTGTTTTCCAGATAGATCCGCCGACTGGCCGTTGCACTTTCGGGAAAGCTGACCACCAGGCCAATGACGGGACCGTCGGTGTCCACGACACCGTCCTCGTCCGGATCGAGTGGATATATGATGAGCATTCCTGACTCAGGCCGGCGGCCACGGATGTAGCGGATGTCCGGCCCGGCTGGTCGGCTGGACGGGGCCATTCCCACTGCAGCGCGAGCAGCGTTCGTCCGGTCGAGTGCTGCTGCGAATTCAGTATCAGAGAGATCGAGTGCTTCATCGGGCGGGTTCAGGATCGACTTGACGATGTAGCGGTCAGCTGTGCGCCGCTCTGCCAGCGGGCGTCTGATGACACTCTTGATCCTGTTCCCCGCCACATCGACAAGGCGCCCGTCGCCTGCGGGGACGAATACCATCCAGCGGGTGAGCTCTGGCTGCGGCTGTCGCAGCTGGTCCTCGACGTAGGCCGCCAGCTGGACCGCCTCGATTTCCTTGTTCTCAGGCGGAAAGCTCATGGTACGGAGGTAGGCAGCAACCATCTCGCCCGTCACCTGTCTCCAGACGAGTCCGGCGGCAGTGCCGTCGCCGCCGGGTCGGTTGACCGAGCGTTCGGCGACGCCGAGCGTCTCGAGGAAGGTATCGGTTGCTCCGGCATTCTGCTCGAGCCGGCTCTTCTCTGTGTACATGACGGTCTGAATTTTGCCCTCGCCAGCGAAGCCAGTTCGACGTTCGATGGCATGACGTTGCTTGTTCGATGCCGTCACACTCATCACGCTGTGCGTCTGAACGCGCAGGCCATAGTCCTTCGGTGTCTGAAGCATCAATCTCATGTGCACGAGTTCAGCCCGCAATTCCTGACTGGCTGTCGCGACGTGGCGGAACCAGTCCTCCATGTCCGGCGTGGTGTAGAGCCGGCAGATATCGGCGAACCCGCGCCTGTAGCCAAACCAGCGCCCCATCTGCAGAAGGCTGTCATACTGCTTTGTGATGCGAAGAAAGTAGCTCACCGTGAGCCCTTCGAGAGTCAGGCCACGCGACAGCTTGTCGCCGCCAATTGCGATGACGGACAAGCCACTGTCCTTGTAGCGGTCGTAGTCCAGGTTCGCCTTTGACCGGCCATTCGCGACGATGACCTGGATCTTGTCATTCGAATCGGCAAGCCTGTCTCGCACCTGCGACCAGGTGAGGTGAATGGTCCCCCTGTCGAAGACGGTACCGGCAAGCGCTGCCGTGGTCGGCACAAAATCGGACAACCAGAGTGCTTCAAGCTCGGTCAGGGTTTCAGCATCGCCGCCCGATACACGGGCACGGATATCGTCCAGATAGCGCAGGACGTGGGCATGGACCTGGTCATGAACGTCAACGAATCGCGACACGTGGATCAGCATCGAATTGTGAGAGGCTTCCCTGCCTCGCGCCGCTCTGACCGCGCATGCGAGCATGAACGACCGGATCGCTTCCTTCAGCGATGGCGGAAGCTCATCCCGGCCATCGAAGCGTGGCCGAAGATACCTGTCGTGGGCTTCGGGAATCCAGTTCTCTGCCGTCTGGTTCACATGCCGGATCAGCGGCAGACCAACATTGTTGCCGTCGCTGTTGGATCCGAAGACCGCCACAGGACCGAAATAGTCGTCAGGTGGGGTGAGAGAGAAGATGAAGGTCGATGGAAACAGGTCTGCACCGTATTCGTCAGCCGTTCTCTCGTCGTGGATCAGAATGTTGGCGAAAGGGGTGGCGGTATAGGCGACGTAGGCAGAACGCGCAAACGAACGCAGCAGCTTGCGGATCTCGCCATTGATTCGTGTCGGGTCGTAGTCTTCGTCAAAGCTGCCGTCTGGCAGCGTTGGCTGGTCCTTGGTATCGATCGATGCCTGGTCGGCTTCGTCGTCGATCAGCAGCAGTGGCGCAGCTCGGAAATCTTCGTGCAGCTTGCGGATCCAGCCGTTGAGATTGCGCAGAATGGTCGCATTCTTCTTGACGACGAACAGGCAGGGTTGATCGAGGGGAGCAAAGTTGGCCTGACGTGCAAAGGCTACATTGAAGTCGCCGGTAGGCGAAGCGAGCGTAAGGCTGCCGACATTCAGCGCTGGCGGGATGAGACCTACGCCGACTGCCTTCATCTGGCCAGCGCCCAGCTGCTCCGGCTTTGTATCATAGCCGAGGAAATCGAGTTCCAGACGTTGCTGGGTCTGGAGGCGCAGCAGATTGTGCATCCCCGCGAGAACGATGACCACGCGATAGCCCGCATCCACCGCGCGGTTGATCACGCCAGCATAGTGCGCCGTCTTGCCGGACTGGACGTCGCCGACGACAAGACCCCGCCAGCTCCAGGGGCCCTCCCGTTTCGGGTCGTCCAGCAGTTCAACCACACGGGCAGTGCTGTCGCGCAGTTCATCGACCGAACGGATAGGCCAGTCATCCTCTGAAAGCTTCTGCAGGTAGCGGGTCATGAACGGACCAGGTTTGCGGCGCTCGCCGACGTACCAGTCCGCTGGCACGTTGTCCTTGTCGATGACCGCGACTGCGGGACCCTGCTGGACCACATACGCTGTCTCAAGAACCTTTACAGCTTCCTCCAGCTCGATCTCACTGAAGGTGTGGGCGGTCCGTTTGGCGACCATGGGACTGACGAGGTCGATGGTCTCCCGGATTGCCGTCCTTTCGATAGGCTGTTCGTTCGTGGACGTCAGGAGTTGCCGAGCCATGTTGATCAGCGTTTGCCTGGGGTCGCCGCTCATGAGGGCTCTCCGAATCTCGAAAGCACGGTCGCGCGGAGTGCGGGGGCGTCCAGGCGGAGTGTCCGCAGCAGCGAGTCCAGCACCTCCTCGGGCTCGCGGTCGGATGCTGATGCTCGCAACGCCGTTACGAGGTCATCGACCAGGGCGGCATCAACGTCGGCTGCCGTCGCTGGAGTCTCCGCGCTCTCGGAGACGTCCAGCCAGATGCGCTCGACGGGTACGGATCTCTCGATGAGACTGAACGCTGATCGAGCCAGGCGGGCAGCCCCCGTGTCACTCTGGAGAAGACTGGCAATCACAGGGTTGTCACGGTTGATCCGGTAGCGCCGCTTTCCAGAAAGATATTCTTCCATCCAGACAGGTGAGACGGCCATTGCGGTCTTTCCGGTGCGAACCTGACCGCCTCGCCAGGCAAATACCTCCCTGGCGGTCTCGCGGCACGCTGAACCAATGTTGATCAGTCGCGCACGGAGATTCGCTGGCGGTCGCGCAGTCGCCTTTCTGATGTCGATCCGCCACGCGGAATCGACCCTCTGAGGGAGGTCGACGGCAATGCGCGCAAGACGGCTGCTCTCTTCCTTTGTCCATTCCCGAAGAGATCCCAGACCGAGCCAGTTGCCCGCAACGATCAGGCGCTTGGCCCGATAGATGTAGAAGCCCTGCCGTTCCGCCCAGCCGCCGGGACCTCCTGCGGCGACGTATTCGCCGTCGTTGGCGAAACGGTCCCGGTGGGGGAGTACAAATGGTGCCACATGTACGGCCTGCGCACCGGCGCCGACCCGCCCCGCTCCCAGCCGCTGTGTCGCGGGATGGGTGCGAAGCATTGGATCCCACCCTTCCACATCACGCCCGTTCACCACGATACGGATGCGTCTGGCGTCGAGGCTGAGAAAACGGTGAAAGACCATCGCGAAGTGACTTCGAATATCCTGGAGTTTCGCGAAAAAATGCCCCTTGTCGAGCCCGAACAGCCCGCCGATCTCATCCATTCGTTCCAGTACGACAAGCGTGCCGGAAGGACGCTTGTCAAGGGCCGGCAGATGGTCGAATTTCTGTGGCAGCAACCCGACGCCAACAGTCCAGCGCCTGGTGCGAAGCACGTCATCGACATCCCAGGTCCTGCTGTTCGTTTCGCCGTCGCAACGGCTGAGCACCGTCAGGCACCGGCATTGCGAAAGCGATGCCGTCTTCATGCCCAGTCCAAACCGGCCAAGGTCGTCAGGCTTCCTCTCGACGTCGGGACCATTACCGCCAAAACGCATGGCGGATTCCAGGTCGGCTGACGTCATTCCTCGGCCGTCATCGAGCACGCCGATGCGCATCTCACCGTCGTTCCAGTCGATGCTGAGCTCGATCGTCTGCGCCTGGGCTGCGATGCTGTTGTCGATCAGGTCGGCAAGGGCGGTTTCAGGCGAATAGCCAAGTCCGCGCAGCGACTGCAGCAGTGCCGCGGGAGTCGGTGCGATCTCTACAGGTTCCAACTCACTATACCCCCTCCATCCCTCCCCGGAGAACCCGTCTCCCGCCAATCAGGATCATCTGCCACCCCGACCGGCGCTGCGGATGCTTTCCCATTGTTTCAGGCGACCGCCACTGATCGGCATGTACTGTGGGAATTTCATTCCGGGAGACGCGGCTTCTGGCTTGAACAGCTTATCGGCTTTGGCAGGCGCAGGGATTTGTCCTCACGCCGCGTGCCTGTTCGCTGCCTCCAGTTTTTTCCACGACCCAGCCGCCATCCTCAGTTCTGTCTTGATGTGCTCCGACACCGCGTACGCCAGCAACGGTGGCACTGCGTTCCCGATCTGACGAAAGGATGCATTCATGGCCCCAGCGAACCGAAACCCGTCGGGAAAGGATTGCAATCTCGCTGCTTCACGGACCGAGATCATGCGTTGCTGCTTGCTGTCCCAGTGAATGTGCGAATAGGAGTCCTTGCCCAGGTGCGCGGTAAGGGTGCGAGATGGCAATGTGGGCTCAAGCTTCCACCACTTGTTCGGGAACTTGCCCGGATCGTAGGGCGGAACGCAGTTGCCGCGGATTTCATCATATCGAGCGCTGCCCTTGCGTGGCCGCCTGCTTTCAGATGCCAGCATTTCGCCAAAAATCTCTTCGGCAATCTGAAGGGCCCTGGGATAGTCCGCGCCCGCTCGCATCCTGCGGAAGATGGGAAAATCGCGTGGTGTCAGACGCACCACATGGCCATCTACTGTTCCGCCGGTCTTGAAGCCCTTCCATTCCCGCATCAGATGGGCATATGAGGACAGTCCGGTGAAAGACCGATAGGGCAACGAATCCTGCACCTTTCGGCGCTTCATCGCTTTCGGATCCCGGTAGTGTTCTGAAATGTATGGAAGATCCGAGAGAGCGGCCTTCACCGTCACCGCACCTGGAAGATCCGACGAAGCGACCGGGATTGGATGGAAGTGTGAATTGATCTCCGGGATGTACTTCAAGGCTACCGTTCGCGCGCCCTCATATCCCGAGGGCAGTTCGACTGAATGCGTGGGGCTGGGGAATGTGGGCACATATCCGAGCGACTTGTCGACCGCGACGAGAAACAGCCGCTCCCGCAACTGAGGGACCCCGTAGAATGCCGCATTCAGGAGCGTGTAGCTTGTTGAATACCCAAGCGCGTCAAGCGTCTCGCTGATTTCCTCGGGTATGTTGTGGCCACCGAAATTCAGGATGTCAGGAACATTCTCGATCAGGATTATGACAGGCTGAGCCACTTCGACGTACTGCAGGAATCGCTGATAGAGCTTCGCCCTTGCGTCATTTCGAAAGGCCGCGTCGTCGCCAGTCACCGAACGGAGCTTGGATCGCCCGATCCTCGCAAACGCCTGGCAGGGGAGACCTGCTGCCAGGACGTCAAATGCATGTTCTGCGCCCCCAAGGCCGAGATCTCCGGCGAGGGTTTCGGGACCGCATTCGACCATGTCGCGTGGAGCCGCCCAACCTTTGGCGCTGGTGCCTTCGGGAGGCGAAAAGTTGACCGCATAGCTCTGCGCAGCGTCTGAATCGTTTTCAACATGTGCAACAAGTTCGAAGCCGGCGGCCTGCAGCCCGAGCGACATGCCGCCGCAACCTGAGCAGAGCTCGAGAACGCGTGGCTTCGAACCTCCGGCGATCCGCTTTATCTTTTCCGAACGGATGGCGCTGCTCATTGAGCGGCTTCCATTATGAGGAGATCATTGAGTCGGGAAACAACCTCCCCGGGCCGCCGGGTTTCGCATTCCCAGATGATGAGGGGATCCCACCCGGCAGCGCGCAGTTCGTCCATGACTCGAGCATCACGGACGATGTTGCTGCCGAACTTCGCCTCCCAGAAACTGGCATTCGACTTAGGCGTATACGCAAGGCGACAGCCCTTGTGGCGGTGCCAGAAGCATCCATGCACGAAAAGGGCCTTCCGTCGGCCGGGGAACACGAGGTCAGGGCTACCTGGGAGATCCTTGCGATGAAGCCGGAACCGCAGCCCAAGTGAGTGCGCAGCGCGCCGAACAACCATTTCCGGCACAGTATTCTTCCCCCGGATCCTGGACATGACATTGGAACGTTGTTCCCTGGTCAGAATATCCACGTTCCGTTCCCCTACTGTTCCTGCAACCTGATACCGAATATGCGGGCAATGCGCTAGCCCTGTTGAAGCCTGTTCCCAATGATTACGAGCGGTCAATCGAGGCTAGGCTTCGTCCCGATGCCTGAAACTGGGAAAATGAGGCGTGATCGTTTTTCTGGCTGACGTTAAACTGCGACGGTGCGTCAGCGGCCGTGTTGGCATCCCCGGTTGCGCCAGGGTCGCTTGCGTATCAGCGGTAGCTGACGGCATAGGTTTCGCGACCAGGTGTATCGGCCCAGTCGTGATCACAAAACTGGAACGCCAACGCTCTGCGATGCACACTATCCGTCGTTGCCGAAGAGCCGTATCATTGGAAAGTGTTCAAGCATGTTCTGTTCGACGTCCAACCAGAGCGGAAGGTTTCCGCTGAAGGTCTCAGATGGCCTGTCGGCGCTGAGGTCGAGACCGACAGCGGTCTGGGCTGCAACCGCGAGTATTGTGATCTTCGCGGACTGTCGTGGACCGATGCGCGGCAGATACATGCCCTCGAACTCGCGATGATCCGCAAGATCGAGTCCGGTGAAGAACCGGGCGAAGATTATGCGTCTATTGAGGACGAGCTGGAGTCAACCGATGAGACCGGACTGCTCATGGGCCTCGACATCGGTGTCGCTTCTACTGTCGCGGCACTCTCAGCAGCACGGTGTATTCCCGTCACAAGCTGCAACGGCGGGGCGTTCGGGATACCGCACCACGAGGCCCATCCGCTCGTCGTATTCTGCGCAAGACCACAGCAGCTCGAACTGCTTGTTCAGGGAGCGGAAAAGGCAGGCGTCGGGCTGGTCAGCAATGCGTCGGGCCATCTCGTAGTCTACGCAGACGACATCAGAAAAATGCCCGCCTTCGCTCTCGCGCTGATCGAAACGCGCGCTGCGTTCCGGCAGCAGCGCTTCCGAACATCCGGCAAACCGGGAGCCGACAAGGATTTCACACACGCCAGCCAGCTGAAGCTGTTTGACTAGCTGCTGTGGAATGGCCGAGCCTCATGCGATTGGCGTCAATCGAACGTTATGATGCCGGGTCTCGCCGAATAGCCGCTCATCTGTGACGCGATCTGGCTCATGAGCGGCTCCCGTACACGGTACAGAACCGTTGCTCCCACCATTTCTGCATCAGAAAGCGACGTCGTCCAGTGCCAGTCGATGATAAGGCGGCGATCTGCTGGCACGCCACCTCCCAGCGGAGGTATCGCGAAGCAGGGTGTCGTCGAGATCGCGCCATGATTGTTGAAGCGAAGACCCAGGCCCTTGTCCTTCAATGTCCCGGGCACCTCGAGTGCGAGCACGACCGGTCGCATGACACCCTTGGATTGAGCCTGATCGCAGATGGCTCGCATGCCGACGAATACCCAGCGGCATTCCCGCGCGACCTCAGCCATATCGGGGAGCGAAGGTCTGTTCTGCCCTTTCGACTGGCTGGAGAGGAAATCCGCCGCGATATCCTGCAGCGTCCGCTGTGTTCTCGCCGCCATCTTTTCGGCCGCACCGTCAGGCAACATGAAGACCACACCGCGATCGCCCGCATCCATCGGCCCTGAGCCGGCACGGGCGATGTGACTTAGCGCATTGAGGTGCGAGCCATGTGCCGGCTCAGCTGTCGGTATGTCTGGTGCGAGCGTGATCGCATCAGTCCACAGCTGGATCTCCCCATCGGCCGGCAGCTGGTGCATCAGGCGATCAAACAGAATCGGCACCAGCGCCTCGTTCACCGCGGCGCGGCGATCCATTGCAACGTTGCCGCTCCCCACGGCGCTGCGCGCTATATGCGTCAGCATGGCGTGGAGGGATGGCCCGTATCGTGCAGCGAATCTGTCCTCGCGCGAGAAAAGGTCCAGCAGCGAGCTGATCACGTCTCCCGCGGCACGGTGCGCCGACATTTCCCATTGCATGAGCGCCCGGATCTGCGGCTGGTCCGCTATTACCGACATGATTTGCTCGCGAAGGCTTGCACCCCCGTCCTTCGCGGCGCCGTCAGGTGTGAAATTCTCCTTCTGCAGAAAGCCGGTTACAGCAGGCGGTGGGATCTCCGCTACATGGGCAGCGAAATGCGCCATAAGCCCATCATGCTTGTCGGCCTTGCTGCTCCAGGTGATCAGTACATAGGGCCCATTGTCAGGCGCCAGGACCTTGCACAGGATGGTGGCCGCAGCTTCGTACATCGCAACATCGTTGGTCACGGCCTTGAGGTAGTTGATGTCGAAGAATACCAAGCGCACACCGCTGAGCGGCGTGCGAATGTCGACCTTTGTTCCTTCGACCAGGACCGGCAGGCAGGCGACATCAAGTTGGCGCAGCGCCTTCACGATCGTGGTGAGCTCCCGCAGGTCGTCGTCGACGGCGATCACCGAGGGAGGATGGATCATTTGATCACCTGCCCGAACTGCATCGCGACCACCGCACCATCTACCCAGTCGGGCAGCTCAAGATCCTCGCGTTCGGGGAAGAGCAGCGAGCCACTGGCCAGCGACATAGCAAGCGACGAATAGTAAAGGCCGAGGCCCATGCCGTCCGGGCGTCGAGTGAAGAAAGGCTTGGTGACAATCTCCGGCAGATCCTGAAATCCGGGGCCGTTGTCCGCGACGATCAGGGCCGGACCGCCGGGAAGATCGTCCGTCAAGGCGATGTGGATCCGCCTTACCTGCGGCTCGTCCGGCCCCTGATCCGGCCAACGGACACGGAGCCAGTAGATGGCATTGTCGACGAGATTGACGAGCACATTCTGGAGCAGCGCCGATGACCCCGGAATTCTGATCTTGGGCATCCCTTCCGGCAGATCATAGGTGACCTTCACCTGGTGCCGTCTGTAGCGCCGGACATTGATCTCAGCATTGCTTTGAACGAGTTCACGGATGTCGACGCCATCTCGCGTCTTCTCCTTGAGCAGGCCACCGACGCTTTCGATAAGGCCCATCAGGCCACGGGACTGCTGCTCTAGGAGTTCGGGCGAGGCCTTGCTGCGGACGGCCTCGTGGATCGAGCGGACGCCCTTCTCAACCTCGTGAATGACAATCGCCAGGTTGAGACCCGACATGCCCGCGCGCAGAAGCATATCACGCATCTCAACGTACTCTTTTTCGACGCGGTCGACCAAGGGAAGTATCGTTCTGGCGTCGGCAGACGCCGCTACCGCCTCTCTGAGACGTCTCAGCGGCGTCTCGACCAGAATTTCATCTTTGTCAGCAGCGTCTTCAAGCAGACGTTTGAGGCGATCCTTGTCGAGTGCGCGTTCCACTTCGAAACGGTGGATGACTGCAGTCACGATCCCCCGGAATCGTTTGAACGTCTCGGTTTCGTCAAAGCCCTCACGGTTGGTCTTTTCCCGGAGCCTGGTGCTTGTCTCAAGGTTCAGGTTGATAGCGCCAATGACGATGTTGCGGCTCAGGCGCTGAGAGGGTCGATTGACGCGTCGCAGGTCCAGATGCAGCCAGTCGTCACCGGGTTCACCATAGTTGTAGACGCGCACACCATCGCGATAGACCCGAACACCGCCCTGCTGATCGAGGAACTGCTTTACCAGCAGGTTCTGCGGAAGCAGGGTCAGAATCTTGCGATCGCGGTCATAGGCCACAAGCTGGCCGCTGATCGGGCCTATTCCATCCAGCGTCTGAACATCCGCTACTGGAGACGACCTGTCGCCGGATTCCTTTTCGAGAAGCAGCGGATCGCTTTCGCCAGAAAGACGCCGCCCCTCAAGTCTGCGCCCGATCGGTGATCTGAATTCATACGACCAGTTCAAAGTACCGTCGAACGTGAACTCAAAATGCCATGGTGCCAGCTCGACGAGAGCCTGCACATCGGGCATTCCCTCAAGCCACTCAGGGTGCTCCGGAATGCTCAGTTCGGCCGAGAAGCCGTCTGAAGAATCGAAGGGGGAACTGATCGCCGTGATCGATCGGTACAGCTGGCGGGCCTCGCCGCGCCGCCACACTCGATTTCGCAGCTTGCGGATCGAGATGAGAGTGCCATGCGGCTTCCGACCGTTTTTCTCCGTGAAGAATTCGGGCTCGCGCGTGTGGACCGTGACACTCGTCTGATCGAGATAGCGGACGTTGGTCAGTTCATCCCAGTCGAGCAACACTTGGTGTTCGACATTCTCTCCTCTTGGCCGGGTCAGCAATTCTATCCGGTGCCCGAGCTTGTGGACCGCGAACCGGCCAACCCCCTTCTCACCGAGTGGCAGACGGTTAAACAGCTTGGTGCGCCGCTTCTCCAGCCGCTGAATCTCACGGTGATCGCTGGCGGGTTCAAGCCAGATCGACGTGATCGTCTCCATATCCATTCCGTCACCGGTATCGATGACGTCGATCGTCGGGTCGTCACCGTCTACACCTGCAAGTGTCACAGTGACCGATCCGGCATCAGCGTCGTAGGCGTTCTTGACGAGCTCGAAGATCGCCAGCTGATCGGTGCCGATCAGCTGATCTCCGAGGAGAGCAAGAATACGCGCCCTGGCGCGGAATGGGGCGACGATTGGGTCAGTCAAGCGCACCAGCCACGATATGGCCACTCTCCGGCACGGACACAGGGTAGAAATTGAGCCGTCAGATCGCCGACAGCGATACCACCAGCCCGGCTTTGATTGCGGTGAGCCGCCAGCCGAGGTGTCAGCCCGGGCGCATACCCGGGATGCCGGCTGCTTGAGCCACACAGAGACGATACAGTCGGTGTGCAGGGAGGTGGACTGAACGTGGAAAGCCGAGCGAAATCCATGAGTAAGCCCTCTCTCAAAAGGTGCTCAATCCGGTTTGGCAGTCCTCTGTTTTGCCGACCCATGGGACGTTCCCTAGCATACTTGTCAAACGTTTCGCCAGGACTCTAGGACGATCGCACTTCAACTGTCAGCCCTGGTATTTCATGGATATCGATGGAAGGCGTTCGGCGCCTTGACCTGGCGGCTCCGCGACTTCGGGCCAGCACCCGGAGAATGTCCGGGTCCCGGCCGGTCAGGCACCTCTGAACCAGTCGTGGCCAGCTCTCCCAGTGCGCACGCTCATCATAGCCGATTTCTCCGCTGAAGCGCGCAGCGTGCCGCGCGAGCACAAGCAGAACTGGAGGTGCCGCCGAACCCGACGGACCGAGGCCAAGGGCGGTGGAAACGGCTCCTGAAGATCGACTGCCAATCCATTCGGAAACGCGGCTCACCCATTCGTTGGCCTTGAGCAGATTCATTCGCCGGCTGTTGCGCTCCGCGAGAGACCGCCCGTAGATGTCGGGCCATTTCAGCTGTACCAACCCGAGCCGGCCGGTCGTGTTGTCGATCAACACTGCGTCAATGTCGGTTAATTCTGTCCCGTCTGTTCGTCTGATACGGAAGCCTCGGTCGGGAATTGCGTATCGTGGTGGTGTAAAAAGCTCTCTGAGGTTCTCTCTGAATACCTGCTCGCGTCCGTCCACGGCCCTGTCCCAATCCCGACGGTAGGTTCGACGGAGATGCCAGGTCAGACCTGCACTTGCATTCATCACGCCACCGAACATTGGCAGCAGAACGAAGTGCCGACCGAAGTCGACATAGTAGGGCAAGGGCAGCTCGTGATCACGCTCACAGCCAGCCGCCGTGTCCGCATTCAGCGACAGGCCGGCAATGATCTGCTGCGCCCCTTCGGCGGTCTCTCCGGACTGCTGCCAGACCGCCGCCACGTCATCTTTTCGGGCGAACACCGTGAGCAGGTTGCGAAGTTCGAGGCCCGTCGTCCTGGCCTTCAATCGCGTAGCGCAGGCGATGTGATGGAGCACACGCCCATACGCTGATATCGAGGCCCTGTTCCAGTCCGCGAATGGGCGTCCTCCGAGGAGCGCACTGCTCGGGAGTGCGTCTGCCTCCGCTGTTCCGGCATTATGAATTTCCGCAAAATCGCGATGATAGACCATTGTTTCCTCATCGGGATCGTAGCGCAGAAACCACCCATCCTGGACGCTTGCGTAGCGGTCTATCCTGCCGGCCACTTCAGCCTTCTGGGCCGCCATGCGAGCCGCGATCATCAACAGTCGCTGACGTGCCAAGGCACCTAGCCACGCGCCAGCTTTGCGTTCCGCGATATCGTCATCATCGGACGCCATCTCCAGTACCAGATGATTGTCCGAGAGGAATGTTGCTTCAGCCAGTCCGTATCGCTCCATGGCTGCCAGTCTCTGGACGACGGCAAGCCGGCCACAGTTGATGAGATGTTGATCAGCAACGGAGCTGAAGTGTGGGGTCGTCGGCTCCCATGGCACTCCACCAGGATCGTCCTGCAGGCATTCCATAAATGGCCGCAGCGCCGAAGCGGCCCCCAGGAGAATGAGGTGTCTGGCAGCATCCGTTCGCACCAGCTGGGCACTATTGGGAGCCATCGTGAACGCAAACGATGCTTCATCCAGGCCGCGTACGAGCTCTATGAGGAATTGTCGTTCGTATCCTGTCCAAGCTGCTGCTGTCCGCGCCAGGTATGCCGTCCGGATCGCGGAAATCACCTGCTCGGCACGGTGCATGATCTCAGGTCCCAGCGGTCGTTCATTACCGGTTCGCGCCCTTCTACCAGAATTTGCTTGAACCATCCTTCAGGATCGACCGTCCGGTGGAAAGAACTTACCATCTGCCACGTGGCGCGCCAGGCGCTCCTTCGCCATCAAAATGAACACGGGATTCCCGATGAGCTCAGATTTTCAGACGCACACGGACGGCTTGCAGCGTCGGCCTCCTTCTACTTTGAAGCCGACCTCCTGCTATTATGAAAGCAGAACCCCGAGGCACCGAGGCTTCCCCTAACCTGCGGTTTCAGCAATCCTGCTACGATGCGATATTCACCTCTTGCATTTGTGCTGGCGCTGGCAAAAGGGCGGTTGGCTCAAAACCCTTCCGCCACAGTGGAGGATTGGAAACCGCTGTCGGCTGCTACAGGCTGTACAACTGTCCCCCAAGTATACTACTCGCCAGAGGAGTTGGAACGGCAGCGTGAGAACACGAGGTGAGCAACCGAGCACGCCACCGCCTACATCTCTGCTGAACTGGAAAAAGCAAAAGGGCGCAGTGAACGGCGCGACAAAAGACCATGACCCGCCTGTCCTTTGCCGAGGAGCTTGAAAGCGCCGCGGATCGCATAGGGGACATGTCGCGGCCGGATCTGCAGATCATCCTTCGTCGCGCTGCTTTGATGCTCAGGAATGTTACCGGCGTTTCCCTTGAACCGGCGACTGAGAATGCACTCAACGACCTGGCTGCCGAGATGAAAGTGGGCCGGTCCGACCTCATACAGATTGTATTGCGCGAGTGGCTGGAGACGAACGCCTATCTCCCCGTGCGCACCATCGACGAGGAGAGCGAAACCGACGGGAGTGCGTAGTGGTGGTGGCGCCATCCTCATTCGTCTTTCCAGACGACACGTGCTCACTGGCCAGTTTCCGCGCCGGCAACTGTCGGCGCTCTGAGGAAGAACGGCGTATAAACCGCAGTCCTGCGTGCGTCCGCAACAGGGGACGTTGTCGCGCGCAGGACGGAGGAAATTCGCCCCCGCCGCGGGCGGTGAACGGGACAGCCGTAGGAGCGTCAGCATAGCGCCGGCCGCAGGACGGGACGCGGGACCGACTGTCCCCGTCCGCAGCGGTCCGCATAACTTTGCGTCACGATGGAAGCCGACCAGCCGTGATCGCGCGCAGTTCCGGTCCTCGGCAGTCAAGCCGCTGATCGCATCGATGCTGCTGGCTTGCCAGCACCAGCGCCGAGTTGGCCTGGAAATCGATGAGGTCCTGCGCCGTTCGGCTCCTCTCAATTGCGTGGCAGCTTGTGAATTTCAAGCCGGACAGGCCCGCCCCTGTCACAACTGGTGCAAAAAAGCGCGCGTTCGACTGAACTGAACAGAGCGCCTTTGCCATAGCGTTTGATGAGGCCGGCAGGCTTTACCGTTGCATGGTGCGAACAAGATCTGCACCAGGCCCGCAGCACATGCCATTCGCGAAGGTCTCCGAGGGCGACATCGAGGCCGGCGTGAACACTACCGTCGATGATGGTCTGTGGCGGGATCTTCACCTCGCCTGGCGTCAGGATCTTCTCCATCACATGCCGACTGTTGTAATGGATCAGCAGCATGCCCGGCCGGCGCCGGATGGCGGCCTGCCAGGCAGCCTGGCTCACCGTCGAATCGGGGGAGCGCGAAATGGTTTCTGACAGAGCCTGCTCCTCGCGATCCCAGACCTCGATCCGAAAATTGTCTTCCGCTGTTTTCGCCATAGCTTCGCCGGCCAGCGCGATTGACGCCGAGCCATGGTCCTCTGCTGCTCAAGATCACGCTGAAATAAGGAACATATTCCTGTCTCGTCAAGGGGAGCACTTGACTCTTTGTTCTCTTTTTGTTCACATTAACAGAGAGAGGCCATAGGAGGCGAACCATGGAACTTCGCTTGAACATTGAGAACGCAATACCCGAAGAGCTCGCACGCGGCATCGCCGCAGCCGAAGCCGTGTTTGCACGCGCCGGCATTACGGCTTTGCAGGGCGCGGAAGGACTGTTTGCGTTGGAAGGGTGGGATATCAAAGGCTTTCCGGAAGACGACAAGCCTACCGAAGACGAGGACCAGGCCGCCACAGTCTGGCTGGAGGCCGACGAGGCTGCGACGGCTGCTTGTTGTGCGGGCTGGCCGGAGGACAAAATTCCGCGCCATCAGGTCATGGAACTGATCAACGTTCCCCGCACGAAGTTGCAGGCCGAGGCGCTTCCGGACACGTGGCCGGCGCGCAAACAGCTCTATCCTGACGTCGTCAAACGGCTGGAGGTTACAGCTGGCCCAGACCGCCAGATCGATTTCGACATTGCCTTCGTTCTGGGTTGGGTGCCCGAGCGGCCGACGCTGGATCGGGTTGAGCCGCTATCGGAAGAGGGAGACCGTATCCCCTTCTTCACCAGCGACCTTGCCCAGGTCGAAGAGATGGCTCGCAAGGCGCTCAAGGACTGGACAATCGAGATCGACCGGGATCCCTGCGATGCCCACGTTTTCGACCCGGCGGCCAGTGATGACGATGATGAATTGCGCATGGCGGCGTGGCGTGATTTCGACGGCTCCCTGCACATGGAGAAGCCACCGGCAAATCCTGCAATCGCGCTGACGCTGGCCATGATGCGTGGCCAATCGATGCATTTCGAATAGTGGTCAAACGCAGTCGGGGTTCACCAACGCCATCGGTCATCGACCGCGACTGGCCACACCAGGTTGCGCTGCCCGATGACCTCTGCACCGACCGGAACTTCACCATGATCGCGACGTTCTGCCAGGAACGAGGGCTTAAGCACCAGACGCGGCATGTGCAGGCGATATGGCCGAATGGCAAATATGAAACCTATCGGCTCCATTGCTTCAGCGACGCCGCATCTGCAGAGGTGTTCCTTGATCACTTCGAGGGGCTGATGTTCGATCCGAGGCGGGATCGAGAGAATGGGAAGGTGCGTGGCGTCTGGCGCCGCATACCCGTATTGGCCTAGATGGCTACACACTTGTCGTGCAGGCGAAGCTGCGCGGCGGCGACGCCTGGACCGTCGACGGCATCAACCGTCTGCTGAAGCATGGAAGCGCGACCCGGCTGTCGGCCGCGCGGCGGCTAGCCACCTCGACTATCCGATACCTTCTCGTCACAAGTGCAGCGCTGAACGGAGGTACAAGAGGCCTGAGAGTCAAAAGCGCCGGAAGCTGGCCGAAGAAGAGCGGAATGCCTGCCACGACAGCGAAAGCGCTCCCGGCCGGTGCCCCGGGACGCATCGCTATCATCGGCAATCTGGACGAAGACCGGCTGGTCGAAGAAATCAAACGGCTTCTGATAGAACGATTTGGCATTCCGAACGCGCGCTGGGTCGATTGTCTTCGCGCGCTCCGCGAGGAGGCGCGTCTGCGCGTCCGTCGCGTCGGAGAAGGGCGATGGCGTCGGGAAGAGCTCTCGCATACGCTCCTCGACGTGCTGACGGATCCCGATGGACCGGGAGAAGATTGGGGCGCAGGGGTCGCTGCGCGCATCGTCGCAGCCGCCAAACGCATTCCGGAGCTGACGCTCGTTCCGAGGCCGATGACGGCGGCCAGGGTCGACGGATGGCTGTCCGATCGCCTGGCCGACCCTTCCAGCAAATTGACCGAACATCTGAGCCTTGCGGCTGCGGCCGGATCGCCTGCGTCCAGCGCCGCCGAGTTCGCTCGCTACCTCCTGCACCGACCCGACGAAAGCTTTGGTGGGTTAAATGTGTGGGGACGTCCGGGCCATCCCGACGCCTGGTATGACCGCCTGCGCTCAGATCCGGCGATACCCACGATCGCCGGGCGTTTCGTCAGGGAGATCCTGCCCGATGATCGTGATCATTACAGCGAGTCTCTCGTCGGCGATCTCGATCGTCTGGCGCCAGACCTGACCCCGGCCTATCTCGAAGCGGCAGCGGTGATTGTCCGCCATGGGTTCACGCATTCGTTCGACGTCGTCGCTGCCGGCGCCTTGCGCGATCTGGACAGCTTCGAGCCTATCGTCGACGCTGCGGTCAAGGAACGCACGCCGACGAGCGACGAGCAGGCGAAGGCGAAGTCGAACGAGACCCACCTCGCCATCATCAATGAAGTCTACAACGGCGATTATGCCGAACATCTCGCAGACAATGACGATGGCTTTACGGCAGGGGAATTCCTACGAGCCTATGCGGATCGCGTCCGTGAGGCGAAGGGCTGGAGAAGCCTAGCGCAGCACCGGCACGCCACGTCGCTTCTCTCCTACTGGATGCGGTCTCTCCTGAGCGGGGCGAAGACCAAGCGGCCGTCGGACGACGAATTAGCCGGCGCGTTCGCCGCGGGCTTCGACGGTGAAGAGGAAGACGCCCTATGGTTTGTCCTTATGCAGCATTGGGACGAGCAGTACCGGGAGCGACTCCTTTTCCGCATCCGTCAGGGATCGCCGCTGAGCGCTGTACGGCACGCCGCGCTGGCGTGCCTCGTCGAACAAGCGCCTGATGCGCTGGCGCCGATTGCAGATGAGCTTCGCCGGGTTGGCAAGGACGAAAGGCTTGTCGAACTCATTGTCGACCTCGCTCATCTTCAGGACCAGCGGATTGGCGACGGCGACAAGCATGAAGCCGCCGCCATCGCCGCACTAAATCATCTCGACCCCGCCCTTCAGGAGCTTTGCGAAGCCGCGCGCAATGGCGGGGAGGACAAACTGCAGCCTCTCTCTTCGGCGGCCGTTGCGCTGCTGGCTAGGCCAGCACGATCGAGCCCGAGCGTTCGTGGCTTGCGCATTCGTCGGCACCTCGACCTTTCAGCCTCCGCGCGCGCTGACATCGAGTGGACGCTTGCCCACAGCAATGACGACGATGCTTGCGTCGAAGCCGTTGCCGCGGCCATCGCACTGGGCATGGAGGATGTCGTCTCCGCGGCGCTCTACCACAGGTTCTCCCATGTCGTTGCGAAGGCGCTGGCAGCAGTCGGAGAGAGCGTTTCGGTGCCCCTGTCGGCGGACTTGCTCGCCTTGGCCGCCGCTGAGGGGAGCCCGGTGCGGAAAGCCTTGGTTCGCCTGCTCGTCGCCAAGCCTCATCGGGCCCATCTTCCAGTCTTGCTGCGCCTCGCACGGGATCAATGGTCTTCGTCGTCGCGCTACTATGGCGAGGACGACAATTTCCCGATCGCGCGGGCGGCAGTCGATGCGATCACCGGTCTAACGCCTCTTGATCCGGCAATCCTTGAACAACTGCGGGAGATCGCGATTGAGACCTCGGACTGGGTGGTCTGTGGTGGCCTGTTCAGAATCATCGCCGCCCAAGGCGGGCGCACCTTCCAAGAGCGGCTTTTAGAGCTTGCCGTTACGCCGGGTCGAATTCGTGTCAGGCGCGCGGCAGCCCACGCGATGTTGGCGGAAGCGGACACGCTGGACCCAGCGATGGTCAGCCAGATCACGACGGACCTCCTAGTAACCCGTGCGCCAGCAATCGCCGCCATGCTGACCCTCATCGTAGCGCGTCGAATGGCTCTTGAAGAGCGTCTGGAGCTTGCGCGCGGAATATCGGCGAACTCCAAGCGACGAGCTCTTATTCTCCTGATGCTCTGGCCTGCGGTGAAACCAAGCGAGTCCTCTAGGTCGGCGATCGAGCGGCTTCTTCCCGACAATCACCCGTCGCTTGCATGGGTAAATTCCGGCCCGATTGAACGCGGTGAGGACGCCTTGATCGCCGACCTGGGCGATCCTGGCGTATGCCGGGAGGTCCTCAGTCTGCTGAACCCCAAGGAGGCGAAGTCGTGAGTAAGCCTTTCGACCTCCTGCGCGAGCTCTCTCGTTTCGGGGAAGGTACCGACATCAACCTGAATGACGCGGCGATACGACCTGCCTTCGGGCTTCATGTCGAGCAAGCGATCGATCGCGCCCTGAAAGACCCCATCCTTCTTCAGGGGCAGCGCGCCGAAGCAATGTTCGAGGCGCTAGTCGTGAGCTTGGGTGAGGTCCAGCTCATCAAGCCCGAGGACGGCGGGCGGGTGTTCTCGTCCGAAAAGATGCAGCCCCCCGACTTCAGGGTCGTCTTGAAGGACGGGAGAAATTGGCTGGTGGAAGTGAAAAACGTCTATGAACGCAACGCCTTTCGTCAGCGTCGCCGTCTCCTGACACGCGACTACCGCAAGACTCTCGACCGCTACGCCATCGCGACGGGAGGAAGTCTCAAGCTCGCAGTGTTCTGGGCGCGCTGGTCTATCTGGACGTTGGTCGATCCCGAAAAGCTCGCCCCAGGCGGCGGCGATCTGACCGTCGATATGATGGAAGCCCTCAAGGTGAGTGAGATGGCGTCGCTCGGCGACGAATCGCTCGGCATGCGAGCGCCACTTCTTCTCCGCCTGGCGACGGATCCCAAGCGGACAAGCCCGATCGCACCGGATGGCACCGTGCACCTTACCATCGGTAAGGCGCAGATCTTCAGCGGCGGATTCGAGCTGTCGGACCGTTCGGACCAGCAGATCGCATGGACCGTCATGCAATATAGCGACTGGGAGACCAAGGAGCCGAGAGCCGTGGTCGACGGCGATCGACTGATCGCGCTTGAGTTCGACTGCGCTCCCCTCGAGATGAGCTATCAAGGTTTCGAAACCGCAGGTCCCCTCAGCCGCATTTTCGCCCGTTACTATGCAGATCAAACGATGAAAAATGGGGAAGTTGTCCGGATCTCCGCGCCGGCGCAGCCGGAATGGTTCGGGGCGCTGCGTCTGAAAGGCGGAGACGGACGGATGCCGATGTGGCGGTTCATTTTGGAGCCTAATTACGAGGGCCAGTTGATCCGAGAATAGGCGAAGTCCGTTTTTGAAAGTCGGCGCCCCAGGCTTTGAAGACCGACATTCTGAGCATCGCCGCCAGGCAGCATTCGGGCCAAAGGCGGACTGGCAGCTTGCAGAGAGCTATTGCGGACATCCGGCACAAACTGCCCAGACTCAAAATGACTAATCAGAGAACGACGTTGCAGAATTGAACTGAGATAAGTTGCGACGCAACTCCGACTCCTCCACGTGGGCGTTCGCGGACAGGCGGCGTTCAGGCGCTTACGCCTGGCGGTTCACAACCATTGGCATCGGCGTTCGGTCCATTCCGCCCCCCTTTGGCCGACCGGGTTCAGCCCATATCCTCGATGTTGGCGCGAAGCCCAGCGAGCTCAAGCGCGATCTGGCGCGTCCCCAGCATCTTGGCCGGGTTCGAGAAGCATTTGGCAGTCGGGGCGCGGTCGGCGACCCGGTAGACTCTCCAGAGCTCGTAGCGCTCACGCTCGCGCAGCGCCTTCTCGAACTCCTGCCGGGGCCAGTCGAAGCGCCCGTCGCTACCAGTCGTCGACTTGACCTCGAGCCAGCGCGGACGCCCTCCGGCGTCGATCGAACGAATGTCATGATCGGCGCCGGGCTGATTACGCGACGTCCACACGACGTAGCGCTCGGGCTCGTCAAAGCCCATGGCACGGACCTTTTCGATTTCCATGCGGTAGACGAGCGCCTCGCCGCGCTCGCCGACACGCCCCGCCCGTGCGATCTCGTCGGGCGGGGGCGGCAGCCAGCCGCCCGACGACCCGCCACCACCGCGGTTTGACGGCTCGCGCGGCTCGATCTGCGCCCCCCGGGTATCGGCGACCGTTAGCGAGACCTCGTCGAGATCCGGTAGCTCGAAAGCTGGGGCCGGCTGAGGCGGTGTCGGCGACGGAGGGTTGGCCGCCGGGGAGGGGTGCGGATCGACGGGCGCGACCGGCCCGGTGTCGCTCGGGGCGTCTGTGGCAAGATTGTCGAAGACTTGTCGTTTTGCCAGCTCCTCGGCATCGTCCGCGACATCTTCATCCTCATCGAAACCGAGATCGAGGCCATCATCATTCTCGTCCGACCGCCGGTGCGGGATACCCATCATATCGAGATAGTCGGTGAGTTCCTCATGTGTCCCACACAGCAGCAGGGGTAGGAACGCGTTGGCGATCCCGCGCATCGTCGCGACGCTGGTCGCTCCGGCGATTTCGGCGAGCGCTTCCGCGAGCATCAGCTGGACGGCAGACTTGTTCTTGGGCGGGACGAGCGCCAGCTGGTCACCGCTGAGGGCAAGCTGGACGGGGACCAGCACAGTCGCGGCCCCCACTCCGTAGCGGCGATGAAGCGTCTGGTAGAAGGCGATCGAACGGACGCCGGAGAGGCGAGCTTGGATCGTCATCAGGTCCGACGGGACAAAGCCCTGATGCCCGTGCCGATTGCGATGGGCGACCTCGCTCAGCGCGCGCGCGAAGAGCGGCCGGTGGAGCATGGCCAAGATGCGATCGCCCTGCTTGGGTTTGAACCAGAAGGGTGGGCGGCCGGGAGGCCCGAGCACCGGCTCGCTGGCGCCCGCGATCGCCGACAGCGGACGGATGCCCAGCACGGTAAAGAATATGCGCGAACGGTCGGTCGTTTCGATGACGCCGATCTTACTGTCGGCGACGCGCAACGCTTGCTGAAGCGCCGGGAAATCTGGTTCGACAAGCTGACCGGCGCGCAGTTCGGCCAGCGTAAACAAGCGCGAGCGATCGTCGATAAGGCAGCGGACATCGTCGAGCCCGGCCGGCATCCCCAAAGGGCCGCGCAACCGATAGGCCTCGAGCAGAACGCGTCGGCGGTTTTGATCGAGCGGTGCCTCTTGCGCCCAGGTCGTTCCGACGTGCCGGAAGAAGCGTTGCCAATGGCTTTCGTTCGGGATCGATGGCGCCCCGAGGTCCTGATAGGCACGGCCTGTCTCGTCGCTATGACGGTAGACCGGAATCGCTTCTGCGAGTGGGGCTGGGATGCGAGCGCTAACGAGGATGTTCGAAGGTGCCTCATATCCATTGCGCACCCAGCAAATCGGCAGATCGGCGACTTCGGCCCTGACACGCCGCTCGCGGCTGATGGCGTCGACGAGCGCGGGGTAAAGGAGATCGGGGCGGACCGGAGCGCTGCCTTGCTCCCGGAAAAGCTCGATCATATCAAGCAGCGTCTTCGAATCCGGCGCCTGCTTGAGCTTGAGCTTGCGATAGAGGAGCTCGTTAGCGCCAGCGACGATGAGGCTGTCGTTGCCGACGCAGAGGCGGTTGGTCGCGGTGTCGAGGTGCAACGTCGCTGGCGCGACGAGTGCGCCCGATCGCGCCTTTAGGCAGGGGATCGCGCGCAACGCTTCAATCGTGGTGCCGGCCAACAGACTTAGGTTTTCGCTGAGCAGCTTCTCAAATCTGTCCGCCATACCCGGCCTATCGGCCAGCCCTCTAGCATAGCGCAGGAGGTCCGCGCCATTGAGCGTCTCGCGGAGGCGTAGCCGCGCAATCAGCGCGGGCGCGTTCAGCAACTCCTTAGACGGCGCATCGATCGCCGGATCGAGCAGACGAGCGAGCGGCGGCTTCAGCTTGGCCATCGCGTTTGGCGAAACCCACTCGCCCCGCTGGTTCTTGACCACCGGGTTGGCGCGCAGCGCACTCAGCGCCGCCCGACTGATGGGTGTCTCGCGCGTCAGCAGTTTGCGATAGAGCGTTTCGCGCTCGCGATCGTCGGGAGCGGCGGTCGCCGCGCGTCGCGCCGCGTCAATCAGCCAGCGCTCCTCGTCGAAAAGCTTGCAATGTCCCGAAATCGCCCTAAACGGCGCGAGCTCCGGATGAAGACGGTTGGCCATGGGCTCGGGACAGTCGTCCCAAAGCTCGGGATCGACAATCATCAGCTCGGTGGCCGGCCGCGGCGAGCCGGTATAGCTGAGGGTCGACGGCGTGCTGGCGAGGTCGGTCTTGAGCGGTTTGGTCAGTCGTCGGGGAAAGGCGGAAAGCGCGGCCGCCTGACGCTTCTGCACGTCGATGCTAGAGATCCCTGCCGGATAGTCACTGTAGTAGAACTGGGCATCCTTGCCGAGAGGGGTGGCGAGGCCTTTACCCTCCTTGCCGGCGCATCTGAGCCGGACGAGGGACGCGATGGTGAATCGCTTCGCGCCGTAGGTCTCGACGAGATCGCACAGCCCCTGGTCGGCGGCGAGCGCCGGATCGAGATAACGATTGGCGGCGAGAAACCCGCCAAACTCCTCATCGGTAGGCAGGACGATCGTCGCGGCCGACGCGAACCGGTCGTCGCCCTTCCCCTGGGTCGGCCAGCAGGCGTCCTTCGCAAGCCGCTCGGCAATCTTGGTAGCGAAGCGGTTTGGACTCGCGAGCCCATCCGCCGCGAGTCCCTTGAACGCGTCCGCGCCATAGCGGGCGAACCAATCGGTCTTGAGCAAGTCGATGGTCATCTCGACCGCCTGGTCGATGAGCCAGTCGTTCCATACATGGTCTATGATACCGCTGCGGTCGGTATTGAGTTCGAAAGGAGCGCTGACACTGATGGCGCAGCCGGTCCGCGAGGAGGGCGCCTTCAACGGATAGTAGAAATGGCCATCTCCGCCAAGATCGACCCGCCGCCTGGCGATCGGAACCGACACGGCGATCTTTAGGCGGCCTTTGGGAAGTCGGTAATACGCCGGGAATGAGCGGCCGGCGTATTCAGGTGGGATCGCGACCGACCGCGAGAATTCTTCCTCTTGAAACGCCGTGGTCTTATCGATGCCATCGGCGAGCCGGCCTTTGCGAGCGACCATCGTCGTGCCGGGTGCGCGGCAGCGGCCAGTGGTTGCATCTTGTTTCCAGCGCAGCGACCGTCCAGTGCGGATCGAGTGGACTTGGACCTCGCGGAGGCCCCGCTTCTGGCCCGTAAGCGCCAACTTGACCAGCGTGTCGGACATACCGGCCGCCATCAAGCTAAGGGAATGCTCCTCGCGCTCGACGGTGAAAGCCTCGAGCCTGTCAGTGGAAGTCTGCCGATACGGCACGTGGATTCGTACACCCTTCTCGCCACGCCAGGCGGGGTCCGCCGCTTGCGCGGTTTCCTGCGTCTGGACATCCAGCAATGCGACCTTGCCGCCGGATCGCACATGGATGGCTTCGCCGAAGCGGAAGAGCGAACGCAGCCCAAAATTCTTCGAACCAATCCCATTCTCCTTGGGAGCCACGACCTCGCCGTGCCCACCGCCCATGACATTGCCTGTGCCGACGATGACTGAGAGCCGCTCCCAACCCTTGGTATCTATGGTCCTGCCGGTTCCGACGACCTCGAGCGAACGGCTGCCAAAGGTGAGCGTCAATGCGCGACCGCCGCCGTCGAACTCGTTCTGTACCAGTTCGCGCAAGACGTCGCCGGCGTCGTGGCCGGCTACGAATTGCTCGATAAAGCTCGAGCCGATCCGGATTTGACGATTGGCGCTAAAATCCGGTGGCACATATTCGGGTTCGTCGATCGGCGGAAGCGCGCTACGCTGCGACACCCCTACGGCGGCTGGCCGCGCTGGGGGCGCGGTGGCAGTAGCCGGCGCGACACCGGCGATTTCCTCCAAATCCGTCACTTGAAGCCCCTCCCGCGGACCGTACGCCACACGGTCCGCTATGATCTAGGAAACGTGGGGGAGTCTTGCAACGGCATGGAACGGGTCGAGCCTAGTGTTGGCGACGATCCCGCGTTGATTTAGTGTCAGCCGCGGGGGCCATCGCGACTCTCTATGGTCGTTCTGGGAAGGTTGGGGGATCCAATGGCGTCGCTGGACTACGAGATTGAGAAGACGGCTTTTCATGAGTTCTATGACTCCTCGTGGGACGCGATGGAGGCGGCCGCCAGCGCCTTTCATACCTTGATACGATCCCTGCTCGCCACCGACGCAGTGATCGCCGGCGCCAAGGTCGAAGGCCGGATCAAGGACCGTGACGAATGCCTGAGCAAGTTCCGCTTGAAATATCTAACGGCGCTTGAGAGTTCCGAGACGCCCTATGCCATCCGCGACCACATCTCAGACCTTATCGGCCTGCGCGTGATCTGCTTCTACGAGGACGACGTCGAGCGCGTGAAGGCGCTTGTTGAGGAAGAGTTTGAGGTGCTCGGCGTTACCGACAAGACAGCCCAGATGGAGGAGACGGCCGACGCCTTCGGCTACAAGGGCCTGCATCTCGACTTGCGCCTTAGCGAGGGGCGAAGAACCCTTAAGGAGTATGCGGGATACGCGCAGTATCCGTTCGAGCTACAGATCCGGACCGTGGTGCAGGACTCTTGGAGCGTTCTGGACCACAAGATCAAGTACAAGAAGTCGATTCCGAATGGACTGAAGCGGCGTATCAACACGCTCGCGGCCCTGTTCGAGCTCGCGGACCGCGAGTTCCGTGCCATTCGCGACGAAACGGCCAAGGAGATCGAACGCGCCGATTCGCCCTATGCGGAAATCGAGGAGGAATCAGCGAGTCCGCGAATCGAGATCGAAACTGCGGCGGCGCCGCCACGCAACTATGCCCCGTTGAACGCCTTCAGCCTGCTGCGCATCGCGAGGCACTTCTTTCCCGGGGTCGATTTCGAGGCGCACAAGGTCGACGGCTTCACACAGCAGGTCATCAAGCTAAAGCCCGATATCAGTCGCGGCGAATTCAACTTCTTTTTGCGCGAGACCATTGGCGAGGTCCGCCGCTACAAAGCCGACTTCGAGGAACGGGCGGATGGCGAGACGCTCAATGCGTTTACTGTCATGCGGCACTGCCTCTACGCGGGCGATAGCGACTTTTTCGGATTGCTCCTTACCGATAGAGCGAAGGAAAACTTCGATCGGTGGCGTGCCAACAGAGCTGATGGGGAAAACACGTTACGTGGACGCGAAATCGCGGCGTCCGGGGACCGAACGGACGGCGACCGAAAGGCGGCGGGAGGGCCACGTAAGCGTGCTCATGGAGGTGATCGTGTATCTGCTCAAATTCGCCGCGAGCAAACCAGGCCCGTCATTCCCTTCGAAGACGAGAAATAGAACCGCGTCTAAGGACGACCGAGGCCGGGCCGTAAGATGACCGTCGGCTTTCGTGATGAAGGGTTAAGTTGCCGTTGATAGGGCATCTCCGCACGGCGGCATTTGCGCGACTTTTTGATGCAAAGAGAGGGAACACTAAGCCGGCGACCCTGAAGGATATTGCCGGCGCCGCTTGTGTTAAAAATTATCCAAACCGCTGACAAATCAGGGACAACCGGAGAGGCACATTGCCTGGCGTATCCCGACAGTGCGATATCGGCCGGAATGGAATTGAGACCTTTTCGCTAATGCAACTGACACGTTTTGATCTCTATCAACGGGTGTGCGCCAGGCCGCTCAGTAAAGTCGCCCCGGAGCTCGGAATTTCCGGCACGGCGCTGGCCGGCATCTGCAAACACTATCAGGTACCCTACCCCGGATCGGGATACTGGACTCGCACCTCTCTCGGGCTCCCGGCGGAGCTGCCAGCGCTGCCAGAGGCATCTGATGAGACCATTGAGATCACGCCGTCGACCCAGAAACCAAGACCAAAAAGAGCACCGGAAGAAGGCTCCGCGCGGAAGACCAGGCGCGCAGCGAAACCCCATCGTCCGGCACGTCATGCGCTGCTGTTTGGTGTCGAAGAACATTTGCGAAAAACGCGGGAGGTAAAAGAAGGCGAGTTCCTCAGGCCCTACAAGAGGATCCTGCCAGATCTAATTTCATCGGAAACTGCACTGCATCGCGCACTGACGATCGCCAATGACCTCTACCTTGCGCTGGACGAACAAGGGTACCGCGTTCACATCGCTCAGGCTGCCGGTGACCTTCATCGCATCCATGTCAAGGAACAGGAAGTGGAGCGAAAGGATCGCAAATACTGACGCTATCACTCCGGAAGCATCTGGGCTCCGGACCGACCGACCGTCTTCTACATTGATACGGTGCCAATAGGGCTCGCTCTCACCGAGATGACCGAGAGAGTGACGATGCGATACCTCAATGGTGACTACCATCGCGAGGATAGCAGGTTGATACGATCAGCCAAGCCTTGGCAACTGACGCACTCCTGGACAACAGAGCAGGATATGCCCTGCGGACGTTTTCGGGTAATTGCCTATTCCCCGAAAAAGGGCGTCGACTGGTGTGTCAGTTGGCAGGAGACCGAGCAGGAGGCGCTTGGCACACTGATCCCAAAAATCGTCGAGACCTTGAAAGCGGCTAAGGACAATGTGCAACGCCTTATGGACGCCGAGGATGTGGCGGCGGCGAAGAGGAAAAAAGAGCGAGAGGAGGAGTGGGAGCGCTACCTAAGGCAAGAGGATGCCCGCAAGACAGATCAAGCTCTTGCCGATAGCCAGCAGCAGCTTGCGGAAATTATCGAAAGGTGGGGAAAGGCTATGACGGTAGAGCGCTTTTTCGCGGATGCTGAAGAGCGTCTGAAGCGTACGAACGACGGGCGGCGGCAGCGCCTGGAGGAGCGTCTGGCGCTCGCGAAGGCAATGATGGGAAACGCGGATCCGCTGGATTTCATAGAAAGCTGGGTAGCCCCGGAGGAGAGGCATCGTTCAAAGTTCAGCTAGTCAGTTTGGGTAGCCGGCACGGAAACGGGACCCGGAGAACTAAAGTTGAGCGCCGGAGAAATCAGCGGTGCGTCTGCATGATGGCTCAGGTGGTCAAGAAGATTTTGTCTTACGCACTACCGGCATTGGTGAGAACTCGTTTCGATCCAATCTCTAACATAATCCGGCTTACTGGTCGCCTGCCCATTTGAGAGTCAAGTGATGCCAGGTAGAGGCCTCCGCCACCGCCTCATGGACGGGCATAATGTCTGTCCACACTGTTCATTATACGAGCCTAAGATGATGGCCAAGTCCTGCGTCCGCAGCAGCGCGTACCACTACCACGAAAGACCTCCTGCATCGGCGGTTCACTCTTTCGAGATCGTCCACCACTGCTACCCGAAGCGCCTCTTGAGAAGGGGAAGCTCAGCCATTTCCTCGGCCGTCAGGATGAGCGCCTTCTTGGGCGTCCTCATCGTCCGTGCAACGAGCTCCGCGGCTAGCTGCTCGATCATCAACCCCTCGGCGATGATAATCTGAATGGTCTCTATCCAGAGCTCGTTGATCAGCACGTGCACCTCTTTGGCGGCCTGGTCGATGCCGCTGTCCGGGTACAGGATGTTGCGGAGCAACTGAATGTTTTCGACGACTTTGGTGTAGTCGTCTCGCCCTCCGCCGTGTGTCAACTGGTTCTCGGACTGCGCCTCCACCACGACGGCGTCTTCCATCTCTCCGGCTAACACGCCAGCAAAGGCTACCTTGCATCGATCGCGGGAGTAGGTGACGATTTCATCCTTGGTGCGCAACGGTCGCATCATGTTCGTCGAAGAGGAACCGCCGGGGCCGTAGATCTGCAGCGTGCCTTGGCCGATCTTGAAGTCGCCAACCTCAAAGCCGACCATCCGCGCCATAACGTGGTGGCCGAGCTCGTGTCGCGCCAGATGCATCAGGCGATCAGTCTCCTGCTCGCGGTGTTCGTCCTCAAAGCTCATCGGTCGCCCCTCAGTTCTCGCCAGTACCTAGCTCTCCAAGGATGGCAGATGGCGCTCGCGATAGCGCTAAAAAACGTCGGGCCTAATCCGCGCCATGACGGGCTCGAAGTCGGCGATGTCGAGGTTCCGGCCGACCGTGCCCATGTGCTGATATGTGTGTAGGTGCACCAGGCGATACGCGCTTGAGTAGCCGTACTGGCTGATCTGCCTAGGAAGGTGCTCGACGTGGATCATTCCGTTGCCAGCGAGGAAGCTCACGGCGCCCTTGATGTCGTCGTGGTGGATGCCGCTATACTCCTCGATCTTGTCGTACGTAACGTGCGCCAGATTGTTGTTTCGGTCGCGCCTTGAGACGATCAGAAGGTAGAGCTTGATGGCGTTCAGTTCGACCTGCCTCCGCAGCTTGAGCTCGTGGAAGAAGTCGATCTGATACTTGGCGTTATAGAGCGGCTTTGCCGGCAGCAGCGCATAGCCACGAAACGGGTCGAAGTCGCGGAGCCGGAACTCGCTCTGCCGGTCACCACGCTCGATGAAACGCGTCTCGAGGAGGCCGAGCCCAGCCGCGATCGTCGTCCGGCTGAGGCCGGTGGCGCGATGCAGCTTGTCGTAGGTGATCTTCACCTCACCCGTCTCCTGGTCGGCGTGCTGAGCGATCACCATGAGCGTCATGAGAGCAGCCAAGCCCTCGACGCGGTTCTCCTTGCCCCAGGTGAAGCCCTTGAGGCCACGGTCCTCGATCCAGGCATTCGGCAGGCGGACGAAGTTCTGCAGGGCCATCAGCGCTTCCCCTTCGGCTTGGTGTGCTCGTGAACGACCCAGATCGTGAAGGCAGCCAAGCCGAAGGCTGCGAGCGCGATCATGAGGGCGAGAATGACGGCCGGAGTGTTGGCCAGAGTAGTGATGAGTTCAGGCGCCTTTTCCATTGGCGAGGATCCTTTTGGTTCGCGTCGATGATGCGAAAAAAGCCGATCCAAACCACTCTATCTAGAACCAGTCCCCCCTGGGAATCGGCCAACCACGCTGCACAAGCGTTCCAAAACAACGCTTTAAGAGCAGATAGGCCATTCCATGAATACCTCTAAAGTAGTCCATGAACGCCTCGCTGTGAACTAAGAATCTGGTCCCGGGACATGTTGTCCGGGGTGCAGCATATACGCGCCTTGCCTGCGCGGGGGCACGATATCTCCAGCCAGCTGGAGGGCTTCCGCAGCCGGCTCATCGATGGAGATGTGGCCCTGCGGCACGGCGTCTTCGTCGCGGATGGGTACGCCGGAGGGCTTCCGCAGCCGGCTCATCGATGGAGATGTGGCCCTGCGGCACGGCGTCTTCGTCGCGAATGGGTACGCCCTAAGCCTCACATCTCTAGGTCAACACAGCGCCAGAAGCGCTCTCCCCAGAACGAAATGGGCAGCCTTCGGTTACCGCGTCATCGTCGAGTAGAGTTTCCGTCGCATTTTTCCACAGGAGGGTACGTCGAAATTGGTGCGGTCTCTTGTGCTTCCGTGATGCTTCCGCGCAAAAAACGCGAGGACACTTGCGAGAATCGTGATCGGATAACTATTTGATACCAATGTTGAAATTGGCGCACCCGACAGGATTCGAACCTGTGACCTCTGCCTTCGGAGGGCATCGGCTAACCTCTGCCCCAAATTGGAAAGCTTTGGACTAAGCCGCGCGCCTCCGATAGCAGAAGAGCGCCTCTTCGATAGTGGGTGTTGCGATGTAGCGGTCTACCGACTCGAACCCACATCACGGCGGGTCATCGAGGGCACTAACGTGGCCACCCGAGTAGCAACGGCTATCGGCTTATAAGATAAGGTGCGGGTATGCCGGCGTCGAGCAAACAGAGAATTTGGGAACGGAACTAATCCACAGAAATATTTTGTTGGTACTTCTGTTGGTTGGCACGGTTGCTATGTGAGTCCTAACCATAAGAGAACGCAGCCGGATTTCCTTCACTTGGATTCCGCCTCTGGGCACCATCTATTCTTCTCAAGCCGTCTCAGACAGTCTCACACAGCGCGAATTTCGCTGTGTTTTCTGCCGCTCGACGTGCTGGGCTTCTCAAGTCGTCCCACGTAGTCTCATTTCATGCGTAGGTTTTGAGGGGTACTTTTGAGGGTGTTGGGCCAGGTCGACAAGGAGATACCCTCAGAATGCCGCTGTCCGAAGTCCAAATTCGCAAGGTTTTGGCAGGCCGGCGGCGGCGCCAAAATCGCACCGTGGGCTCAGTGCTTTGTTTGGAGCGGCACAGTCTCCAATGTGGAGATCAAGGCCGCGACGCCTCTGGACAGGGATCATGGCTGTTTGGCGGTTGGCTTTGGATAGGCTTTGGTCAATTTGAGGTGCGCCTGTTCGGTTGAGCGAGCGCAATGAAAACGGCCTGGCAGGTTCACTGGGCGTGCCGGTCGGCCGAGGACAATGACCGATCCCAGGGATCGTCGGCGGCGGGTCAGGACATCCTACTTTTTTGCGGCGGACCGGGCCGATAGCGATGCCGCGCGCGCGCAGCGACCTATATCAGTTTTCATGCTGGAGGCTGCCATGGACATGAACAACAGAAAGACGCGGTTCAATATTTGGTACTGGATCGCCGCCTTCTCGGGCGTGATGGTCTTCCAATATTTCTATGCCACGACGCAGCACGTCGCGCAGATCCCGTACAGCGAGTTCGAGACCCTGCTGAACGGCGGCAAAATCGCCGAGGTGCAGGTTTCCGATCGTTTCATCCAAGGCCGCTTCAAGGAGCCACAGGGTGGCAAGCCGCTATTCATCACCACGCGGGTCGAGCCTAACCTCGCCCGTGACCTGCAGGAACACGGTGTCACGGTCACCGGCCAGGTCGAAAGCACTTTCCTGAGCGACCTGCTTTCCTGGGTTGTGCCGGTGCTCGTCTTCTTTGGCCTGTGGATGCTGCTTCTAAGACGCATGGACGGCGGCGTCGGTGGCTTGATGCAGATCGGCAGGAGCAAGGCCAGAATCTACGTCGAAGCCAATACCGGGGTGACGTTCGACGACGTGGCGGGAGTGGACGAGGCCAAGGCCGAGTTGCAGGAGATCGTGGATTTTCTGAAGAACCCGGGCGAATACGGCCGCCTCGGCGGACGCATGCCCAAAGGCGTGTTGCTGGTCGGGCCGCCAGGCACCGGCAAGACCCTGCTCGCCAAGGCTGTCGCGGGCGAGGCCAAGGTGCCGTTCTTCTCGATCTCCGGCTCCGAGTTCGTCGAGATGTTCGTCGGGGTCGGGGCCGCGCGCGTGCGCGACCTCTTCGAGCAGGCTCGGTCCAGGGCTCCTGCGATCATCTTCATAGACGAACTCGACGCACTTGGCCGCGCCCGAGGAACCACGGTCGGCGGCCACGATGAAAAGGAACAAACGCTCAACCAGCTTCTGGTCGAACTCGACGGTTTCGATCCACAGATCGGCGTCGTGCTGCTGGCCGCGACGAACCGCCCCGAGATCCTCGATCCGGCACTTCTGCGGGCTGGCCGCTTCGATCGACAAGTGCTGGTCGACAGGCCGGACAAGCAGGGTCGCATCAAGATCCTGCAGGTGCATATGGCCACGTCGAAGCTGGCGACGGATGTCAATGCGGAAAAAGTGGCCGCACTGACGCCCGGCTTTACCGGCGCCGACCTGGCCAATCTCGTGAACGAGGCGACATTGCTTGCCACGCGCCGCAAGGCGGATGCCGTAACAATGGAGGATTTCAACAACGCGGTGGAGCGCATCGTCGCCGGGCTCGAAAAGCGCAACAGGCTGTTGAACCCGAAAGAGCGCGAGATCGTCGCTTATCACGAAATGGGCCACGCACTGGTCGCCATGGCGCTGCCTGGCGTCGATCCGGTGCACAAGGTATCGATCATACCACGTGGCGTCGGCGCGCTCGGCTACACCATCCAGCGCCCGACCGAAGACCGCTTCCTCATGACGCGCGAGGAGCTGGACAACAAGATGGCGGTGCTGCTCGGCGGCAGGGCGGCGGAGTGGATCGTATTCGACCACCTGTCCACCGGAGCCGCTGATGATCTCGCCAAGGTAACCGACATAGCGCGCGCCATGGTGACGCGTTACGGCATGTCGGCAAGACTCGGCCACGTGGTTCTGGAAAAGGACCCACGTTCCTTCCTGGCCCCCAACCCGCTCGCCGGCGGGCCGCGCGAGCACGATTACGGGGAGGCCGCCGCCGACGCCATCGACACCGAAGTGCGCGGCATTGTCGAGGCGGCTTTCGAACGAACGGTGGGCCTGCTCACCGAACGGCGCGATCTCCTCGAAAAGGCGGCACGCAGGCTGCTCGATACCGAGACGCTCGACGAGAACGAGCTCGCGTCGCTGGTCGGAAAGGTTCAGCCAGGGCATCGCGCCTTTCGGGAGGACGGTCGTCGTGGGACTGCGGCGCTGCGAGCGGCCGAAACCCCGCGTGCAATGCCTCCGCGAGTCGCTGGTCCCGGAGCATAGTAATTCATTCAAAGCAGCAATGAGCCGGAAGCTGTAGACCAGCTGGCAAAGGCGCTGCGGGATCCCGGCCGGATCGAGCGATCACCGTTCCTGATCGAATGGTATTCGAGCCCCGCTTTGCAAGGCGGTGCCAAGCCGGCCCTGTCGGGAGCGCCCGTCTGACAAGAGTGAGTGGCATTTGCTATTTTCCCAGGGAGGATTGCGACCGAGAAGGCCGCGTCGGCACCGTTGGCGCCGCTTGCTGAGCTTCGGCGACGTGTCTGATCTCCCCTGGCAGGGATTCCCAGACCTTGTGCATCTGTCCTTCTCCGACATGATGGGCAAGCACCTTGGACACGACCCTGAATGCATCCTTGGAATCGACCGGACGGGTCAATTCCAGCTCCGCCTCGATTTTGGCGAGAAACTCGTCGAGCGACCGCATCTTCTCGGGAGCTTTGGAAGGCTGATATTGGTCGTAGAAGGCGCCGCGCACCAGAATCGGAAGCTGCGAGCCGAGGTGGGCTGCAAGATCCGGCTGCATGCGGTCCCGCAGCGCGTGCAGTACCGCGCCGAGAACATGCCAGGCGATCTGCCGATCCGGCCCGATCTCGTCCATGATCTCGTCGAGCCAGATATTCGTCGTCTGCAGTGTCTTGTCGAATACGTCGAGTCCGGTGGCACTCATCGAAATCCTCCTTCCAATCAAATCCGATTACGGCTGATGTGACCAAACAGCCGTGCCTGCCTGTTGTTCCCGGTGCGCGTTCCCCGGTCGGCATTCAGCGTCGTCGGCGGCTCCGTCTTGACCGGATTCGAGCTGGTCTTTCGTCTCGACGACAAGAGCAGGACCGGCGAACTCGAAAAGGAGCAGCCGGACAGTCGCCTAGCGGCGGGGATCGTCCGTCGCCTCGGAAACGCCTTCGAGGGCGATCTTGGCGGCTTCCTCGTCGGTGCGACCGAGGTCGGCCAGGGCAATGACGCCGACGAGGCGCTTATCGTGGTTGATCACCGGAAGGCGCCGCACCTGATGCTTGGCCATGATCTTCGCCGCATCACTGATGTCGGCATCGTCGAAGCACCAATAGACATGCTCGGACATGACCTCGCGAACGGTGGTGTTGCCGGCTGAGCGCTCCTCGGCGACGCGGCCGACCAGTTCGGTCCGATGACTCATGATCTCCTGAACTTGCATGGGATATTCCTCTCTCTGATTGCCGAGGCAACAAGTCGCCAAAACGCGGCCGTTGCTGAGGATCGCGAGGTTGCCGGTTCGGACGAGGCTCGTACAGATCGCCATCTGCAGTGTTCTCGATCCGCGCTAATGCGCGTGATGGCACCTCGCGATCGAAACTATTCTTGGAACGTCCAAGCAGCGAGCGAGTTCCAAAAGAGTGTCGGCGCCGCAGGCTTGTTCACGGGAGTAGCCGCAGACTAGCCGTTGAGGCCTAAGGCTCAAGCAGGTTGGGGAAGACATACTCTGGGAAAACAGATGCACGCGGATCGAAAAATCATGGCTATCGTCTTTTCAGATCGCCGCGAGGCCGGGCGGCAACTAGCCGAAGAGCTCGTTCGCTTTGCCGGGCGCGACGACGTGATCGTGTTGGCGCTGCCCCGAGGCGGCGTGCCGGTTGGCTACGAGGTCGCGCAGGCACTCAAGGCACCGCTCGACGTCCTCGTCGTGCGCAAGCTCGGCGTTCCCGGCCACGAGGAACTGGCCATGGGGGCGATCGCGCCCTCCGGCGTACGGGTCCTGAACGACGAAATTGTCGGCGGTCTCGCGATCCCGCCAGATGTCATCGACGCGGTCGCCGCAAAGGAGGAAAAAGAGCTTCTGCGCCGCGAGCACCTTTATAGGGGCGGGCGGCCCCCGCCGCGGTTGAACGGACGAACCATTATCCTCGTGGATGACGGGCTTGCGACCGGTTCAACGATGCGGGCGGGGATCAAGGCGCTCCGAAAAAGCCACGCCGCCCATATCGTCGCGGCCGTTCCCGTCGGCAGCCCCGACACTTGCGACGCGATGCGGGCAGACGCCGACGAGGTGGTTTGCGCGACGACGCCAGAGCCGCTCCTTGGTGTCGGCCGGTGGTACGTGGATTTCTCACAGACGAGCGATCAAGAGGTCCGCGCGCTCCTCGCCAAATCCGTGCCCAAGCCTGCCGCTTCCAAAGAGGTCTCGCTATCCGAAGAGGCATCGGCTGGGCACGCGGCCGCCGGCTCGGCGCGCGGCAAAAGATCAACGTAGCGGAGGTGGGTATGGACGGGGTTTCAGTCAGCGAGCAGGTCGTGCGGGTTGCCGCGGATCGCGTCACGCTTGAGGGCAATCTGTCGATGCCCCCGGATGCTCGCGGCCTTGTGCTTTTCGCCCATGGCAGCGGAAGCAGCCGCCACAGCCCGCGCAACCGCTACGTGGCCGGACGGCTGAACGAGGCGAGCCTCGCCACGTTCCTCGTCGACCTGTTGACGGCCGAAGAGGAGCGGATCGACCAAGTCACTGCCGAGTTGCGCTTCGATATCGGGCTGCTCGCCGACCGGCTGATCAGCGTCACGGACTGGCTCGGCGCCTCGCCGAACACGTCGCTCCTGCCGCTTGGCTATTTCGGCGCAAGTACGGGCGCCGGTGCCGCCCTGGTAGCGGCGGCCGAGCGGCCCGACCAGGCCGCGGCCGTGGTTTCGCGTGGTGGCCGGCCCGATCTTGCAGCGCTCGCCCCGCCGCAAGTCCGGGCGCCGACCTTGCTCGTCGTCGGAGGCGCGGACACGCAGGTGATCGCGCTCAACCGCTCGGCGCTGTCGGCGCTCCACTGCGAAAAGGAACTCGCCATCGTCCCTGGCGCGACGCATCTGTTCGAAGAGCCAGGCGCCCTGGACGAAGTCGCGGACCTCGCGAGCCGTTGGTTCTCGCGCCATCTGAGTTCGGAGAGATCGACATCCTGATTGCCGCGCCTTGGATCACCCGGCCCGGGATCATTTGCGTCCTCAACGCGTTAGGACCTCATGTAGGACAGAGACAGCGAGCACTGCCACCCGAATGGCTGTCGCAACCCTTATGTGGGAGAAAGACAATGCCGGATAAGAAAACCATCGAGAAGGCCCAAAAGGACAAACGTGAGGGCAAGTCGCCGAGCACCCAGGCCGGCGAATTCGTGCACGAGGAGATTGACAAAATCCGCCAGGGCGAACACGGCGCGCGATCGACCCAGCAGGCCATCGCCATCGGACTTTCCGAGGCAAGACGCGCAGGCGTAGACCTGCCCCCGCCCAAAAAGGGCAAGGTGAAGGAGAGCACGCGCAAGAGCGCCGAATACGCCTACGAGGCCGGCCAGGGCGAACGCAGGCCGAAACGCCGCCCGCAGGTCTCGAAAGCCGTCTCCAAGGCGCTGGAGCACGAGCCGAAGAGCACGGCGTCGCACGAGGCGCTCTCGCAGCAGGCCAAGCGTGCGGCCTCGCGCCGGACGGCTGAGGAGCGCTCGGCCGCCGCGAAGAAGGCCGCCGAAACGAAAGGCGCTCGCGGAAGGAAGCAGGCAGCGCAGAAGGCCGCCAGAACGCGGGCACACCACGCATAGCGGATAACGCGTCGGCAAGGATCGGCTGAACAGTCCCAGCCACCCAGTCCGGCTAATGCTTGCGCACCTCACTCGACCAGCGCTTCACCTCGTCTTCGGCAAGGCCTCGCCATCGTCGCCCACCAGTTCGGGCGCGGTCGTCCGGATGTCATGGGCGAGACCGACGTCCTCCGAAAACCGCAGGATGACGATATTAGCGTTCGAGAGCGAGGTGGCTCGCTTGAAGACGAGATGTTCGTCGAGAGGAGAGCCATTCGAGTTGACGCAAAGCCCGCCTGGGCATGCCCGGGCGGGCTAAAGCATGCTTGTCAGCTCTTGCAGGCGGCCAAAACCCTCAGAGCCTTGTCTGCACTCGAATAGCTCGAGTATATTTTTTTGCCGATGGCCGTCATCTTTACTCCGTCGGGCTTCGAAGAGACCACCGTGCATGTCTTCGTGCTCGTGTCCTTGGCGACCCAATAGTGAGTCGCAGCAATTGCGGGAGCACCCAACAAGCCCATCAGTGCGGCGGCGATTACAAGGGTTCGTTTCATAGCTTCCTCCATTTTTCGTCTTTCAACAGCAGGCGCCTGCGCCAAAGATCGAGCAGCGGACGACACGACCGGACGGGTGAGCGACGAGTACGTCCGGGCGGCGAATGAACGATGATGAGGAAGCTTTGTTCCCGCCGAAATTTCTTGCCGGCCCGCAAACTATATCCGCCAGGAGTATGACCTTGCCCGGAATTTCCCGAGCTAAGGATTTCCTCGTAACCGGAGCGAGAGTTGGAAGGGACACGCTACACTCCGTGCGCTCACCATCGCCTTGCCGCACCGTCGGAATGGCACGCCGTCGACGGCGTCATTGTCGTTCACTGAATAGCGCGTCGGGTCGCAGGCCTTCGTTTATTCGGACCGAGCGGGAGGTGCCGCGAGAGTGCGCTTCCGCAGCGATGACCCCTGCACTCCTTGCCGCTTTCAGCAAGGCCTTTTGCGCGTCGCGCGCGCTGCGCCAGCCGTCCAGCGCGTCGCGACAGGCGCGCGAGGCTGCGCGCCAGTTGCGTCCGCGCGCCCATTCGGGCCACTGTTGGTCCAGGCACTCCAACGCCTCGAAGCTGCTTGCGACCTTGCGCGATGCGGTGCGGAACTTAAGGAATACGGGTTCGGAAAAGCGAACGTCGTTCATCACTTCCTCCATCTTTTTCGACGCCTTTTGCGAGCAAGCAATCGGTGCGCCATCGCGGCACGCCCTTCGAGATGGTGATGGTCTGCGCAACGTCAAGTGCACAGCCGGGCCGTCCGCATCCAGGTGCGCAAGGAGGCACGAGAGCCTTTTTCAATGGCTTGGTTTCAAGGGATTTGGTGACGTCAGTAGTGACGGCGAAATCACTTTGCTCACATCAGGCTGCTGGCGGATTTGATTTGCTTGGTGATCCCCCAACCTTAGGGCAAACTGCCTGCCGGGGCGCTAGGAGGAGAAATGAGAGCACGCGCAGCAACGCTTGGGGATCTGGAGGATGTGTTTCACGGCCTCTCCAAGCGGATGTCGGATGAATACGTGGCGGCCGGCAAGGACAGCAAGATCGCCTACGACAATCTGATGATGAATTTGAAAGAAGGCCGTGCTCACGCACTCGTTGAGGGCGACAAGGCCGTGGCGATCATCGCCTGGCATGAGAACAGCGACGCCGCCGATACGCTGTTTGCAGCGCAGGAGGATTTCTTCCGTGCCGCGACCGTTCGCTTCTGCAAGCGGCATATCAGGCACATCCAGGCGCTCGCCGGCAACCTCCCCATCCACTCGCGCAGCTGGCTCCAGGGACCTGACGTCGCCAGATGGTTTCATATCATCGGCTATGTCGAGCGTGGCCAGGAGAGCGGCGCCACTCTGTACGAGCTGCCCCCGGCCTCAGCCAAATAGAAATCGGCGCTTGTTGCAAAGCGCAGCGAGCGATAGAGCCGACGAAGCGCTCTCCCGGGGCGCCGAGACGCTCCGCCATCAGCCGTCCTGGTTGAGCCTGACGCGCTGCCGTTGATTTCCAGAGGTTTCCTGCGACTATCGGCATGCGCCTGCGACAGATCGAGGTCGAAACAATGTATCCCGAGTACTCCGATGACGTTTTCGTCGATCTCGTGCCCGAGCTGTTCGGCCCGTCGGAAACAATCGTGGCCCGCTATCGGGGACTTCTCGCCACCGCCTTTCGCTATCGATCCGGTGTTGCCGGTCTTCGGATCAGCAACGCAAAGGGCGAAATCGTCGTGCTGCCCTTCCAGGGACAGCAGATTTGGGACGCAACGTTCCTCAACCGCTCCCTGACCATGCGCTCGATGTTCGACGAGCCCGTCGCGACCCGGGACTACCTCTCGAACTATGGCGCGTTCTTCATTCACTGCGGCGCCACAGCGATGGGCAATCCTGGCCCGGATGACCGCCACCCGCTTCACGGCGACCTGCCAAATGCGCCCTATGGGCATGTGCAACTGATCGCCGGCAGCAATTCCGAAAGGCCCTTCATGGCGTTGACCGGGCACTGCCGACAGACCGTCGCCTTCAGCCACGACTATCTGATGAAGCCTACCGTGCGGCTGCAGCACGACGCCACAAGCGTGGCCGTCGACATTGCCATCGAGAACCTGAAACGCTCGCCCATGGAGCTGATGTACCTGGCGCACATCAACTTCAGGCCGGCCGATGGCGGGCGCCTGATCGACACCGTCGCCAATGATCACGCCGACATTGTCGTGCGCCAAGTGCTTCCACCCTTTTTTGAACCGAGCGAAAGCTACCTTGCCTATCGCGACGCCGTCGTAGCCGACCCTTCGCGGCATCGCATATTGACCAAGGGCGAGCCGATCGATCCCGAACTCGTGCTGACGATGAAGGCGAAGGCAGACGACGAGGGCTGGGCGCACGCCCTACAGGTCCATCCGGACCGGACAGCGGATTTCGTCAGCTTTCGCCCCGAAGAGCTCAATTATGCCGTGCGCTGGATCACGCGCGGTGCCGATCAGGACGCGCTTGGCCTCGTGCTGCCGGCGACCGCCGAACCCGACGGCTATCTTGCGGCGAAGGAAAGAGGTCGCCTGGTTCGCGTCGCGCCGGGGGAAACATTCCGCTGCGCCCTGCGCTTTGGCGCTATGAACGCGGAGGAGGCCACACAACGAGAACAGGTCATTGCAGCGTTGAAGGGTAACGGCCGGTAGCTGGCGCCCCTCACCGCGCGATTGACGGTGACCGGCAGGATCGACATGTGGTTCTCGCAGGCATGCAGCTCGAAGCTGGGGTGCACGCAGGGAAAAGCATCAAGATGCTTCGCCATCGTCCGCTCGAATTCGTCTGTGCGTCTCACCTTCGCAGCAGCCACATCAGCACCGGGCCGCCGATCAGCGTCGCGACGAGGCCGGCGGGAATCTGGCGTGGGAAGATGGCTGTGCGACCGATCCAGTCGGCGACGACCATGATCAGCGCGCCGACGAGCACCGCGCCAATGGCCTGCGGCAGCGCACGGGAAAGGCCAAGGCGACGGGCAAGGTGCGGCGCCATCAGGCCGATGAAGGTCAGCGGGCCAACGATCAGCGTCGAGGCGGCGGTGAGCGCCGCGACCATCAGCAGCACGAGAAGCCGCGTCCTCTTCAGGTTGATGCCAAGGGCTTGCACGGCGGCGGAGCCGAGCGGCAGGATGTCGAGCCAGCGTATGAAGAGCGGCGCGAGCGCGAAGAGGCAGACGGCGATGCCACCGGTCAGCAGGGCGGCGCCAATATCGACGCCATAGGTCGAACCAGTGAGCCAGTTGAGCAGCAGCATTGCGCGAGGATCGCCGGTGGCGGTGAGCACAAGGATCAGCGCATCGAACAAGGCCGTCAGTGCAATGCCAGCAAGCAGCAACCGCTCCGACGCATAGGCGGCACGGCGGCCGATCGACAGCGTCACCAGAAGAGCGCTGAAGGCGCCGATGGTTGCCGCTGCCGTCTGAACAGGGCGTCCGGCATCGGAGAGCGCAAACAGCGCCACCATCATGCCGAGCGCGGCGCCGGCGCTGATGCCCAGCACTTCGGGACTGGCCATCGGATTGCCGGTCAGCCGCTGCATCATCAGCCCGGCGAGCGCCAGCATGGCGCCGGCGCTCGCCGCGGCAAGCACGCGAGGCCACCGCCACGATAGCATTGGCCGTAGCTCGTCGCCGAAAGCAAAGGTCCAGCCATGCGGCCCCGGGCCATAGAGCAAAGCCAACCCCAGCAGCAAAAGCAGAGCCAAGCCGATCGCCGCCAGCAGGAGGTCGGGCCGGTTTACGCGAGGCAGGCGGGCGGCCGTCAAGGCCGGGGTTTCCAACCCAAGCGCAAGCCGCGGCAGCAGCCAGAGCAGCAGCGGCGCGCCGAGAAGTGCGGTGATCGCGCCGGTCGGCAGCAGGTCGCCTTGCGGTCCGGTGGCGATCTGCACGGCCTGATCGGCGGCCCACAGCAGCGCGCCGCCGACGAGCGGCGCCATCACCAGCTGCTGGCCCAGCCGTCGTGCACCGCCGATGCGCGCAAGGGTGGCTGCGGCCAGGCCGACGAAGCCGATGACGCCTACAGCGGCAACGACGAAGGCGATCAGCGCGACGGCGGCTGCCAGTCCGGCGAAGCGATAGGCGCCGAGCGGCACGCCAAGGCTGCGCGCGCCTTCATCGTCGAGGCCTAGCAAGGTCAGCGGCCGCACCATGAGGAAGATCGCCAGCGCAGCAGTGCCGATGCGTGGCAAAAGCCACAGCGTCGTCGACCAGTCCTGCTGGCCGAGCGAACCGGCGCCCCAGATGAACAGGCTGGCCAGCCATTCATGCCGCAGCACAATGAGCGCGGCACCGATGGCGCCGGCATAGAGGCTGATCACAAGCCCCGCCAGCACGACCGAAAGCGGCGACAGGCCCTTGTGCCAGGACAGAGCGAAGACGGCGGCCAGCGCCGTGAAGGCGCCAGCCAGCGCCACCCATTCGCGGCCGAACGCAAGCAGGGACGGTGACAGAAGCGTCGCCAGTGCCAGCGCCAGATAGGCGCCCGCCGAGACGCCGACCGTTTCGGGCGAGGCGAGCGGATTGCGTAGAACCTGTTGCAGGACCGTTCCGGCAAGCCCGAGTGCGGCGCCGCACAAAAGGCTGACCGCAAGCCTGGGCAGGAAGGCGTAGTGGACGAGCACCTGTCGCATGTCGGCGATGTCGGGGGCGGCGAGCGATTGGAGCCAGAGCGCCGATGGCAGCTGCACCGTGAGGTTTGAGACGGTTGCCGCTAACGCTGCCGCGACCAGCATGGCGCAAAGCAGGATCGCGCCTACCGGCTGGTTGCCGAGAAGGCCCCCTGGCAAGGCTCGGCCGGCCGACGCAGGCTTTCCCTCTTGAGCGATGGTCGCAGCACCGTCAGCCATGAGCAGCTTCCGCGCTCAGTGCCGACGCCAGGACCCGGGCAAAACGGGTCGCGGACGGAAGCGCGCCGAACATCAGGACGGCGGGAAGACGCATGATCGAGCGGTTGCGCACGAAGGGCATGGCGTTCCAGACCGGGCTTTCGGTCAGCGTGCCGCCGGCGCCCTCGGGCAAGGGTTCGAGATAGGCCAGGCGTGCGTCGCTGGCTGTCGCCAAACCTTCGATGCCGACGGTCGAAAACCCCCAATAATTGGTCTCGCCCGTCCAGGCGTTGCTGAGCCCGATACGGTCGAACACCTCCTGAAACAGACTTTTCTTGCCGTAGACGCGCACATTGCGCGGGTCCATGAAGCTGACGACATAGATCGGCTGCGCCGAAAGCGGCGCCAGCTGCTGGCGAACTTCTGAAAAATAAGCATCCGTTGCCGCGATCAGCGCTTCGCCTTCGCTTTCCTTGCCGACAAGCCTGGCGAGTTGGCGCGTCGCCTCGACGGCGCGCCGATAGGGCTGCCCGGCTTCGGTATAGAGCCCGATCGTCGTCACCGGCGCCACGCGTTCGAGCAGCGGCTTGATGCCGTCGATATACGGCACGGACAGGATGATGTCGGGCTTGAGCTGCTGCAGCAATTCGAGATTGGGCTCGAGCAGCGTGCCGACATCGGCGATATCGGCCGGCAGCGGCGGCTCGACGACCCAGGTCTCCCACACTTGACGGTCGGCAATGGCAACCGGCGTCACACCCAGCATAAGCAAGGTCTCGGCCAGCCCGTCATCGAGGCAGACTATGCGCGGCCTGCGGGGTTCGGCCGTCGCCGACGCCATACCCGCGAACGGCAGCGTGAAAAGCCCCAGTGCCTGGCGCCGGGTCATTCGACACGGATGATCGGGCATGGCTCTCGGCTGGAGCTCTCGGTCTCTCTGCACTGCGGCGCGCCTGCTTTTCGATTTGGACTCCCGATTGACTATGAAACATGAACTTAATAGTCAACATTTACGCGCTCCGACAGGCCTGCTTTTTTGCCAGAGGGATTGTCAGGCGCAACCCGTCCGCCGGCCGCAGGCGATTCGGCCTGCGGGAGCCCCGTGCGCATCACGCGAAAATCGCAGTCCGCGAAACGCAATCCACGTGCCGAATCATTTTTCCTCCACGACTGCATTCCATGATAGAGGGACGGCAATCGCCGGGTCCCGGATAGCCAGAGACCCGAAGACGGCCAGGGCGCGAATCAAAAAGGCGGCTGCGAACCGCCGCCAGAAGGCGTCAAAAGACCGGTCGAACGCATCAAGGCAGTGCGATCGGGTTGCGCTCGGCAAGGCTTGATGATTTGTTGCCGCTATACGGAGAACGAATGATGCGAGAGCCTGTCGGTCAAGACGAGTATGGGTCGACCAACCCCTTCGATCCGGACGACCTGCCGACGTTGAACGCGATCGGTCCGAGCATGGGGAGCGGCAACGATTTCGAGAAATACGCCGTTGCCGTGATCATCGTATTCGGCGCGCTGATCATTGGCGGACTGATGGCCGCATCGATGGTCTTCGGGCACCGCAACGGCTTCCTCTTCGCGCTTGGCGGCGCCACGTCCGCCTGGATATCCGGCAACGCGCTGCTGCTCGACCGACCGCGCATCTACGCGCTGTTCGTCGGCATTGCCGCCGTGATGCTGATTGCCTCCACCATCACGCTGGTCTTGTGACGACCATTGCTTCTATGCGCCAACCCGCTTGAGCAGCGGGCGATCAACCCGAATCGCTACGCTGCTCCAAGCCCATCTCCAGCCTTGCCAAGCTCAGTATCCAAGCGCCTCGCCAGAGGCCGCGCGGCTGTCGATGGCGCCATTGTAGCGCGCGCCGCCGCCCTTCTCGATTTCCGCCAGACTTTTGCCGCCGATCAGGATGCCTGCCGCCTGGCCCCAGGTCTGGTCAGCGAGATCGAGGTGATAACCCATGCCGGCCAGCAGCTTCTCGGTATCCGGCGACAGACCGAACGGCTCGATATAGACCTTATCCGGCAGCCACTGGTGATGGATACGCGGCGCGTCGATCGCCTCCTGGATGTTCATGCCATGGTCGATGACATTGACGATGGCTTCCAGTGTGATGGTGATGATGCGCGAGCCGCCGGGGCTGCCTATGACCATGAACGGCTTGCCGTCCTTGGCCACCACGGTTGGACTCATCGACGAAAGCGGCGTCTTCTTGGGCTGGATGGCATTGGCCTCGCCCTGGACCAGACCATAGAGGTTGGGCACGCCGGGCTTCTGGGTGAAATCGTCCATCTCGTTGTTGAGCAGGATGCCGGTGCCATCGGCGACGACGCCGGCGCCGAAGGAGCCGTTCAACGTGTAGGTGACCGCAACCGCGTTGCCGTCACTGTCGATAATCGAATAATGGGTTGTCTCCTTGCTCTCGCCAAAACCCTTCGGCATCAGGTCCTGCGACACGCCGGCCCGGAACGGGTCGATCTTGTCGCGGATATCCTTGGCGTAGGCCTTATCAAGCAGTTTCGTGACCGGGTTGTCGACGAAATCGGGATCGCCGAGGGCCGAATTGCGGTCGACATAGGCGAAGCGCATCGCCTCGACCATGACATGGACCGTCTCGGCCGAACCTGGGCCGAGATAGGACAGCGGATACCCTTCCAGCACGTTGAGAATTTCGCAGATGATGACGCCGCCTGAGCTTGGCGGCGGCGAGGAGGTGATCTCATAGCCGCGATAGGAGCAGGTCACGGGCTTCAGTTCGCGGACGGCATATTGTTCGAAATCCGGCCTGGCCAGGATGCCGCCCTTGGCGCCACTCGCCTTGACGATGGCGTCGGCGATAGCGCCTTTATAGAAGGCATCAGGACCTTTTTCCGAAATGGCGGTGAGCGAGGCCGCAAGATCAGGCTGGATCAGCCGCTCGCCGATGCCGTAGGGCTTGCCGCCGGGTTTCAGGAAAATGGCGGCGGCGGCGGGGTCCTTCGCCAGCCTGTCGGCGCTGCCGGCAAAAGAGGCGGCGTCGCCCTGATTGAGGATGAAGCCATCCTTGGCAAAGCTGATTGCCGGCGCCATCAGATCCTGGCGGGACAATTTGCCGTATTTTTCGCGTGCCATCTCGAAACCAGCCACCGAGCCCGGCACGCCGACGGCGAGATAGCCGTCGAGGCTGGCACCCTTTACCGGGTTGCCGTCCTTGTCGAGATACATGGTCTTGGTCGCCGACAGCGGCGCCCGCTCGCGGAAATCGAGGAAGGTCGATTTGCCATCCTTGAAGCGGATGGTCATGAAGCCGCCGCCGCCGATATTGCCGGCATTGGGGTAGACGACGGCGAGTGCATAGCCGACGGCAACCGCCGCATCGACAGCATTGCCGCCCTTCTTCAAGACTTCGATGCCGACTTCGGAGGCCAGATGCTGGGCCGTCACCACCATGCCGTGCTCGCCTTTGGCCGGCGCCGGCGATGCAGCAAAAGTCAACTGTAGTGGCGCAAGCGCAAAGGCGACGGAGAGACTAACGGCGATCAGGGTTCGACGGTTGAGAGGCATGGCGGTTCTCCGGGCGGGGGGTGCGCCTAGAAGAGCCTCTCGGATCAATCGAGTCCATTCACAAAACGGTCCCTCACGAAGCAAACCGGTGAGGGGCAATATCGGCTGGGAGTTCGCCTCAGACAATGCCGCCCGAACCGCCGGCGACCGCCGGCCGTTCCGCCGCGACCTTGGCCCGGTAACCCGCCGCCCGATAGGCCGCAACCGGGTCGATGGCGCCGCCGGTCTTCAGCCTAGCCATGGCGAGAATCGGCTCGACATCGGTGCGATAGGCCAGTTTTAGCGTCTGCGTCGCCATCAACGCATCGTTGCTGTCCTGGTACCCTTCGAGCGCCTTGCGGTCGACCAGCAGCGCCTGCGCATAGGCGCGCTGCACCTCGACCGCCGACAGCATCAGGCTTTCGATCGGGTCGGTGACATTGTGGCTTTGGTCAAGCATATGCGCGGGATCAAAACCCTCGGCGCCCGAAAGCTCCGCATCGACCAGTTCGTTGAAGACAAGGAACAGCCGGTAGGGGTCGATCGAGCCGGCATCGAGATCGTCGTCGCCATATTTGGAATCGTTGAAGTGGAAGCCGCCAAGTTTTTTGAACTGGATAAGCCGCGAGACGATCATCTCGATGTTGACGTTGGGGGCGTGGTGGCCGAGATCGACCAGGCAGAACGCCTTGTCGCCCAGTTCCCTAGCGATGATGTAGTTGGTGCCCCAATCCTGCACGACGGTGGAATAGAAGGCCGGCTCGTACATCTTGTGCTCGCTGAACAGCCTCCAGTCAGCGGGCAGCCCAGCATAGATCTCCTTCATGGCGTCTAGATAGCGCTCGAAGGCCTTGGCGAAATTCACCTGACCGGGAAAATTCGAGCCGTCGCCGATCCATACCGTCAGCGCCTTCGAACCCAGCGTCTTGCCGATCTCGATGCATTCGAGATTGTGCTCGACCGCTTGCCGGCGCGTGCCGGCGTCGGCATGCGACAGCGAGCCGAATTTGTAGGAGAGTTTCTGGTCCTTCGCATCCGAGAAAGTGTTGGAGTTCATGGCATCGAAGCCGAGGCCAAAGCGCGAGGCTGCCTGCTTCAGCCGGTTCGGGTCGGCCTTGTCCCACGGAATGTGCAGCGACACGGTCGGCGTCGCCTGCGTCAATTGCCTGATAACGGCGCAGTCCTCGATCTTGTCGAAGATGTCGCGGGGCTCGCCGGCGCCGGGAAAGCGGGCAAAGCGGGTGCCGCCGGTGCCGACGCCCCAGGACGGAATCGCCACCGCGAATTTCTCGACCTTGTCGCGGATGGCATCGATGGCGATGCCGCGACGGTCGAGGCGCTCGCCGAGCGAGGCGTAGTCGCGCTCGAGGTTGGCTTTGCGCGCGGCGTTGTCTTTGCCGACGACGTCGGCGGAGATGATGGTTTCGGACACTGCTATTCCTCCCAAAATGCTTTCGGCCGGCGCTGCCCGTCATCCGCCTGCCGGAAGCGCTTCGGCGTCGGCGGCGCCGCCTTCAGATCATTAGCGCGTAAAACTCTGCGCATTGCCCGCGTCGACATTGATGATGTTGCCGGTCGACTTGGCCGACATGTCGGAGGCGAAGAAATAGATCGCTTCGGCGATGTCTTCCGGGAAGACCGAGCGCTTCAGCATCGAACGCGAGCGATAGTGCTCCTCCAGATCGTCGGTCGACATCTTGTACGCCGCGGCGCGCTGTTCCTTCCATTCGCCGCTCCAGATCTTCGAGCCGCGCAGCACCGCGTCCGGGTTGACGACATTGACCCTGATCTGGGCTTCCGCTCCCTCCAGTGCGAGGCATCGAGCGAGATGAATCTCGGCGGCCTTGGCGGTGCAGTAGGCGGCGGCGTTGGGCGAGGCGGCAAGTCCGTTCTTGGAGGCGACGAAGACGACGTTGCCGCCGATGTTCTGCACGCGAAACAGCCGGAACGCCTCCCTGGAGACCAGGAAATACCCGGTCGACAGGATATCCATATTCTTGTTCCACAGCGCCAGCGTCGTCTCCTCGATCGGCGCCGAGGAGGCGAGGCCAGCGTTCGACACCAGAATGTCGATGCCGCCGAACTCGACCGCCATCTCGGCAAAGCCGGAGATAACCTGCTCCTCCGAGGTGACGTTGATCGGCACCGGCCGGACGAAATCCTTGCCATAGGCTTTGGACAATTCGTCGTTGGCGCTGGCGAGCGCTGTCTCGTCGATGTCGGCCAGCACGACGCAGGCGCCTTCGCTCAGCAGCCGGTTGGCGGTCGCGCGACCGATACCGCCGGCGCCACCGGTGACCAGCGCGATCTGGCCGGCAAGAGCTTTTGGTTTCGGCATGCGCTGCAGCTTCAGATCCTCGAGCAGCCAGTACTCGATGTCGAAGGCTTCCTGCGCAGGCAGGCCGACATAGCATGAGACGGTCGAGGCGCCGCGCATGACGTTGATGGCGTTGACATAGAATTCGCCCGAGATGCGCGCCGTCGCCTTATCGCCGGCGAAAGTGAACATGCCGACGCCGGGCATCAGATAGACAACGGCGTTGGGATCGCGGATGGCTGGCGAGTCGGCGTGCTTGCAGCTGTCGTAATAGGCCTGATAGCCAACACGATAGGCCGCGACGTCGTCGGCGAGGCGCGCGATGACGGCATCGACATCGGGCTTTGCCGGATCGAACTCGATGACCAGCGGACGGATCTTGGTGCGCAGGAAGTGGTCAGGGCACGACGTGCCGAGCGCCGCCAGCGGGCGCAGATTCCTGGAGTTGACGAATTCGAGAACGGCGGGCGAATCGTCGAAATGACCTGTCTTGTGGCTCTTTTCCGAGATCAGGCCGCGGATTTTCGGCATCAGTTTCGCGGCAATGGCGCGGCGTGAAGCGGAATCGAGCGACTTGACCGCTTCGCCGCCGAAGATGGCGACGCCTTCGGAGCGGCGCTCGAACCATTCGATCGCCTGATTGATCACCGAGATCGTCGTCTCATAGCATTCCCGAGGAGTGTCGCCCCAGGTGAACAGGCCGTGGCTTTCCAGGATGACGCCCTTGGCCGCGGGATGTTCGAGGCAGAATTTCTCCAGCCACAGGCCGAGTTCGAAGCCGGGACGCTTCCACGGCAGCCAGCCGATGGCGTCGCCGAAGATCTCCCCGGTCAGCGCCTTGGAATCCTTGGCCGCGGCAATGGCGATGATGGCGTCCGGATGCATGTGATCGACAAAAGGCTTCGGCACATAAGCATGCAGCGGCGTGTCGATCGAGGCGGCGCGCGGATTAAGGTTGAAGGTGCAGTGCGGGAGGAAGCCGACCATTTCGTCTTCGTGCTCAACGCCGCGATAGAGGCCTTTGAGCGCGCGCAGCTTGTGCATGTAGAGGGTGGCAAAGCCGTCAAGCTTGATCGAGGCGCTGTCGCCGCCCGAGCCCTTGACCCAAAGCACCTCGACATCCTCGCCGGTGAGCGGGTCTTTCTGCCATATCTTCGAGGAGGTGTTGCCGCCGCCATAATTGGTGACGCGCTTGTCGGAGCCAAGCGTGTTCGAGCGATAGACCAGAAGTTCCGGCTCGCTCATCGCTTGAGCCTTGGCCTCGTCCCACAGATTGGCGAGCCGCGCGCCGGTGCGCTTGTCGAGCATATGTAATCCTCCCGAAGGCACGCAGACGGTGCGGCCAATTTTGCCCAAATTTCCACGGAAGCAGCCCGTTTGTCAATCACAAACGATCAAGATCGATCATATTGCACTGCACAATGAAATTATATGATCGGAAATGATTGACACTGCGCGTTTTGGGTGCCTAGATGCCGAGGCAGGGAGGAACCATGCACGAAAAAGAGCGCCACAGGATCATTCTGTCCGCCGTCCAGGAAAAACCTGTGGTGACGGTGCAGGAGATGGTCGACCTGACGGAGTCCTCCGAGGCGACGATCCGGCGTGACATCGCGGCACTCCATGTCCAGAAGCGCCTGCGCCGTGTGCGTGGCGGCGCTGAAGCAATCTCGCCGCCGCAGTTCATTGGGCTGGCCGGCCGGCCCTTTTCCGTCAATGAAACGATCAACGCCTCGCAGAAGCGGGCAATCGCGCGTGAAGCGGTCGAGCTGTGCAAGGACGGTGAGCCGATCATCATCAATGGCGGCACCACCACCTTCCAGATGGTGCATTTCCTGACCGGCCGCCGCATGCCGATCTTCACAAATTCGTTCCCGATCGCAGAGCACCTGCTCAAGCACTCCAAGAATACGGTGATGCTGTCTGGAGGTACCATTTATCGCGAGCAGAACATCATCCTGTCGCCCTTCGACAATGACGTGACGCGCAATTTCTATGCGCGCCTCATGTTCATGGGCGCGCAAGGGCTTGGGCCGCTCGGTTTGATGGAGGGCGACCCGCTGCTGATCCAGGCGGAGCAGAAACTGATCGACCAGGCCGACGAACTGGTGGTGCTGGTCGATTCCTCGAAATTCCGCAAACGCTCCAGCCTGATCCTGTGCGGCCTGTCGCGCATCGCCACCGTCATCACCGATGACGGCATCGAGGATCGCGAAGCCAAGATGTTAGAGACCGCCGGCGTGACGCTGATCGTCGCCCGCAAGTCGGCAAAGGAAGAATCTTCGCTGCAGGCCTGAGACACTCTCACGCCAGCAGCGGCGATGGAATGCAACGCTCAAGGGAGGATATTCGATGAGCTTCTTGAAGAAATTGATGGTGACCGCGGCTTTTTCAGCCGCCATGTTCGTGAATGCAGCCTATGCCGAGAACGTCAAGATCGCGCTGGTGGTGAAGTCGCTCGGCAACGGGTTCTTCGATGCCGCCAACAAGGGCGCCGAAGAGGCGGCCAAGGAACTTGGCGACGTCGACATCATCTACACCGGCCCGACCAAGGCGACCGCCGAAGCGCAGATCGAAGTGGTCAATTCGCTGATCGCCCAGAAGGTCAACGCCATCGCCATTTCGGCCAATGACGCCGACGCGCTGGTGCCGGTGCTGAAGAAGGCGATGGAACGCGGCATCACCGTCATCTCCTGGGATTCGGGCGTCGCCAAGGAAGGTCGCCAACTGCATCTCAATCCGTCCGACACCGGACTGATCGGCGAGACCATCATCAAGCTTGCCGCCGATTACCTGCCGGAAGGCGGCGAAGTCGCCATCCTGTCGGCCTCCTCGACCGCCACCAACCAGAACGCCTGGATCGATGCGGCCAAGAAAATCCTGCCGGAGAAGTTCCCCAAGATCAAACTCGTCGCCACCGTCTATGGCGATGACGATTCGGCCAAGAGCACGGACGAGGCCAAGGGCCTGTTGAAGTCCTATCCGAACCTCAAGGCGATCATTGCGCCGACCACCGTCGGCGTCGTCGCCGCCGCCCAGGTCGTCACCGATGCAAACCTGATCGGCAAGGTCAATGTCACCGGTCTGGCGCTGCCGTCCGAGTTCAAGAAGTTCATCGACAACGGCGCCAGCCAGGCGGTTGCGCTGTGGAACCCGATCGACCTCGGCTATTCGGCCGTCTACCTCGCCCATGATCTGGCGGTGAAGAAGGAAGAGGCGAAGCCTGGTGCCACGCTGTCGATCGGCCGCGTCGGCAAGGTCACGCTCGACGACACCAACTCGGCTGCGATGGCTCCGCCCTTCCAGTTCGACAAGTCGAACATCGAGAAGTTCTCCAAGATCTATTGATCCCGGACGCTCTTCAAACTGGCGCGGCGGGACCTCAAATCCCGCCGCGACTTCAAACGAACCTTGTTTCAGGGCTTGATACGACTATGGACACGACAGCCCAACACAGCGCGGCAACCGAGCGGCCTCCGGCCTTGGCTCCACGCCTGACGCTGTCCGGTATCTCCAAGAGCTTTCCCGGCGTGCGCGCGCTGCATAATGTCAGCCTGTCGCTCTATCCGGGCCAGGTGACCGCGCTGATCGGTGAGAACGGTGCCGGCAAGTCGACCCTGGTCAAGATCATGACCGGCATCTACCAGCCCGACACGGGCACAATCAGCATCGACGGCCAAGCCGTCACCCTGCCCAGCGCGCACGCGGCTTTCGGACACGGCGTCACCGCCATCCACCAGGAAACCGTGCTGTTCGACGATTTGACGGTTGCCGAGAACATCTTTCTCGGTCACGCCCCGCGCACGCGGTTCGGCACCATCGACTGGCGCACGATGCGCAAGAACGCGCGCGAAGTGCTCGACACCATGCATGCGGGTCATATCCACGCCGATGCCCGGCTGAAGGATCTCGGCATCGCCAACAAGCATTTGGTCGCCGTGGCCCGGGCCATGTCGATCGACGCTCAGATCGTCATCATGGACGAGCCGACCGCCGCCCTTTCGATGAAGGAGATCGAGGAGCTGTTCTTGCTGATCGAGTTCCTCAAGAGCGAAGGCAAGGCGATCCTGTTCATCAGCCACAAGTTCGACGAGATCTACCGCATAGCCGACCGCTACACGGTGTTCCGCGATGGCGAAATGGTCGGCGAAGGCCTGATCAAGGATGCGGGCCAAAGCCAGATCGTGCGCCTGATGGTCGGCCGCGCCGTCGACCATATCTTTCCGCAGCGCAAGGCTGAGATCGGCGCGCCGGTGCTTTCCGTTTCCGGACTGTCGCATCCGACCGAGTTCAACGATATCGGTTTCGAACTGCACAAGGGCGAAATCCTCGGTTTCTACGGCCTTGTCGGCGCTGGTCGCAGCGAGGTGATGCAGGCGATATCGGGCATCACCCGCACCTCAGGCGGCACGATCACGCTCGAAGGCAACAAGATCGCGCCGAAATCGGCGGCGGATTCGATAGAAGCCGGCATCGTCTACGTGCCGGAAGAGCGCGGCAAGCAGGGCGTGGTGATCGGCCTGCCGATCTTCCAGAACGTCTCGCTGCCTTCGCTCAAGCGCACCTCCAGATCCGGCCTGCTGCGACTGTCGGAAGAATTCGCGCTCGCCCGCTCCTTTACGGAGCGGCTCGACCTGCGTGCCTCCTCGCTCAGCCAGGATGTCGGCACGCTGTCGGGCGGCAACCAGCAGAAGATCGTCATCGCCAAATGGCTGGCGACGGCGCCCAAGGTGATCATCCTGGACGAGCCGACCAAGGGCATCGACATCGGCTCCAAGGCCGCCGTGCACGGCTTCATGGCCGAGTTGGTGGCGCAGGGCCTGTCGGTGATCATGGTATCGTCGGAACTGCCGGAAATCCTTGGCATGTCCGACCGCATCGTGGTCATGCGCGAGGGTCTCGTTGCTGCTGTCTTCGACAACAAGGGCCTGGACGCCGAGACGCTGGTCAGGACGGCAGCAGGGATCGTCGCATGAAAGCATTTTTCAAATATCGTGAAATCTGGTTGCTTGCCGCCATCGTCGTGCTGATCGGGCTGATATCGACGCGCTTCCCCGCCTTTGCCGATCCCGGCAATTTGCGCCAGGTGTTCAACGACACCTCGATCCTGATGATCCTGGCGCTTGGCCAGATGGTTGTGATCCTGACCCGGTCGATCGACCTGTCGATGGCGTCCAATCTCTGCTTCACCGGCATGGTAGTGGCAATGCTGAACGCCGCGCATCCGGCAATCCCGATCCCGCTGCTGATTGGCATCGCCCTGGTCGTCGGCCTGGTGCTCGGCGCCATCAACGGCCTTTTGGTCTGGCGGCTGAACATCCCTTCGATCGTGGTGACATTGGGCACGCTCACCATCTATCGCGGTGCCACCTTCGTCCAGTCAGGCGGCGCCTGGGTCAATGCCGACAAGATGAGCTCGGACTTCATCGGCTTTCAGCGGGCGGCGTTCCTCGGCATTCCGGTGCTGTCCTGGATCGCCATCCTGGTCATCGTGCTATTCTTCGTCCTGATGACGCGCACCGCGCTCGGCCGCTCGATCTATGCCATCGGCGTCAACCCGACGGCTTCGGTCTATGCCGGCATCGATGTCGGCCGGACGAAATTCATCGTCTTCTGCATCTCCGGCATGATCGGCGGCCTCTCGGGATATCTCTGGATCTCCCGCTATGTGATTGCCTCGGTCGAGGTCGCCAACGGCTATGAACTCAACATCATCGCCGCCTGCGTCATCGGCGGCATCTCGATCGCCGGCGGCATCGGCTCGGTCGGCGGCGCAGTGCTCGGCGCGCTGTTCCTCGGCATCATCTCCAACGCACTGCCGGTCATCAACATCTCGCCCTTCTGGCAGATGGCGATCTCGGGCAGCGCCATCATTCTGGCCGTCGTGCTCAACGCGCGCGGCGAACGCCGGCAGGGCCGCATCATCCTGAGAAAGGTGGAGGCGGCATGACCGACATCCCTGCCCCGCGCCACATTCCCGACCGGCTCGACAAGCCGCTGCGTTCGGCGATCTTTTCCTGGGAAGCGCTGCTGGTCGTGGTGGCGGTGGCGATCTTCGCCATCAACAGCCTTGCCTCGCCGTATTTCCTCGACCCGTACTCGCTGTCCGATCTCACCTTCAATTTCACCGAGAAGGGTCTGATCGCCTTCGCCATGGCACTGCTGATCATTTCGGGCGAGATCGACCTGTCGGTGGCCGCGATCATCGCGCTGGCGTCGACCATGATGGGCATGGCGGTGCAGGCTGGGGCCGGCATGCCGGTGCTGGTGCTGATCGGCATCGTCGTCGGGCTCGGCTGCGGCGCCTTCAACGGCCTGCTGGTGACAAGGCTCGGACTGCCCTCCATCGTCGTCACCATCGGCACGATGAGCCTGTTTCGCGGCATCGCCTTCATCATCCTCGGCGACCAGGCTTACAAGGGCTATCCCGATAGCTTCGCCTTCTTCGGCCAGGGCTATGTCTGGTGGGTGGTGTCGTTCGAACTGGTGCTCTTCCTCATCGCAGCCGTCGTTTACTGGTTCCTGTTGCACCGCACGAGTTTCGGCCGTCGTGTCTTTGCCATCGGCAACAACCCGGTCGCAGCACAATTTTCCGGCGTGCGCGTCGGCCGCACCAAGTTCATCCTGTTCTGCCTGACCGGCCTGATGTCGGGCATCGCCTCGGTGCTGATCACCTCGCGCCTCGGCTCGACGCGACCCTCGATCGCGCAGGGCTATGAGTTGGAAGTCATCACCATGGTGGTGCTCGGCGGCGTTAGCATCCTCGGCGGCGCCGGCAGTATTCTGGGCGTCGTGCTGGCCGCCTTCATCATGGGGTTGGTGACCTTCGGGCTTGGCCTGCTCAACGTGCCCGGCATCGTCATGTCGATCTTCATCGGCCTGCTGCTGATCATTGTCATCGCGCTGCCGATCGTCTGGCGGCGGCTACGCGGAGGACGTTGATGCCGCAGAAATACGCGTTCAAGATGAAGCTGAAACCCGGCATGAAGGCCGAATACAAGAAGCGCCACGACGAGATCTGGCCGTCGCTGGTCGCGCTCCTGAAGCAGGCCGGCGTTTCCGATTATTCCATCCATCTCGATGATGAGACCAACATCCTGTTCGGCGTGCTGTGGCGCCGAGACGACCACGGCATGGACGACCTGCCTAGGCATCCGGAGATGCAGCGCTGGTGGGCACACATGGCCGACATCATGGAGACGAGGCCGGACAACGAACCGGTGGCCGTGCCGCTGGAAACCGTGTTCCACATGGAATGAGCACGATACGCCACATCGCCGTCATCGATATCGGCAAGACCAACGCCAAGGTGGCACTGGTCGACCTCGCGACGCTGAGCGAGATAGCATTGCGCCGCATAGCCAATGCGCCGGTGCGGCAGGCGCCCTACCCGCATCATGATGTCGAGGCCTTGTGGACATTCATCCTCGACAGCCTTGCCGGCCTCAACCGCGAACAGCGCATCGACGCCGTATCGATCACCACACATGGCGCGACGGCCGCGCTGGTCGACGCCTCGGGCGAACTGGTGCTGCCGGTGCTCGATTACGAATTCGATGGCCCCGACAGGCTGGCAGCGGACTATGACGCGATCCGCCCACCTTTCGCCGAGACCGGCACGCCGCGCCTGCCGCTCGGCCTCAATCTGGGCGCGCAATTCTTCTGGCAGCAGAAAAGCTTCCCGACGCAATTCGCCAAGGCCGCCGCGATGCTGATGTACCCGCAATATTGGGCCTTGCGCTTGACCGGTGTCGCAGCCAACGAGGTGACGTCGCTCGGCTGCCACACGGACCTTTGGAACCCGTGGACGGCCGATTTTTCGTCATTGGTCGACAGCGTGGAATGGCGCGGCTTGATGGCGCCGGTGAGGCCAGCCAGGGACCGCCTCGGCCCGATCCTGCCCAGTGTCGCGGTGCGAACCAGCCTTGACCCGCAAACGCCGGTCTTCTGCGGCCTGCATGATTCCAACGCCTCGCTGCTGCCGCATCTTCTCTCCGACAAGCCGCCCTTCTCCGTCGTCTCGACCGGCACCTGGGTGGTGTCGATGGCGGTCGGCGGCAAACAGATTGCGCTGGATGCGGCACGCGATACGCTGGTCAATGTCAACGCACTCGGCAATCCCGTTCCCTCGGCGCGCTTCATGGGCGGTCGCGAGTTTTCCGTGCTGACGAAGGACCGGCCGGAGCAGTGGAGCGAAGATGATGTCAGCGCCGTGTTGGCGCGAAAAGTGCTGCTGCTGCCATCGACCCAGCAAGGATCGGGGCCGTTCCCGCATCAGGCCGCGACATGGCTCAACGCCGACGACATGAACAATGGCCAGCGCTTTGCCGCCATCTCATTCTATCTGGCGCTGATGACGGCGACCTGCCTCGACCTGATCGGCGCCGACGGCCCGACCATCGTCGAAGGCCCCTTTGCCCGCAACCGGCTCTTTGTCGACATGCTGGCAGCAGCGACGGGGCGCACCGTCGTCGCATCCGAGGCTGCCACCGGCACCAGCATCGGCGCCGCACTGCTGGCGTCGGGTCCGGTAACAGCGCACGGCAAGGGCGAACGAATAGAACGGCCGACCGACCCGGTCTGGGCCGACTACGTCAGCGCCTGGCGCGCGGCGGTCGAAGCGCAAAGCTGACTACAAAATCCGCTTGCCGAAAGCCGACATGACGAAGTTGACCACGTCGGTGCCGATCCGAGGCTCCAGATCCGAGGTCAGTCCGGAAACGTCCATCGACAGCAGTCCGCCGGAGAGCGCGATCGCCTCCATCGCCTGATGCGTTTCGCGCACGGTGAGGCCGCCGGAGCCCGCAGCCCAGCCTGCGAATTCGGTTGCTGTCGGCGAGTAGCTGACATGGAAGCCTTGCGTGCCGGAGGTGGCGATTCGGATCGCTTCGTGCATGAGGTCGCGCATGCCCATGGCGTCGATGTCGGTCATGGTGAAGGCCGACACGCGCGAATCCTTTAGCACCCGCGCTTCGGCCGGATCGGCATGGCGCAAGCCGACGATGACGACATTCTCCGGCGACAGCTGCGGCTGCAGCGCACCGGCCTTGTGGTCGAGACCGAGTGTGCGCGCCAGCACCGAGCCTTCCGGCAGGTCGATGCCGTCCTCTTCCTCGGGCATCAGGGCGGCAATGGAATCGATCCAGATCAGGCCGAAGGAATGCGTCGCGCGCGCCGTTGCGGTCAGCGCCTTGTGAGCGATGCGACGGTCGGCGCCGGCAGTCAGCCGGATCAGTCCCGATGGCGGCCGCTCGACATCGGCCAGTTCCACCACGTCGAAATTCATCGCTTCCAGCCGCGCACCGGTGCCTTCACGGGCCAGGATGCCGGCAGCCCCTTGCTCGGCGGTGATCTGCACCATCTTGCGGCCGGAGAAGTCCTCGACATCGTGCATCGGGGCCTTCTCGACATATTCCGAGGTCATCGCCAGCAGCATGGCGCCATAGCTCATGCGGAAGGCGACGCGGTCGCCAACGGTCGGCGGCGGATCGGCATCGGCAACATCCAGCAACAGGTGGTCGCTGGAGGCGCCGAGCACTCTTATCCCCTTGGCAATCGGCGTCAGGCCCTCGACCAGCACATCCTCGCGGCCGATATTGGCAATGGCGCGCAGCCTGTCGCCCTCGTCGGGGAAGACCGGCTGGTTGCCGAAGGCATCGAAGCCGGATTGGCCGATCGGCCGTGACGGCTTGAGCTTGACCTCGATGATATCGCTGGTCAGCCGGCAGGCATCAGGTTCGAGTTCGGCCCAAGGCGTGTCGCGAAAGGTCTCGACGCCGCCTTGCAGGATCGCCTCGCCGACACGCAGATTGTTGATGCCGGCCGGCAGTCTGCCTTCGAGCAGCAATGGCAGCGACGACGAGGCGCCGCCGGAAATCACGTCGAGGCTTTTGCCGGACAGGCGTTCGGTCTTGTAGGCGTGGGCGACGAGCTGGCCGAGATTTTCCGGCGTCGGCATGATGGCGCCGAAGCAGCCGAGATTGGTGCCGATGCCGGCGATGCGCACCCCTCTGTACTGCAGGATCTGCTCGACCGTCGGGATCAGATCATTCGGCCAGATGCCTTCGCGGAGATCGCCGAGATCGATCATCAGCATGATGTCGTGGACGCGGCCCATGCGCTCGGCGATGCGCGAAATCTCGCGGATGGTGGCGAGTTCCGACTGCAGGCTGATGTCGACGGTGCGCACCACCTCCTCGACACGCGCCATCGGTGGGCTGCGTAGCAGCATGATCGGCGCGTTGATGCCGCTGTCGCGCAGCCGGCGGATGTTTTCGAAGCGGGATTCTGCGATGCCGGCAACGCCACCGCGCAGCATGGCGCGCGCCACCTGCGGCATGCCGCAGGTGCCCTTGGTGACGCCGAAGACCTTGACGCCCGAGAGCGCGCAGCGCTCGACGATAGTGCGCGCATTGCGCTCGATGCGACCAAGGTCGATGGCGACTTGCGGTCCCGACATCCTAGCCCCCGTAGACCAGCCCTTGCGGGTCGATCTCCGGCTTACGGCCGGCGACGAGGTCGGCAAGGAATTTTCCCGAACCGCAGGCCATGGTCCAGCCGACATGGCCGTGGCCGGTGTCGAGATAAAGATTCCTATAGCGCGCCCGGCCGATGACCGGCACGGAGTTCGGCATCATCGGCCGCAGGCCTGCCCACAGCTCCGCCTTCTTCTCGTCGAAGGCACCGGGAAACAGGTCCTTGCCGGTCCTGAACATGGCAGCGAAGTCGCTGGGCTTATGGCTGCGGTCAAAGCCGGTGAATTCGGCGGTCGAGGCGAGCCGCAGCCGGTTGCCAAGCCTGGAATAGGCGATCAACTGGTCCTCGTCGGCGCCGCCCATGGTCGGCCCTTTGCTCTCGTCTTCCAGCGGAATGGTCGCAGTATAACCCTTCACCGGATAGACAGGCAGGTCGATGCCGTAGCGGCGGCCGAGCAGGCCACTTTCCGGTCCCATCGAGATGACCACGGCATCCCCGGTGACCGGTCCGGCCGAAGTCATCACCGCACTCACCCGGTCGCCCTCGATGGCGAGGCCCTCGACCGTCGTTCCGTAGAGAAAGTTCACGCCGAGTTTTTCGGCTGAATAGGCCGCGAGTTTTTCCACGAACTGCCGGGAATCGCCGGTCTGGTCGATCGGCGAATAGACGCCGCCGGCGATCTTCTCCTTCACGCCGGCAAGACCGGGTTCAAGCTCGACCAGCCGCTCGCGGCCGACGATCTCGATCGGCAGGCCATGCTCGGCCAGATAGCGATAATTGTCGGTGCCGGTGTCGAGGCTGTGCTGCGAGCGGAAGAAATAGAGGATGCCCTTCTTGCGCTCGTCATAGGCGATGCCAGTCTCGGCCGAGATGGCGTTGATGCAATCGCGCGAATAGAGCGCCAGGCGCAACTTGACCCGGCTGTTGGCGCGCAGGCGCTCTTTCGTGCACTGGCGCAGGAAGCGCAGGCTCCAGGCGAGGAAATAGGGATCGAAGCGCAGTCGGACCTTGATGCCGAGATCATGGTTGTAGAGCGCGCGCAGGAATGTCTTCAACGCCGCCGGCGAAGCCCAGGCGGTAGCATCCCCCGGAGACACCAGGCCGGCGTTCGACTGGCTGGTGCCGCGCGCCGGCGCCGCATGGCGCTCGATCACGGTGACCTCGTGGCCGTCGCTGGCCAGATAGAAGGCGGCCGCCGTACCGACGACACCGGCCCCGATCACCGTTATTTTCATGCCATCCCCCCAAAGCGCCTCGCGGCGCGGCGCCTCCATGCCGTGCCGCGAATGCCTTCAATAGCGCTTCACTGCCCGCCTTGCGAGCCCTTGCGAGAACCCGGCTCAGCCCCGAGCGGAGTTCTTGCCGGTCAGGATGCGCTCCCAGGCGAGCGCGTCGGCAACGATCTGGTCGAGGTCGTCGCGTTGCGGCTCCCAGCCGAGTTCGGCGCGGGCGAGATCCGAATTGGCAACCACCGCCGCGGCGTCGCCGGGACGGCGATCGCCCATCTTCACCTCGAAATCATGGCCGAAGGCACGCCGCACGCTGTCGATGACCTCGAGCACCGAGTAGCCATGGCTATAGCCGCAATTGGCGACGAGGCTTTGTCCGCCGGCGCGCAGCCGCTGAAGGGCCAGGCGGTGCGCCGCCGCCAGATCGCTGACATGGATGTAGTCGCGCATGCAGGTGCCATCCGGCGTCGGATAATCGGTGCCGAACACCTGCATGAACGGCCGCTTGCCGAGCGCCGTCTCGCAGGCGACCTTGATCAGATGAGTGGCGCCCGGCGTCGACTGCCCGGTGCGGCCCTTCGGGTCGGCGCCGGCGACGTTGAAATAGCGCAGCGCGGTATAGCGCAGGCCGTGCGCGATCGCCGCGTCGCGCAGCATCCATTCGCTCATCAGCTTGGACAGGCCATAGGGCGATTCCGGCGCCAGGCGGGCATCCTCGCGCACCGGCTCCAGTCCGGCGCCGCCATAGACGGCCGCGGTCGAGGAAAAGATGAAATTGGGCACGCCCTCGCGCACCGCGGTTTCGATCAGCGTGCGCGTCTTGCAGGTGTTGTTCTCGTAATAGCCAAGCGGATCGGCGACCGATTCCGGGACCACGATGGAACCGGCGAAATGGATGATCGCTTCGACCTTGTTTTCCCTGATGATCGAGCCGACCAATTCCCTGTCGGCGACATCGCCAACCACCAGCTTTGCCTCCGGCGCTACCGCCCATTCGAAGCCGGTCGAAAGACGGTCGAGAACGACCACGCTCTCGCCGGCATCCAGCAGCTCCCAGACCATATGGCTGCCGATATAGCCGGCGCCGCCTGTTACCAAAACTGTCATCCGCGACCTCGCATCTCAAGATTTATCGGAAACTGTCTCAACCCCCGCCCTACTGGAAAGCCTGCCTGGTGGCCATTAGAACTCATGGTAACCAGCATTGTCTGCACGTGGCATCGTCCTGAAACAAAATTGATCCACATCAAGGGAATAGGCCACGATCCGTGGTCGATAGGAACAGGTCCGGGGCGTGGCATTTTGACCAGAAAGGCCTGGTGGACGACCAATAGGGCAATGATTATGATCCCGCGCAAAAATTGGGAAGCCGACATGAACTACCAGCGGTTCTTCGAGGAAGCGATCGACCAGCTCCATGCTGAGCGTCGCTACCGCGTTTTCGCCGACCTCGAGCGAATCGCGGGCAAGTTTCCGCGCGCCATCTGGCGTTCCAACGGCCGCGCCGAGGAAATCACCGTCTGGTGCTCCAACGATTATCTCGGCATGGGCCAGCATCCCGATGTCATCGCCGCGTTCCAGGATGCAGCCGGCAGGATGGGCTCGGGCGCCGGCGGCACCCGCAACATTTCCGGCACCAGCAACCCGCTGGTAGAGCTCGAACTGGAGCTTGCCGACCTGCACGAAAAGGAAGCGGCACTCGTCTTCACCTCCGGCTTCGTTTCCAACGAAGCCTCGATCTCGACCATCGCGCGGCTTTTGCCCAATTGCCTGATCATCTCGGACGAACTGAACCACGCCTCGATGATCGAAGGCGTACGGCGCTCGGGCGCCGAGAAGAAGATCTTCCGTCACAATGACGTCGCGCACCTGGAAAGCCTGTTGCAGGCGGCGGGCCGCGAACGCGCCAAGCTGATTATCTTCGAAAGCGTCTATTCGATGGATGGCGACATCGCGCCAATCAAGCAGATCGTCGAGCTCGCCGAGCGCTACAACGCCATGACCTATATCGACGAAGTGCATGCCGTCGGCATGTACGGACCACGCGGCGGCGGCATCACCGAGCGCGAAGGCCTGGCCGACCGCATCGACATCATCGAAGGCACGCTGGCCAAGGCATTCGGCACGCTAGGCGGCTACATCGCCGGCACCAGTGCAGTGATCGACGCCGTACGCTCCTATGCGCCGGGCTTCATCTTCACCACCGCGCTGCCGCCGGCGATCGCGGCTGCCGCGACCGCGTCGATCCGCCATCTCAAGCGCTCGCAGGCCGAGCGCGACGCCCAGCAGCAGCAGGCCGCGAGGACCAAGCAGATACTCTCTGCCGCCGGCCTGCCGGTGATGGACTCGCCGACCCACATCGTGCCAGTCTTGGTTGGCGATCCGGAACTTTGCAAGATGGCCAGCGACCGCCTGCTCGGCGTTCACGGCCTTTACATCCAGCCGATCAACTACCCGACCGTGCCGCGCGGCACGGAGCGGCTGCGCATCACGCCGACGCCGTTCCACTCCGATGCACTGATCGCCGAACTGCAGGACGCGCTGGTCGAGACCTGGGACGCGCTCGGCATTCCCTACGGCTCCGCCGGTCGGCCGTCCGTGGCCAAGAGCGACCGGATCATTCCGCTGCTGGTGCCCAAGTCAGGCGGCTGAAAAACTCTCCTCCGGCGGCCATCTGACGCGGGTTTCTGCGTCAACGGCTCAAACAGTCTTCATCCAATTCGCCAGACGATGCGCCGCTTCCTCGATCTGGTCGAGGCGGCGGTGGAAGCACAGCCTGAGGAAGGCTTCGCCGCCGGGGCCGAAAGCCGTGCCGGGAGCCAGGCCGACATTGGCTTTGTCGACGATGTCGAAGGCAGCAGTGCGTGAATCTGTGATGCCGTCGACCGTGAAGAAAAGATAGAACGCACCTTGCGGCACGGTGAACCGGGCACGGCCGGCGGCGCCGAGAATGCCGCAGACCAGATCGCGCGCCTTGCGCGCCCGCTCTACCTGTTCGGCAACGAAGGCATCGCCTTCATCAAGGGCCGCAACCGCGCCGCGCTGCATGAACTGGGCAACGCCGGAATTCGAATACTGGATCAAGTTCTCGAACACCTGCTGCAGGGACGGATGTGTCTTGATCCAGCCGACACGCCAGCCGGTCATCGCCCAGTTCTTGGAAAAACTGTTGACGTAGAGGATGCGATCCTCCGCCGTCGCGATGTCGAGGAAAGACGGCGCGCGGCCAGGGCCATAGTGGAACAGCGAATAGATCTCGTCGGCGATGATCCAGATATTTTTGGCGCGCGCGAGATCGAGGATTGCCTGCAAGGTCTCGTGATCGGCGGTCCAGCCGGTGGGATTGGACGGCGTGTTGATGAACAGTGCCTTTGTGCGCGGCGTGATCGCCGCTGCGATCTTCTCGACGTCGCAGGACCAGCCATTGCCGGAATGGTCCAGCGTGACCGCAACAGGAATGGCTCCCGCTATCGCCGCGGCGGCGTCGAAATTCGGCCAAGCCGGTGACAGATAAACCACCTCGTCGCCGGCGCCGGCGAGCGCGTCGAGCGCCAGCTGGATGGCATGCATGCCGGATCCGGTGACGATGAATTGTTCCTCCGGGAAGGTTTTGCCGAAATGCCTGGCGTAGTAGCGGGAAAGCGCCTGCCTGAGATCGGGGATGCCTTTCTGCCAGGTGTAGAACGTTTCGCCGCCGGCTAGCGCCTTCGACGCGGCATCGGTGATGAACGGAGGCGTCGGCAGGTCGCCCTCACCGGCCCAGAGCGGGATCATGCCCTCGCGCAAGCGGCCGTAATTGACCACGGCGACAATGCCGCTTTCGGGCGCGGCGCGGGCTTCGGCGTGAAGGCTGTCGATCAGGGTCATGGGCGGGTCCGTTCCGATCTCGGGCGTTGATCGGCGCTCCTTAGCAGATGCGAAAACAGAAAACCCCGGCCGCGAACGACCGGGGTTTTGGTCCAGAAGAGCCTGATCCGTCTATCTCCTGGCGAGCAAGTCGCGAATTTCGGTGAGCAGCGCGACATCGGCGGGCGGCGCAGCGGCCGGCGCAGCGGGCTTCTCGCGCTCAAGCCGCTTGCGCATGTTGTTCACCGCCTTGACCATCAGGAAGATGATGAAGGCGAGGATAAGGAAGTTCAACGCTACGGTTATGAAGCTGCCATACGCGAAAACAGCGCCTTGCTTTTTAGCGTCTGCCAGCGAGGTGGCGTTGACGGCCGAGGAGAGCCCCAGGAAATAGTTGTTGAAGTCCAGGCCGCCGAAAATCGCGCCGACGATCGGCATGATGATGTCGTTGACGAGGGAATCGACGATCTTGCCAAAGGCCGCGCCGATGATGACGCCGACCGCAAGGTCCATCACATTGCCCTTGGAAATGAATTCCTGGAACTCTTTCAGCATTCGACCCTCCTTGTCATGACCGGCCGAGCTGCCGTTTCCCGTCCTCAGGCATCGACCCGAGGACGAACATAACAAAAACCTCCGGTTGCAACATCGGCAAAAAGCAGGAAGCAACCGGTTTCTCCTTCCCCGACGGCCGTCCGGTAAAGCGCGTCACGCCGCGCTTTGGGCCTCTTGTTCTTGCGCATGCCGTTGCCCAAAACTGCTGCGCTTCTTGGTCGACATGCATCGGAAATCACAGCCTTCATGCATCCAAAGCCGTGATGGACTCGGAAGCCAAGCTGTGATTGCGTCTGGGCAAGCCGGGTTGAAATTCGGCACAAGGAGGATATTGCCGGCGTGCAGGGCTTGTTCATCGTCATCATCGCGATCGCCTATGTGACGCTGCTGTTCGCCATCGCCAGCCTGGGCGACCGCCGCTCGGCCATTTCCGAGCCAAGCCGGGCCCGGCCCTTCATCTATGCGCTCAGTCTGGCGATCTACTGCACGTCGTGGACATTCTTCGGCTCGGTCGGCCTCTCCTCCGAACGCGGCCTCGAATTCCTCGGCATCTATACCGGCCCGGTGCTGGTGTTCGTGTTCGGCTTTCCGCTGCTCAACCGCATCGTCCGGCTGGCCAAGACCGAGAAGATCACCTCGATCGCCGACTTCCTCGGCGCCCGCTACGGCAAGAGTTTTACTGTCGCTGCGATCGCCACGCTGATCGCCACCATCGGCGCGGTGCCCTATATCGCGCTGCAGTTGAAGGCGATCTCCGGTTCGGTCAGCCTGATGGTCGAGCACTATACGGGATCGCCGCCCTCCTTCGATCCCTTCGTCAGCGACATCTCGCTGGTCGTCGCCATGCTGCTGGCGCTGTTTGCGGTGCTGTTCGGCACACGCCACGCCGACGCCACTGAACACCAGGACGGGCTGGTGCTGGCGGTTGCGGTGGAAACCGTGGTCAAGCTTGCCGCTTTCCTGGCGATCGGCCTGATGGTCACCTTCCTGATCTTCGGCGGCCCGGGCGATATGTTCGCCAAGCTTGCCCAGAATGTGCAGGTTCGGCAGGCGATGAGCTACAACACCTCGCTGGCCACCTGGCTGGTGCTGACTTGCCTGAGCGGCTTTGCCATCGTCATGCTGCCGCGGCAGTTCTACGTCACCATCGTCGAGAACCGTGGCGAGGCCGAATTGCGCACCGCGACATGGGTGTTTCCGCTCTACCTCGTAGCGATCAATCTGTTCGTGCTGCCGATCGCCTTTGCTGGCCTGTCGCTGGTCGGCACGGGGACCAGCAGCGATCTCTACGTGCTGTCGCTGCCCTTGTTCAGCGGCCATGACGTGCTGGCGATGGCGGCCTTTATCGGCGGGCTGTCGGCGGCAACCGCTATGGTGATCGTCGAGAGCGTGGCGCTGTCGATCATGATTTCCAACGACCTCGTCATTCCGCTGTTCGTGCGCCGCCTGCTCAAGACATCGACCTCCGAGAACGAAGATTGGTCGACGCTCATCCTCAACGTGCGGCGCGGGGCGATCTTCATCCTGCTGTTCATCGCCTTCCTCTACTATCGCGAGAGCACCAACAGCGTGCGCCTGTCGTCGATCGGCCTGATGTCGTTCGCGGCCATCGCCCAGTTCGCGCCGGCGCTGATCGGCGGGCTGATCTGGCGCGGCGCCAATGGCCGGGGTGCGGCGCTGGGCATGGTCGCCGGCATCCTCGCCTGGGGCTACACGCTGCTGTTTCCATCGCTTGCCGCATCCGATACCGGCATCATCGTGCACGGGCTGTTTGGCTTCGAGGCGTTACGGCCGCAGGCCCTGTTCGGCACCGTCGCCGAACCGCTGAACCACGGCGTATTGTGGAGCCTGTCGATCAACGCGGTGTTCTTCGTGCTGGGTTCCCTCTCGCGCGCATCGGTTCCGCTGGAACGCATCCAGGCGTCGATCTTCGTGCCTCGCGATGCCGGTCCGATGCCCAGCCTGCGCCGCTTCCGCACCGCCATCACCGTCAACGACCTCAAGGATACGATCGGGCGCTATCTCGGCGTCGAGCGCACCGAGCGCTCCTTCCAGTCGTTCGAAAGGACCAACGGCACTTCGCTGCACGGCAACGAGCAGGCGAGCATGGACGTCATCCGCTTTTCCGAGCAACTGCTGGCCAGCGCCGTCGGTTCCTCCTCGGCACGGCTGATCCTGTCGCTGCTGTTTCGACGCCACGACCGCGAATCCAAGGATGCCTTTCGCTTGCTCGACGACGCCACCGAGGCGCTGCAGCACAATCGCGACCTGCTTCAGATTGCGCTCGACCAGATGGAGCAAGGCATCACAGTCTTCGATCGGGACTTCCGCCTGATCTGCTGGAACCGGCAGTACCGGGCGCTTTTCGACCTGCCCGACGAGATGGGCCAGGTCGGCGTCTCGCTCGACCGCATCCTGCGCCATCTTGCCGAGCGCGGCGACATCCCTGCCGACCAGCGCGTGGCCATGCTCAACCGGCTGACCAGTTTCGTCAGCCCCTGGCAGATGGAGCTGAAGACCAGCGGCCGCATCCTGGAGCTGCGCTCCAACCCAATGCCGGACGGCGGCATAGTCGCGACCTATGCCGACATTTCCGGACGCGTCGAACAGGATCTGGCGCTGAAGCGGGCCAATGAATCGCTGGAGCAGCGCGTCAAGACCCGCACCATGGAGCTGACGCGGGTCAACGAGGAGTTGACTCGGGTCAACGAGGAGCTGGCGCAGGCGCAGATGCTGGCCGAGGAGGCCAATCTCGGCAAGACGCGCTTCCTCGCCGCCGCTGGCCACGACATCCTGCAGCCATTGAACGCCGCACGGCTCTATTGCTCATCGCTGATCGAGAAAGCCGGCAAGGGGCCTGCCGGCAAGGCGGCGGTCAACATCGAATCCTCGCTGGAATCGGTCGAGACCATCCTTGGCGCCGTGCTCGACATCTCCCGCCTCGACGCCGGCGCGATGAAGCCGGACGATAGCGCCTTCAACCTCGATGGATTGCTGCGCCAGATCGGCAACGACTTTCGGCCGCTCGCCGCCGAAAAGAAGCTCGAGCTGACGATCATGCCGTCATCGCTGACCGTGACCACGGACCGTAACCTTTTGCGCCGCCTGATCCAGAACCTCGTCTCCAACGCCATCAAATACACGCGCCACGGCCGTGTGCTGGTCGGCGTCAGGCGGCGCGGCGAACTGGCCGAGATCCAGGTGGTCGACACCGGCATCGGCATCGCCGGCGACAAGCTGAACACCGTCTTTCGCGAATTCACCCGGCTCGACGAAGGCGCGCGCGAAGCCGAGGGCCTCGGCCTCGGCCTCTCCATCGTCGACCGCATCGCCCGGGTATTGCGCCTGGAGATCCGGATCTTTTCCAATCCCGGCAAGGGCACGCGCTTTTCCGTCATCCTGCCGGTGGCGGCCGTGCAGGAGCCGCGACGCGAAATCGAAACCAGGGCTCCTGCCCGCGCGACGGCTTCGCTGGCCGGGTTGCACGTGCTGTGCATCGATAACGACGCCCGCATCCTCGACGGCATGCGGCTCCTGCTCGAAGGCTGGGGCTGCAATGTCGATACGGTGTCCGGCTCAAAGGATCTGGAGAGTTCTGCGATGCCCCGCCCGGACATCGTCCTTGCCGACTACCATCTCGACGGCGAAACCGGTCTCGATATCATCGCCAGACTGCGCGCGATCCATGGCGATGACCTGACGGCCGTGCTGGTCACCGCCGACCGTTCCAACGAGGTGCGCACTGCCGCGGGCGGGCTTGAGATTCCGGTGATCAACAAGCCGCTGAAACCTGCGGTGCTGCGCTCGATGATGGCTAGGGTCAGGCGGCTGGCATCGGCGGCCGAATAGCGTCAAAAGGCGGGCGGCCATCAGTTCCGCGAGTTCCAACGCGCGACCGATCGGGCGGACCGAGGTTCAGTACTCTGATTGAATAGTATTCTGATCGAACAGGGCGCCCTGGCGATCAGCTCGTCGGCTGCAGCGGGTCGCTGCCGATCTTTGACAGGAGGATCACCGCCTGGGTGCGGCTGTCGACGCCGAGCTTCTGCAGGATGGCCGAGACATGCGCCTTGATGGTGGCCTCGGAGACGCCGAGTTCGTAGGCGATCTGCTTGTTGAGCAGGCCCTCGGCCAGCATGCCGAGCACGCGGGTCTGCTGCGGCGTCAGCGCCTGCAGCCGCTTGATCAGGTCTGATATTTCGGGATCCCGCTCGACGCCGAGATCGACCCCGACGGGTGCTGCAATATCGCCGGCAAGCACCGACTGTACGGCGCTACGAATCTCTTCCATGCTGGCCGATTTGGAGATGAAGCCGGAAGCGCCGAGATCGAGCGCCCGCCTGATGGTCGCCGGATCGTCGTGCGCCGACACCACGACGAGTGGCACCGCCGGATGGATACCACGCAGCGAGATGAGGCCGGAGAGGCCGCTGGCGCCCGGCATCGACAGGTCGAGCAGCACCAGATCGACATCCTCGTTGGCCACGACCAGCGCCTTGGCGCTCTCGAAATCGCCGGCCTCGTGGATGGCGGCGACATTGCCGATGCCGGCGAGCGCTTCGCGCAGCGCACCGCGAAACAGTGGATGATCGTCGGCGATGACGAAAGAATAGCCTGCCGGCAAATGTCCCTCCCCGAATCCCACGATGATTTTTTGGCCTTTTTCGGGATCAGTTGAACGATTATGAGGGGCGGCGCGCTGTTTTCAAGCGGCAAAGCCAGCGCGTCGCGTTTCCCCTGCTGAAATCAAAATGCTACAGCGATGCTCAGGTCTTCTGCGAATTGAGCTGGGTGCCGTTGTCCTTGTCCATATCCTTGACGATGCCCATGAAGCCGCGCAGGAAGCGTTCCATGTAGCTCATCGTCTTGTTGAAATCCTCCTCGCTCGGCAGTTTCGATTCGAGGCGGGCGGAGAGCGAATTCTCGAGCTTGGTGACGCGCTCGTCCATCGCCTTCATCGAGGTCTGCAAGCGGTCGACCTCGTCCTGGAAAGCGGCGCGTTCGTCGGCCGCCATCTTGCAGACGAGCTGGCCGGACCGTTCCTCGCAGATCGACATGGCGCCGGTCTGCGTATCCATCCGGACATAGCCGTTATCAGACTTTTCCAGTCGATAGCGGTCGGTTTCTTCCGAATAAGCTGAAGCCGCGACCAGCGAAACGAGCGCGGCGGGGATCAAGATGTGCTGCAGACGCATGTTGTCCTCCATGGCCAAGGCCTGAAATATCGCATGTTTGCGCCGGAAATGGGGAAGACCCTTGGCGTGGCCTTTCCCGCGTGGCTGGTTCGGACTATAGCGCAACCATGTCTCAGATTATCTACAAGATAACCCCGCGAGCGCCTTGGCGCGAGGCCGAAACAAATGGCCGCTTCACCGGCGCGCCGATCGATGTCGCCGACGGCTTCATCCATTTCTCCACGGCAGCGCAGGTCAAGGAAACGGCTGCAAAGCACTTTGCCGGCCAGACCGACCTTCTGCTGGTCGCCATCGACGGCGCTAGCCTGGGTGCTGCTTTGAAATACGAGGTCTCGCGCGGCGGCGCGCTGTTTCCGCATCTCTATGGCGTGCTGGACCTGAAAGCCGTGCTTTGGGTGCGACCGCTGCCGCTTGGTGCCGATGGCGTGCACCAGTTCCCGGCACTGGAGGGGCAATGAGCGTGCTCGACCGGCTTGGCCAGAAGCTGCTGTTCGCCTTCGATCCGGAAACCGCGCATGGCCTGTCGATCGCGGCGCTGCGATGCGGTCTGCCGGTTGGGGCATCGGCTACGCGTGATGCCCAGCTGAAGGTCAGCCTTTGCGGCCTCGATTTCCCCAACCCGCTTGGCATGGCCGCCGGCTACGACAAGAATGCCGAGGTGCCCGACGCGCTGCTTGGCCTGGGCTTCGGCTTTGTCGAGGTCGGCACGATCACGCCGCTGCCGCAGGCCGGCAATTCGAAGCCGCGCATTTTCCGGCTGACGGCGGACGAAGCGGTGATCAACCGGCTGGGCTTCAACAATGAAGGCCATGCAGCGGCTGAAAAACGCCTTGCCGCACGCAAGGGGCGTGGCGGCATCGTCGGCGTCAACATCGGTGCCAACAAGGACAGCACCGACCGCGTCAGTGACTATGAGCGCGGTGTTGCCCGTTTCGCGCGATACGCCAGCTATCTCACCGTCAACATCTCCTCGCCCAACACGCCGGGCCTGCGCAATATGCAGGCGCGCGAGCAGCTTGGTGAGCTCTTGTCGCGGGTCATGGCAGCGCGCGCCGCGGCAACAGCCCAGCCGCCGGTGTTCCTCAAGATCGCCCCGGATCTGCTCGAGGCGGAGTTGGAGGACATCGCCGCCGAGGTCACCGAGAAACGGATCGACGGTGTCATCGTCTCCAACACCACAATCTCCCGGCCGGCGCTGCGCAGCGGCAACGCCGCGCGTGAGACCGGCGGGCTCTCGGGCAAGCCCTTGTTCGATCGCTCGACCATCGTTCTGGCCAGGATGCGCAAACTGCTCGGGCCGGAGCTTGCCATCATCGGTGTCGGCGGCGTCGATTCCACCGACACGGCACTGGAAAAGATCCGGGCTGGCGCCGATCTCGTCCAGCTCTACACCAGCATGATCTACGCCGGGTCGGCACTGCCGGGCCGGATCGTCGCCGGAATGGTGCGATTTGCCGAGACGGAACGGCTGAAGTCGATTTGCGAGTTGCGCGACAGCCGCCTCGACTTCTGGGCGTCCAAGCAACTCTGAACTGCTCTCAGGAGCGTAGATTGCGACTGACGGCCCGCTCGCAGATGGTGCCGCCGATGGCAGGCAAAACCCCGAAGAGAAGCAACTGTGCGGTTCCTCCGATGCCAGAAACCGCGGAGAGAATGAACGCAGAGAGCAATCCCAGCGCCGCGCCCAAGACATATGGCAGGTAGCTTCGCATAAGCTCACCCTGGAACAATTGGTGCATCAAGTCTGTTGGAAGTCGACTGGAAATGCAAGTTCACCCGACGGCGCAGCAGGGCAACGAATTCGGGTTAACGGGTTCCTTCGGAGCCTTCGCCGGCGCGTAGGCTGACGGAGCATTAAACGAAAAACCCGCCTGAGCGGCGGGTCACTGGCGCAAATCAGCACCATGGACGAATATGTACCATAGCTGAGGGCACGAAATCAAGAAAAAATTCCTATCGCAAAAAGCTACCGGCACAAAAGTTGCCGACACCGCCGAACTGGCTGCCGCCAGGCCATTGCTGACCTGGGGTTCGGAGCTCTGGACGGCGCAGGCCCTTCCGGGGACACTGTCTAAAACGCGGTTCGCACCCTGAGCCGCAGGATCGTCAGCAGGCTGAAGCCGCGTGCGAGCAGGAAAACGTGCAACGCCGCCCAAAGTCCATTGTTGCCGAAGGTAGGCGCGAGCGTCAGCAGCGCGGCCGCGAAAACGAGGAACGACAGCAGCATCATGTTGCGCATGTCGCGCGACCAGGTCGCGCCAATGAACACGCCATCCATCTGGAACGCCAGCACACCGCTCAGCGCGGTGAATGCCGCCCACGGCAGGTAGATGTCGGCCATCGAACGGACTTCCTCCGATGTCGTCACAAGAGCAACCAGACCGGCGCCGCCAAACAGCAGCACCAGGGTCGCGGCACCCGCCAGCCCAAACCCCCAGAACAGGGTCAGCCGCACCGCCTGGCGGAAGGGCGCGGCGGCACGCGCGCCGACGGCACGACCGGCCAGCTGTTCGGCGGCGGTGGCAAAGCCATCGAGAAAGTAGCCGGCAACGAGAAAGAAATTCATCAGCACGGCGTTGGCGGCCAGCGTCACCGTACCGAACTGCGCGCCTTGGCGGGTGAACAGTGCGAAGGCGGCGAGCAGCGAGAACGAACGGATCATGATGTCGCGGTTGAGCGACAGCATGCGCACAAAGGCAGCCATGTCGAGCAGGCGATGGCGCGGCAAGGGCGGGGCCGCCCGGAACCGGCGGATGACGATCGCCAGGCCGAGCAGCATGGCAAGGAACTCACCGGTCACGGTCGCCCAGGCGACGCCGACGACGCCCCAGCCGAGTTCCAGGCCGAGCAGGAAGCAGAGCGCGATGTTGATGCCGTTCAGCACCAGTTGCAACATCAGCCCGAGCCCACCCTCGCCGCGCCCCAGCACATAGCCAAGGATGGCGTAGTTGATCAGCGAGAACGGTGCGGCGAGCAGCCTGATCCTGATGTAGACGCCCATCGCCTCGCTGACGCGCGGTTCGGCGCCCATGAATTTCTGCCCGGCAATGGCGACCAGGGGCGCAAGTGCCGCGAGCACTATGCCGGCGACAACCGCGATCAGCACGGCGCGCCAGAACACCGCCTGTTCCTCCAGGGCATCGCCGCGGCCGAAAGCCTGGGCGACAAGGCCAGTGGTGCCCGAGCGCAGGAAATTGAATGTGGTGAAGACAACGTCGAAGATAAGCGCGCCGGCCGCCAGGCCGCCGAGCAAGGCGGCGTCGCCGAACTGTCCGACGACAGCCGTGTCGACCAGGCCGAGCATCGGCGTCGTCAGATAGGCGAGCGTCATCGGCACCGCGATGGCCAGCACGGAACGGTTGGTGACGACAAAGTATCTGGCGTCGGCTGGGATTACACCCTTGTCCAAGGATTGCTGCTTTGCTGATTGCGGCTTGATCGAACCGCCGGTGTGCCCCATTTTCCCGGCATCGCGCAATCACTCTTCCCGCGAAGGCCAACCGAATTACCCGGTCTGGCGCGAGCCCGCCGGATCCAGTTCATGCCTTTGCAGATCGTCCATCACCCCGACTACGACGCCGGCTTCGCGGTCAACCATCGCTTTCCGATGAGCAAATACCCGCTGCTGATGGATACCTTGCGCGCACGCGGACTGGCCGGGCCCGACGCGCTCAACTCCGCGGAACCCGCGCCGGCGTCATGGCTGAAGCTTGCTCATGCGGCCGACTATGTCGACCAGGTCATCAGTTGCTCCGTGCCCGAGAAGATCGAGCGCGAGATCGGTTTCCCGGTGACCCCGCGTGTCTCGCTGCGCGCGCAGCTTGCCACCGGCGGCACGGTGCTGGCGGCGCGGCTCGCCCTGCGCCACGGCATCGCCTGCAACACCGCCGGTGGCAGTCATCATGCGAGGCGTGCGCAAGGTGCGGGCTTTTGCACCTTCAACGATGTTGCCGTCGCATCGCTGGTCTTGCTCGCCGAAGGCGCCGCCACAAACATCCTGGTGGTCGACCTCGACGTGCATCAGGGCGACGGCACGGCGGATATTCTCGCGGACGATCCGCGCGTGTTCACCTTTTCCATGCATGGCGACCGCAACTACCCTGTGCGCAAGGTCGCCTCCGACCTCGATGTCGCGCTGCCCGACGGCACGGGTGACGCCGCTTACATGGAAAGGCTCGCCGCCACCCTGCCGGAACTGTCCGCCAAAGCGCATTGGGACATCGTCTTCTACAATGCTGGCGTCGACGTCCATGCCGAAGACCGGCTTGGCAGGCTGTCGCTATCGGATGACGGGCTACGCAGGCGCGACGATATGGTCATCCGCCATTTTCGCGCGCAGGGCATTCCCGTCTGCGGCGTCATCGGCGGCGGCTATTCCATGGACGTGCCCGCCCTGGCGGCGAGGCACGCCATGCTGTTCGAGGTGGCGTCGGACTATGCCCGGTAGCTACTTCCGATAGTTGGCAAGCCTCAGCAGGATGAAGGCCGGCACGACGACCGCCGCACCGAGCAGGATGTAGCCGAAGAAGCGGTCGATGGCGTGGAAGCCAAGATTCCACAGGTCGATGAAGAACTTCCGGATGCCGTAGAACACATCCATCGGCGACCAGCCGAAGGCATTCATGACCAGGCCGACGAGGAACGACGCGACCAGCAGTTTCAGGATCACCTTGAGCGGCGAGTCGCCGAGAAAGCGTGTCAGTGCGGACAAGGCCCGTCTCCAGATAGAAGCACCCAGACTCGAGGGCGTCAGCCTGACATACGCACTTGGCTTGCCGGCTTCAAGCCGGCAGTTTTGCGGATGGCGAACACCTCGAGCGAGGCATTGGCGTGGCCGCAAGCAGCGCCAAGACGTGGCAGCCGGCCAATGGACACGTCCGATCCCGCTGGCTTATCTGTTTTCTAACCAATTGCCGCTATTGCCAATCGAATAGCGGGAGCAAGGCCTTTGGTGGAGACGCAGAAAAACACCGCGCGACGCGGCGTCATGCTGTCGGTGGTCGTCCCATGCTACAATGAGCTGGACGGGGTGGCCGAACTGCATCGACGGGTGACGGCGGCATGTCTGGAACAGGGCTCCTCGTATGAGATCGTCCTTGTCATCGATGGCGCCACCGACGGCTCGCGAGATGCTATTTTCAAGCTGGCCGAAAAGGACGATCACGTCGTCGCCATCGACCTTGCCCGGAACTACGGCCACCAGATCGCGTTGAGCGCGGGGCTCGAATTCTGCCGCGGCCAGCGCATTCTCATTCTCGATGCCGACCTACAGGATCCGCCTGAATTGCTCGGCGCGATGATGGCGAAGATGAACGAAGGCTTCGATGTCGTTTACGGCCAGAGGCTGAGCCGCGACGGGGAAAGCTGGTTCAAGCTCACCTCCGCTTCGATGTTCTATCGCTTGCTGCGCCGCATGGTCGACGTCGAGATCGCGCCGAATTCCGGGGATTTCCGGCTGATGAGCCGCCGCGCGCTCGACCATCTGAACGCGATGCCCGAGCGCTACAGGTTCATTCGCGGCATGGTGAGCTGGATCGGGCTGAAACAGGTGGCCTTCCCCTATGAGCGGCACCGGCGCTTTGCCGGCACCACCCATTATCCCCTGAAAAGGATGGTTCTTCTGGCGATCGACGCGATGACCAGCTTTTCCATCGCGCCCCTGCGGTTCGCCTCGCTGCTCGGAATGATGTTCGGGCTTCTGGGTCTGTTCGTGCTCGGCTACACGCTGTTGGAATGGTCGGTCGGAAACGTGCTGCCCGGCTGGACCAGCCTTGCCGCGATCATGCTGATCCTCGGCAGCATCCAGCTCATGGTGCTTGGCATCTTCGGCGAGTATCTCGGGCGCATGTACATGGAGACAAAGCGGAGGCCGCTCTACTTCGTCAACGAGGTCGTTTCGCGCAGCCAGGCAGCCGAGGACGAGGAACTGCCCGTCCATCGCCTGCAGGAGATGGCAAAGAGGGCCGCACGTGCTTGAGGCGGAGTTCGACCAGTTTGCGCGGGAATATCAGGAGCAGCATGCCGCCAGCATAAGGCTGAGCGGCGAAACGCCGGATTTCTTCGCCAAGTACAAGATCGACGACGTTGCCGCGACGCTGCGGCGGACTGGTGTGAAACCCCGGCGCATCCTTGACTTCGGCGCCGGTGTCGGCAATTCGCTCGGCCATATGCGCAACGCGTTTCCCGACGCGGAGATCACCTTGCTCGATCCTTCGCGGGAATCGCTCGACATCGCCAGCAAGCGCTTTCCCGGCCTGGCCGCCTTCACGCATTTCAATGGCACGACAATTCCTTTTGCCGACGGCAGCTTCGACCTCGCCTTCGCGGCTTGCGTCTTCCATCACATTCCCGAGGACCTGCAGATCGGGCTGCTCGCGGAGATCGGCAGGGTGCTGGCCGATGGCGGCAGCTTCTTTGTTTTCGAGCACAATCCGTGGAACCCGCTGACCACGCACGCGGTGAGAAACTGCACCTTCGACGAAAACGCGGTCTTGATAACCTCCCGCGAGATGCGCAGGCGTATTGCCCAGGCAGGCCTTGCCAATACAAGGATCATCTACCGGATTTTCTTCCCTCGACTGCTTGCGAGGCTGAGGCCATTCGAACGTTTCCTCACCAAGGTACCTGTCGGAGCCCAATATTTTGCGCATGTGGTCAAGCCTGCCGTTTGACGTCCCGAGGATGCTGCGATTTGGCGCCGTCGGCCTGTTCAACACGGCGCTGGGATACGCGGTCATTCTGGCCGGGCTTGCGCTGGGTCTGGGCGATATCGTTGCCAACGCCTCGGGCTATGCCGCAGGCCTTGTCCTCGGCTTCTTCCTCAACCGCCAATGGACCTTCCGCAGAGCCGATGGCTTCCGGCCCGGAACTGCGCTGCGCTATGGAAGCGTCTTTCTGGTCGCCTACAGCATCAACCTGGCCGTCGTGATCGCCGCCCGTTCGGCTGGCATCTTCGAAAACCCATTGGTCCACCTCGCGGGCATTTGCGTCTATTCGGTTGTCTTCTACCTCGGTTCGGCCCGCTTCGTGTTCGTGGGTGGCGGAGACGACAGCGCCGACCGGACGGTTAGGGTGGCCGATGGCCCCCGGCGGCAGCCGGCCAGTCGAACACCTTGAACCAAACTGTCATCGGAAACGATTAGAGGCGGCGCACCATGAACGACGCTCAGGCCAGCATGGCGGCCGCCACATACAACGATCGGAACAGGCTGATCTTCTGCCTGCTCGCAGCCTGGGCGATGGCGGGAGCACTGGCTGCGCAGGCGGCTTCCACCCTGCAGGATCCCGACAGTTGGTGGCAAGTGAAGGTCGGGCTGGATTTCCTGGCAAACCGGACATTCCCGACAGTCGATCCCTATTCCCACACTTTTGCCGGCCAGCCATGGATTGCCAAGGAATGGCTGGGCCAGGTCCTGTTGGCCCTTGCCTACCGGGCAGCAGGCTGGAACGGGGTGGTCACCCTGATCATCGCCTCGATTTCGCTGACGGTTTTCCTGATGGGGTGGTTTCTCAGCGCGTGGCTGAAGCCGATCCTGGCGATTACGCTCGCCTTCGCCGCAATGTTCCTGATCAACCCGATCTTTACGGCGCGTCCGCATGTCCTCACCTTCCCGATCATCGTCATCTGGACTGCGGTGCTATTTGGTGCGGCAAGGGAAGAACGGGCGCCGCCCTGGTGGTCGCTTGTGCTGGTTGTGCTGTGGGCGAACCTGCACGCCACCTTCACCTTGAGCTTCGTCATCGCAGCGTTCGCCGGTCTCGATCTGCTGGCGCGCACGGGCATGTCAAAACCCGCCCTCCTGGCGAAATGGATCGCCTTCGGCCTGCTTTGCCCGCTGGTCAGCCTGATCCACCCCTATGGCGTCCAGGCCATCCTGGCGACGCTTGGCGTGGCCTACGGCAACGAGGCGGTGTCGCTGATCACGGAATGGAAACCGTTCAGCCAGCCGGACAGCCCCGTCCAGGAAGCTGCGATATTGCTGGCGCTTTTCGGGCTTCTGGTGTCACGGTTGCGGATTGGCTGGGTCAAGGCGTTGTTCGTCGTCTTCACCTTGCATGTCTATCTCGCCCATGTGCGTTTCATGTATCTGTTCTTCCTGCTGATTCCCCTGGTGATCGCAGTCGAGGTCGCACAGCAATTTCCCCGGCTTTCGGCCACCACGTGGCTGGTGGACAAGCGCGACGGATTGGAAAAATTCCTTGCCAGGCGCTTCTACGCGATCTGCGGCGCGGCAGCCGTTTTGCTGATCGTCGCGGTCGCCGTGCTCGGCAGCGCCTACCAGGTCACGCCGAGCCCGAAGACGTCGGCCAGCGGGGCGCTGGCATTCGCCGAAAGTCATCATCTGTCCGGCAACGTGCTGAATTCCTACAATTTCGGCGGCACGCTGATTTTCCACGGGATCAAGACCTATATCGACGGGCGGACGGACCAGCTGTTTCTGGGCGGTTTCACAAAAACCGATGACGAGACGGGACACAGCGACGGCAAGCCGCTCCTCGAAGCCCGGCTGAAGAAATACGCAATAGGCTGGGCATTGCTGTCGACCGGCGACAGCCGCATCCCCTTCTTCGACCAGCTTGGCTGGAACCGGGCCTATGCGGATGATTACGCGGTGATTTACCTGCCCGGCGCCTGATCGTGCCGCGTGCCGGCGCGAACCGGCTTCGCCAGCATTCGAACCTTGGCATGCGGCATGCACTGATCGTCAGAAAAATCAGAGAAATAGTCCCGGAAAGTCGTCGACGTTAACTTCATGCCTAGCTAATTCATGCTAACGCTGCCGGCTGGTGATGCTGGAGGGCTGGCATCCCACAGGGGATGACGTCAATTATGTTCATGTTAAAGCGACGGGCCGGAAAATTTTCCAAGGCCGTTTTCAGTCTGGCCTGGGCGCTGCATCTGGCAGCAATTCCGATTTCCTATTCGACAAACGCATACGCGCTCAACGGCGATGTCAAGCTGCCCAAGCCTTATATTTCCAGGGCGATCGAAGCGGTCCTGCTGCCGATCAATGGCACTGTACGCAAGGAGTTCAAACTCAAGCCACACGCCCACGGCGTCCTTGTGCTGTCGGTGAAGCCTGGTGGCACCGGCGAAAAGCAAGGCATCAAGCCTGGCGACGTGATTGCCAAGGTCCACGGCCACAAGATCTACAAGCCGATCGATGTCGATACGGTGGTCTACCATTGGGCCAAAGCAGGCAAATCCGACTTCCGATTCGACTGCTATCGCGATGGCAAGTCCTACAACTCCAATGGCACGATCACGCTTAGCAGCTACGAAACCGCCGTCGATGTCGTCACTGTCGCGACGTGGACAAGCTGGTCTGTCGCAACTGCCTTCAGCTATTCGGAGTTCTACAGCGAATATAGCCAGGAGATGACTGCCACCTACGAATCATCCGAGACGACGGTGGAGGCGACCGCCTCTTCCGAGGAATTCACCTCCGAGGCCAACAGCGAGGCTACCGACGAGAGCTCGGACAGCAAAGCGGACGCAACAGCTGACGGCGCGAGCGATTCGGCGACGGAGCCGAGCGATCAGGCAGAGGCTTCCGGAACCGACGACACCGATGCTCCCGCCGCGGAAGACAATTCCGACGGCGGCGACGATGGCGATGCCGCCGACGACAGTTCCGGCGACGATGATTCCGGCGGCGGGGATGACGGCGGTGGGGATGACGGCGGTGGCGACGATAGCGGTGACGACGAGTAATCCGCCAGCCTGCCGGCTACCGGATCGGCAGAGATATTCAGATGTTGGGTTCGAGCGCACGGCAATCGCTTCGGGTTAATTTGTCACCTTGCCGATGCTGGCACCCAGTCTGACGCGACTGGCTTGGGTTCGGGCGGCTTTGCGGTTGCCCGAGCCTGTGCCGTCATGATAACCAGAACGCGCGCGGGTATGATGTAATGGTAGCTTGTCAGCTTCCCAAGCTGAACGCGCGGGTTCGATTCCCGCTACCCGCTCCAGCTGCTGTCATCCCACCTCTCTCAGAATGAAATCGTGCAGCATCTTGGCGGCTGGCGACAGCGCGCGGTTCCTCACAGTGATCAGACTGTAGGGCCTGACCTCAATGTCGAATTCGGTTTGGACGACATCGATGGCGCCGGCCAGCCCGTCGGGATTCTGGATGAACTTCGCCACCTGGATCGATACCGGCGCAATGGCATCGGACTGCGCAACCATGACCAGGGTCAAGAGCAGTGAGCTGGTGTTGAGGATGCGATCCGGCAAGGCGATGTTGCGGTTGAGGAAATTGCTCTCCATCGCCTGGCGCAAGGGCGAGCCGCCCGACTGGAAAACCCAATCATAGGCGGCGGTGTCTTCCAGCCGCACCGGCTCGCCCTTGGTGAGCGGATGGCCGCGGCGCACGATCAGGCAGGCCTTCTCGACGCCGATGACGCGCGACTCGAACAGCCGCGGGTTGAGATCATCGGGGATGCGCGCGATGATGAAATCATGGCGCGTGGCGATCAGCTCGCGCGCCAGCACGTTGGAGGTTTCGACCTGCATGGTGATCTCGATGCGCGGATAGATGCGGCGGATTTCGCGGATTGCCGGCACCGCCAGCTCGATCGCCGGCGCCGTTACGGCACCCAGGAACACCGCCCCTCCCTTGCCTGCCTTGAGCTCGGAAATCTCACGATCGACCTCGCGCATCTCCTGCAGGATCGACCGCGCGCGCCTGGCCAAAGCTTTGCCGTAGGGCGTCAAGGTTATGCCGCGCGGCAGTCTCTCGCACAGCTTGACCTCCAGCACCGCCTCCATCTCGCCGATCATGCGCGAGGCCGCCGGCTGCGAAATGTTCATCACCTGGGCCGCCGCGCTGACCCGGCCATGGTCGTCGAGCGCGACGATCATTCGCATGTGACGTAGACTGAGACCGCTGCGCAGAAGGGTTTCGCCATCGCCCGGTTTTTCTTTGTAACGGTTTGAACCTGAACCAGAATTCCGCAGCGCAGGCATTGCGTTTCCCCTACTTGCCCTTACCGTCGCCGGAGAACGCGCCGGTCGATCTCGCCTCTTAGTGCATACCAAATGTGATATAGCAACCATCAAAGATCGCATTTGACAGTTATGGCAAAGGATCACACCCTTCGCGCGTTCCGAGACGTGACGGTCGATGACGAGAAAAATCGTATCGATTGAAATCAGCGCCTCGGGGCCATGGGAGGATACCGGAGATCCAAATGACGGCAGCAGTGCTTTGGCACTTCTGCACGATTGCGCGGCCCGCGACCCCCGGGGTGCCGCGTCCATCAACCAGGGAGAGTTATAGTGAAAATCATCAAGACACTGGCCGCAGTCGCGGCCCTTGGCATCGCTGCCATGACCTACTCGGCGCATGCAGCCGACAAGGGTCTCGTCGGCGTGCTGATGCCGACCAAGACCTCGCAGCGCTGGATCAATGACGGCGACGCCGTCAAGTCCCAGCTCGAGGCTCTCGGCTACACTGTCGACCTGCAGTACGCACAGGACGACATTCCCAACCAGCTCAGCCAGTTGGAAAACGAGATCACCAAGGGGCCGAAGGCGCTGATCATCGCCTCGATCGACGGCACCACCCTGTCGGATGCGCTGCAAAAGGCCGCTGATGCGGGCGTCGTCGTCGTTGCCTACGACCGCCTGATCAAGAAGACCGGCAATGTCGACTACTACACCACCTTCGACAATTTTGGCGTCGGCGTCATCCAGGCGAATTCGCTGGTCAAGGGCCTCAAGGAGCGTTTCCCGAATACCAAGCCGTGGAACGTCGAACTGTTCGGCGGCTCGCCGGACGATAACAATGCCTTCTTCTTCTACAACGGTGCGATATCCGTCCTGCAGCCGCTGATCGACGACGGTTCGGTCAAGATCAAGTCCGGCCAGACCGGCATGGACAAGGTCGGCACGCTGCGCTGGCTCGCCGCCACCGCCCAGGCGCGCATGGACAATCTGCTGTCGGCCAACTATTCGGACGGCAGCCGCGTCGATGGCGTTCTGTCGCCCTATGACGGCCTGTCGCGCGGCATCACCGCCTCGCTGCGCGCTGTCGGCTACGGCACGGACGCACAGCCCTGGCCTGTTGTGACCGGCCAGGATGCCGAGACCGCCTCGGTCAAGCTGATCATCTCGGGCGAGCAGTACTCGACCGTGTTCAAGGACACCCGTGAACTGGCCAAGGCGACCGTCCAGCTCGTCGACAAGGTGCTCTCGGGCGGCAAGCCGGACGGGCTTGATGAAAAGACCTACAACAACGACGTCAAGGTCGTCCCCTCGATCCTCTTGACGCCACATGACGTCGACAAGTCGAACTACCAGGCACTGGTCGTCGACTCCGGCTACATCAAGGCCGACGAACTGAAGTAACCCCGGTTACAAAGTCAGGGGTCCTGCGCAACGCAGGGCCCCTTTTCGTTAACCAGCGAGCCCGGTATTGTTCACCGACCTCGCCGGCAGTGTTTGCCGACCTCTCAAGGAGCGGTAGTCCCCATGGTCTCGACGATTTTGGAGATGCGCGACATCACCAAGACGTTCCCCGGCGTGAAGGCGTTGTCGAATGTCAACCTCAGCGTCGAGGAAGGCGAAATCCACGCCGTGGTCGGCGAGAACGGCGCCGGCAAGTCGACGCTGATGAAGGTGCTGTCGGGCGTCTATCCCACAGGCACCTATGACGGCCAGATCATCTTCAACGCCCAGGAATGCCACTTCAAAGGCATCCACGACAGTGAACACAAGGGCATCGTCATCATCCACCAGGAGCTTGCCCTGGTGCCGATGCTGTCGATCGCCGAAAACATTTTCCTCGGCAACGAGCACGCCAGATACGGCGTCATCGACTGGAATGCCAACGAGGCGCGCACCAGCGCCCTGTTGAAGAAAGTGGGCCTCAAGGAGGACCCCAAGACGCTGATCACCAATATCGGTGTCGGCAAGCAGCAGCTGGTCGAGATCGCCAAGGCGCTGAGCAAGGAAGTCAAGCTGCTGATCCTCGACGAGCCGACGGCATCGCTCAGCGAAAAGGATAGCCAGGCGCTGCTTGACCTTCTGCTCGAATTCAAACGGCAAGGCATGACCTCGATCCTGATCTCGCACAAGCTCAACGAGGTGAACCGGGTCGCCGACAAGGTCACCGTCATCCGCGACGGGCGTACCATCGAGACGCTGGCCAAGAAGGACATCTCGGAAGACCGCATCATCACCTCGATGGTCGGCCGCTCGCTCGACGACCGCTATCCGCCGCGCGAGCCTGACATCGGCGAGGTCGTGTTCGAAGTGAAAAACTGGTCGGTCTATCACCCGCTCCACGCCGAGCGGCAGGTGATCAAGGGCATCGACATCAATGTGCGCAAGGGCGAAGTGGTCGGCATTGCCGGATTGATGGGCGCCGGCCGCACTGAATTCGCGATGAGCTTGTTCGGCCGCTCCTATGGCCGCCATATCACTGGCGAAGTTCTGCTCAAGGGCAAGCCGATCGATGTTTCCTCGGTGAGCAGGGCAGTCGAACACGGCATTGCCTACGTCACCGAGGACCGCAAGACCTTCGGTCTCAACCTCATCGACCATATCAAGCACAACATCACTCTGGCCAATCTCGGCGGCGTGTCGCGCCATGGCGTGATCGATGACCTGGGCGAGCTCTCCGTCGCCAACGACTATCGCGGGAAGACCAATATCCGCGCTTCCAGCGTCTATCAGATGACCGGCAATCTTTCCGGCGGCAACCAGCAGAAGGTGGTCCTGTCGAAATGGCTGTTCGCCGACCCGGAAGTGCTGATTCTCGACGAGCCGACGCGCGGTATCGATGTCGGCGCCAAATATGAAATCTACACGATCATCGCCCGCCTCGCCGCCGAAGGTAAGGCGATCGTGGTCATCTCGTCGGAAATGCCAGAACTGCTCGGCATCACCGACCGCATCTACGTCATGAACGAAGGCCGCATCGTCGGCGAAATGCCCGCGGTGGACGCCAGCCAAGAAAAAATAATGCGCGCCATCGTTCGGGGAGAAGGAAAAGCAGCATGAGTACAGAAAGCGCCCCCGCCCCGCAGAGCAGCGTTGCCGAAGACGTGCAGCAGCGCCCCCGTATCGCCGTCTCGGCGCTGACGACGAACCTGCGCGAATACGGCCTGATACTGGCGCTGATCGCCATCATGGTGTTCTTCCAGTTCACCACCTCCGGAACGCTGTTCAAGCCGGTGAACCTCAGCAATCTGGTGCAGCAGAACTCGTTCATCATCGTGATGGCGCTGGGCATGCTGCTGGTGATCGTCTCCGGCCACATCGATCTCAGCGTCGGCTCCGTCGCCGGCTTCATCGGCGCACTGGCAGCGATGATGATGGTCATCTGGCCGCTCGGCCCATTGAGCAATCCGCTGGTGGTGTCGATCATCTGCCTCATCGTGGGTGGCGCGATCGGCGCGGCGCAAGGCTACTGGATCGCCTATCACCGAATACCGAGCTTTATCGTCACGCTGGCCGGCATGCTGATCTTCCGCGGCATCTGCCAGGCGCTGCTGGGCGGCGGATCCTCGGTGGGACCGCTTCCCGACGGCTTCAAGGCGCTCAGCTCCGGCTTTATCCCGGATGTCATCGGGCCACTGACGCTTATCCCGCCGACGGTGAACGCGGCCGGCAAGACCATCATAGGCAGCGGACTGACGCTGCACATGACGACGATCGTGCTAGGGCTGATCGCTGTGCTGGCCTACGCCTATTTCGGGCTGAGCACACGACGCAAACGCGAACGCCATGGCTATGAGGCCGAGCCTTTTCCCCTGTTCGTCATCAAGACGCTGGTTGGCAGCGCGCTGGCACTGTTCCTGGTCTACCAGTTCGCCAGCTACAGGGGCCTGCCGGTGGTGCTGCTCGTCATGGGCGTGCTGATCTCGCTGTTCGTCTTCGTCACCAAGCGCATGACCATCGGCCGCCGCATCTATGCAATGGGCGGCAACGCCAAGGCGGCGCAGCTGTCGGGTATCAAGACAGAGCGGCTCACGCTGATGGTGTTCGTCAATATGGGCGTGCTGTCTGCGCTTGGCGGCCTGATCATAGCGGCGCGGCTGGGACAAGCTGTGCCGGCGGCCGGCCTCGGCAGCGAGCTCGACGTGATTGCGGCCGTGTTCATCGGCGGCGCCTCGGCGATGGGCGGTGTCGGTCAGGTCATCGGCGCGGTTGTCGGCGGTTTCATCATGGGCGTGATGAACAACGGCATGTCGATCATGGGCGTCAATGTCGACTGGCAGCAGGTGGTCAAAGGCCTGGTGCTGCTCGGCGCCGTGATCTTCGACGTCTACAACAAGAACAAGGCTTGAACAGGTTTTAGGCGAGGCAAGCAGGAGGCAAACGATCGCGGCGCTGCTGGTAAACCTGCCGGCGTAAAGAAGTCCTTCAAGGACCAGGCCCGCGAGCGCAATCCGGACGAAGAGTTCAACCCGTGGCGCGGCGAGATCCGAGCCGCGCAGGTTAAGGTTTGCCAAATGGCAACCGGGCCAAGACAAATGAGAGAGGATCCATCATGCTGATCTCCCAGATTCTCGATGACGCCGAGACCATCCGTGTCGTTGCCCGCAACGGCGGCAAGACCCGGATCATCAATGGCGCCCGCAGCGTGTACTCGCTGGCGATGGAGGCCGCCCGCACCGGCGTCGGCCTCGTCGCGCTGATCGAGCGCAAGGGGCTTGGCGAAACGGTCGATCTCGAGGCCGCCTATAAGAAGGGCCGGCTGCTGTCGCCGATCAACCATCCAGACCCGGCGCATCTGCACCTGACCGGCACCGGGCTAACGCATCTGGGTTCGGCCGCGACACGCGATTCCATGCACAAGAAGCTCAGCGCCGACGGCGAGGAGCAGCTGACCGATTCCATGAAGATGTTTCGCATGGGGCTGGACGGCGGCAAGCCCGCGAAAGGCCAGATCGGCGTGCAGCCGGAATGGTTCTACAAGGGCAACGGCACGATGGCGGTGGCGCCAGGCGCGGCGCTCCTGTCACCGGCCTTCGCCAACGACGCCGGCGAAGAGCCTGAGGTGGCCGGCATCTACGTCATCGGCGATGATGGCGCGCCCTTCCGCGTCGGCTTCACGCTGTCGAACGAGTTTTCCGACCACGTCACCGAGCGCGTGAACTATCTCTTTCTCGCCCATTCCAAGCTGCGCAACGCTTCGTTCGGCCCGGAGATCCTGATCGGCGACCTGCCGTCCGATATCAGAGGCACCTCGCGCATCGTGCGCGACAACGACGTGCTGTGGGAAAAGCCGTTCCTGTCCGGCGAAGCGAACATGTCGCACACGATCGCCAATCTCGAACATCACCACTTCAAATATGCGGCTTTCCGCCAGCCGGGCGACGTGCATGTGCACATGTTCGGCACGGCGACGCTGTCCTTCGCCGACGGCATCAGTACTGAAGCGGGCGACGTGTTCGAGATCGAGGCCAAGGATTTCGGCCTGCCGCTGCGCAATCCGCTCGAGATCGAACAGCCGGTGAAGGTGGCGGTGAAGGCGCTTTGAAAGGGTGATCTCCCCCGGGGGGGATGTCACCAAAGGCGACAGAGGGGGTGCCTCGCGTGAAGCGCCAACCTCCATCTGTCGCAAGAAGGTTGCATCCGGTCGAGCCGACCCCCTCTGGCCTGCCGGCCATCTCCCCCTCAAGGGGGGAGATTTCTGCTTCAATAGATATCGAAGTCGAAATACTTAGCCTGGATCTTCTTGTAGGTGCCATCGGCGACAATCGCGTCGATGGCCGCATTGAGCTTGTCGCGCAGTGCCGTGTCTTCCAGGCGGACGGCAATGCCGGCTTGTGTCTCCGTGCCCTTGACGTCGCCGACCAGCTTGCAGCAGCCCTCGCTTGCCTTCTTCAGCCAGTCCATCAGCACGAACTTGTCCGAGATCACGGCGTCAAGCCGGCCGTTGGTCAGGTCGGTGATCGCTTCTTCCTGGGTCGGGTAGAGTTTGGCCTCGGCGCCCGCTTTGCCATAGGTATTCTGGGCATAGTCGGCCTGAGTGGTCGAGGCCTGGGCGCCGACTGTCTTGCCTGCAAGCGCCGCCGGTTCGGTCGAGGTGAGGTCGCTGTCCTTCGGCGCCACCAGAGCGAGCGGTGTCGTGTAGTATTTGTTGGTGAAGGAGACCTGCTTCTTGCGCTCCTCGGTGATGCTCATCGAGGCGATGATGGCGTCGAACTTCTTCGCTTGCAGGGCCGGAATGATGCCATCCCAGTCCTGTGTGACGATTTCGCACTCGACCTTCATCTGCGCACAGAGCGCGTTGGCGATATCGATATCGAAGCCTTCGACTTTGCCGTCCGAGGTGATGGTGTTGAACGGCGGATAGGCGCCCTCGGTGCCGATCTTGATTTTCTCAGCTGCCTGCACCGACAGAGAGCCAGCCGCCATCGCCAGCATGGCAGCGCCTGCTGCCGATATGATCCATTTCGAAATCTGCATTTTCTTGGTTCCCCTTGAACGCCGCCAGCTTGACGACCAGGAAGGCAACCAAGCATGGCGAGCCAGCCCAGGCAAGTATTTTGCCTGTGGGTAATGGGTTCAGCGCGCGGGGCGGAAATGCTTTGACAGCTTCAAACCCTGCGCCTGGTAGTTGGAGCCGAGATCGGTGCCATAGAGCGCCTGCGGCCGCTTCAGCATGTGCTCGTAGACCAGCCGGCCGACGATCTGGCCATGGTCGAGGATGAACGGCACTTCGTGGCTGCGCACTTCGAGCACCGCCCGGCTGCCGGTGCCACCGGACGCCGAATGGCCGAAGCCCGGATCGAAGAAGCCAGCATAGTGGACGCGGAATTCGCCGACCAGCGGATCGAAGGGCGTCATCTCGGCGGCGTAGAGCGGTGGCACATGCACCGCTTCCTGGCTCACAAGAATGTAGAATTCATCGGGGTCGAGCACCAGTTCGCCAGCGCCGCTCTTGTGGATCGGCTCCCAGAAGTCGACGACCTCCTGCGCGGCGCGCTTGTCGACATCGACGAGACCGGTGTGATGCTTGCCGCGGTAGCCGACCAGACCGCTTTGATCGCCGTTCAGGTCGATCGACAGCGCGATGCCGCCGCCGGAAATGTTGGGCGGATCCGTCGCGACCAATATCTGCGCGCGATGCAACTGGTGCAGTTCGGCTTCCGACAGCAGCGCATTGCCGGTGCGGAAACGGATCTGCGACAGTCGCGAACCGGTGCGCGCGACGATCGGGAAAGTGCGCGGGCTGACCTCCAGAAAGAGCGGGCCTTGATAGCCGGCGGCGATCTTGTCGAACTCGTGGCCGCGATCAGTCATGACGCGGGTAAAGATGTCGAGCCGCCCGGTCGAGCTCTTGGGATTGGCAGAGGCCGAAATCTTGGCTGGCAATGCCAGGCTTTCGAGCAAGGGCACGATATAGACGCAGCCGGTCTCCAGCACCGCGCCCTCGGTCAGATTGATCTCATGCAGCTTCAGCCGGTCAAGCTTTTCCGAAACCTTGTGGTTGGGACCCGGCAGGAAGGAGGCACGCACCCGCCAGGCCTTGTCGCCGAGCCGGAGATCAAGACTGGCCGGCTGGATCTGGTCGGCATCGAGCGCACGCGCCGACTTCAGCGCGCCGGACTGGAAGAGCGCCGAAATGTCCTGATCGGGAAGAATGCCTGTTTGCCGCAAAGCTGACTCCGCTGCAACGCCGCTGGTACAAACCTCTTAATCAAGCCGGCAATTGACGCAAGCGTGGCGCGGGTCTAAAGGGTCGTTATCCCGTGGTGATTTGGCCGGTCGGCTTGCAGCCACGTTAAACAAGTCGCTAAAGGACCGTCGGGCCGCAAGGCCGTATGGACCGGTTGCGACTTTCGCGGCCGGTTTTTTTGTGTCTGGAAGAAGAGCGATGAGCACCAACAAGCGCAACTGGAAGCCTCAGACGGCACTCGTGCACAGCGGAACGCTGCGTTCCGGTTTCGGCGAAACGTCGGAAGCGATTTACCTCACCCAGGGCTACGTCTACGAAACGGCGCAGGCCGCCGAAGCCCGTTTCAAGGGTGAGGAGCCGGGCTTCATCTATTCGCGCTACGCCAATCCGACCGTCGACATGTTCGAAAAGCGCATGTGCGCGCTCGAGGGCGCCGAGGACGCCCGCGCTACTGCCTCCGGTATGGCTGCGGTAACGGCAGCGCTTCTGTGCAGCGCCAAGGCCGGCGACCATATCGTGGCGGCCCGTGCACTGTTCGGCTCCTGCCGGTGGGTGGTCGAGACGCTGGCGCCAAGATACGGCATCGAGGCGACGCTGGTCGACGGCACCGACATCGCCAATTGGGAAAAGGCGGTCAAGCCGAACACCAAGCTGTTCTTTCTGGAAAGCCCGACCAACCCGACGCTGGAGGTGATCGATATCGCCGCGGTTGCCTCGCTCGCCAATTCCATCGGCGCCAGGCTGATCGTCGACAATGTCTTTGCCACGCCCTTGCAACAGAAGCCCTTGCAACTCGGCGCCCACATCGTCGTCTATTCGGCGACCAAGCACATTGACGGCCAGGGGCGCTGTCTCGGCGGCGTCATCCTGTCGGACAAGAAGTGGATCGACGAGAACCTGCATGACTATTTCCGCCACACCGGGCCCAGCCTGTCGCCCTTCAACGCCTGGACGCTGCTGAAGGGCCTGGAGACGCTGCCGCTGCGCGTGCGCCAGCAGACGGAAAGCGCCGGCAAGATCGCGGATTTCCTGGCCGAGCGGCCGGAAATCGCCCGCGTCATCTATCCCGGCCGCGCCGACCACCCGCAGGCTGATGTCGTAGAGAAGCAGATGTCGGGCGGCTCGACGCTGATCTGCCTGGATGTCAAAGGCGGCAAGCAGGCGGCCTTCGCCTTGCAGAACGCGCTCGACATCGTGCTGATCTCCAACAATCTCGGCGATGCCAAGAGCCTGATCACCCATCCGGCGACGACAACTCACAAGAACCTGAGCGATGAGGCGCGCGCCGAACTCGGCATCGGGCCGGGCACGCTCAGACTGTCGGTTGGCCTGGAAGACACCGAAGATCTGCTTGAGGATATCGCGCAGGCGCTAAAGGCCAAATAGCAAGCCTTTGGCTTTCAGGCGCCGGATGGCGTCTCTTCCAGCTTGGCCGCCTTGGTGCCGATGGTCATCGCGTTGCCGCGCCACTCGACGGCACCGCCGAGCCAGCCGCGCGCCCACATCGCAGGCAGGATCAGGTCGCGCGTGGCCATCGCCGCGACCATGCGTGGCGACAGGCACCAGCCCTTTGACCGGGCCAGGACGCACTCGGGAAGGTAGAAGGCTGCCAGTACGGCAATGGCGGTTGCCCAGGGGCTGATGCCTCCGCTTGCCGCCGCGATCAGCGCCAGCACCAGCGGCACCACTGCGCCGGTCAGGATTTCAGGCGTGAAGAACAGCGGAAAGGTGACGCGGCGCAGGCGCGCCCAACGGGCCTGGCGCGACCAGATCTCGCCAAATGTGCGCCGGCCGAGCGGCTGCTCGAAGGGCGCGGCGACGAGATTGACGCGCAGGCCGAGGCCATTGACCAGCTTGGTCGCTGCGGCGTCCTCGGCGATCTCGGCGGCCAGCGCGCGAATGCCGCCATTGGCATCGAGAATCGGCTTGTTCCAGAGCATGCTCTTGCCTTGGGCAAAGCCAAGCCCAAGCGCCTCGCCCGCATATTGCCAGCGCGCCTGCAGCGTGTTGAGGAAAGCGCATTCGACTTCAGCCCAGAAGCCGGCCGGTCGCGAGCCGATTGGCGTCGAGCAGACAAGGCCGGTATTGGGTCGCCATGCAGCCATCAGGTGCTGGACGTAGTCTCTCGGCATCAGCACGTTGGAATCGGCCAGGACAACCCAGTCGTGCCGCGCCGCTTCCCAGCCCTTGACGCAATTGTTGAGCTTCGGATTGGCGCTGATACGGTCGTCGCCGACCAGCAGCCGGGCCGGCACCTTGGGAAACCGGGCAATCGCCCTGTTTATCAGCCTGACCACTGGATCGTCGGCATGGGCAACACAGAAGATCAGCTCGTAACGCGGCCAGTTGAGCGAGAAGGCGCGCTCCAACGTCTCGAGGGTGAACGGCTCAACGCCACGCGACGGCACGACGATCGACACCGGCCGCGGCTTGCCGGCCGGCGGCGCCATAGCGCGGCGCCGTTTCAGACGCGAAGCCGCAAGCACGATGCTGGCGAGATTTGAGAGGATGAGAGCAATTGAAAGCGTGGCGACTACGAGAGTGAGTTCCATCGAGATCCGGTAACTCCAGAAAAACCGGCCCGCCAGAACAATCTAGCCGGCATGACGACTGATCTCAACAGTTCGACAGAGCGCCCGAGTCGCGCGGCATTGATTGGCGCACACCATCATTGATCATTGTCACGTGTCACTTAAATGACATTCTTTGCCGGCACCTGCCCTGCAGACCGCGACGATAGGACGCGCACCGTTGACCGGCCACCACGGAGCGCCGAAAGTTGCCGGATTGTATTGGAGCCGCTTATGTACAGCGCCGTCACGCGCAACATCGAAGTGCAGGTCAGGCCGTTCTATCTGGAGGATCGCTCGGATCCGTCCGAGAACCGCTATGTCTGGGGCTATCAGATAACGATCGACAATCAGTCGGACGATTCCGTCCAGCTGTTGTCGCGCTATTGGCACATCACCGATGGCACTGGGCGGGTCGAAGAGGTACGCGGCCCCGGCGTCGTCGGCGACCAGCCCGAACTCAATCCCGGCGACAGCTACCAGTACACGTCCGGTTGCCCGCTCTCGACACCGTCCGGCATCATGGTCGGGCACTACACGATGCGCAACAAGCGGGGCGAGACGTTCGACATCGCCATCCCCGCATTTTCACTCGACCTGCCGGGGACGCGTCGGACCGTGAATTAGCGTCCTTCTCCCGTCGCTATACGGGAGAAGGAAGGGACACTCTACTGCGCCGCAAACTCCGCCGGGTCGAAGTCATATTGCTTCGAGCAGAATTCGCAGGCGACGTGGATGCCGCCGTCCTCGGTGCTGTCCTTGATCTCCTGGGCGGAAAAACCCTCGAGGATGCCGCGGATCTTGTCCCGGGAGCACGAGCACAGGTCGGCGACCGGAACGCCGCCGAAAACGCGCACGCCATGCTCGTGGAACAGCCTGTAGAGCAGCCGCTCGGCGCCGATGGTCGGATCGATCAGTTCAGTCGGCTCGGTGGTGCCGAGCAGCGCCAGCAACTCCTGCCAGGAATTGTCGGCCGGATCGTGGATCTCCTCGCGCGGATCGCCATCGCCGCCCGGCAGATCCGGCACGCGCATGCGCTCGGGCGACTGTGGCAGGAACTGCGCCAGGATGCCACCGGCGCGCCACTGCTCACGGGTGCCGCCCGGGCCGGGCGTCAAGAGCTTGGCCACCGACAGCCTGAGATCGGTCGGAATCTGCTCCGACTGACGGAAATAGGTACGCGCCGCATCTTCCAGCGTCTCGCCGTCGAGTTGGACGATACCCTGATAGCGCTGCGTGTGGGCGCCCTGATCGATGGTCAGCGCCAGCACGCCCGTGCCGAGCAGGGTCTGCTGGGACGTTTCGCCCGCCGCGACCAGCGCCTCCAGCCGGTCGGCATCGAAACGTGCATAGGCGCGCAGCGCCGAGGGCGTGGAAAAATCCGCGACCAGCATGTCGACAGGCCCGTCGGTGCGGGTCTGCAGGATGAACTTGCCCTCGAATTTGAGCGAGGTGCCGAGCAGCACCGTCAGCACGCACGCCTCCGCCAGCAGCCGGGCGACCGGCTCGGGATAATCGTGGCGGCTGAGGATGGCATCGAGCATCGGCCCGAGTTGGACGGTGCGGCCGCGCACGTCGAGCGGGCCGACTTCGAAGGGCACGACATGATCGTCGCCGGCGTAGCCGAATTCGCCGAGTTTGGGGTGATGTTCAGTCACTCGATAGGTTTCCAACATAACAAAGCTCCAGGGCGCGGCCATGCCGCCCTCTCGGGAGCATGCGTCGAAACGCGCTTGATTTGCGTGATGCGGCGCAAATAGGCATCACGCGCCCGGAGATCAAGCTCCCAGAGATCAAGCTCCCAGAGATCAAGCGCCGAGGCACCAGGCGAGCACGGCCTTCTGGGCATGGAGCCGGTTCTCGGCCTCGTCGAAGACCACCGAGTGCGGCCCGTCGATGACTTCGTCGGTCACCTCTTCGCCGCGATGCGCCGGCAGGCAGTGCATGAACAGCGCGTCCGGCTTGGCCCTGGCCATGAGCTTGGCATTGACCTGGTAGGGCGAGAACACGTTGTGGCCGCGGGCGCGATGCTCCTGGCCCATCGACACCCAGCAATCGGTGACGATGCAGTCGGCCTGGTCGACAGCTTCCTCGGGCGAACGGGTGAAATGCAGCTTGCCGCCATGCGCCTGCGACCAGTCGATATGCTTTTGTGCCGGTTCGCTTCCCTCGGGGACGGCGACGTTGAGATTGAAGCGGAAGCGCGCAGAGGCCTCGAGCAGCGAATGCAGCACATTGTTGCCGTCGCCGGTCCAGGCGATGGTTTTGCCGGCGACCGGACCTCGATGCTCCTCGAACGTCATGATATCGGCCATCAGCTGGCAGGGATGGGTGTCGTCAGTCAGTCCGTTGATCACCGGCACGGTTGCGTTCTCGGTCAGCTCCAGCAGCCGCTCATGCGAGGTGGTGCGGATCATGATCGCGTCGACATAGCGCGACAGCACCTTGGCGGTGTCGGCGATGGTCTCGGAACGGCCGAGCTGCATCTCGGTGCCGGTCAGCATGATGGTCTCGCCGCCAAGCTGGCGCATACCGACGTCGAAGGACACACGCGTGCGCGTCGACGGCTTGTCGAAGATCATCGCCAGCACCTTGCCTTCGAGCGGCTTGGTGCGCTCGCCAGCCTTGAGGCGGGCCTTTCGCACCACCGCATCGTCCAGCATCAGGCGCAGATCGCCTTCGGAGACAGCGGAAAGATCGGTGAAATGGCGAACTGACATCAGCAATGGTTCCGGGATTACTTCGCGGCGGCGGGGGCGCGCGCCGCCCCCAGGCCCTTGGCGCCGGCGCGGATGCGGTTGAGCGCGTCGTGAATCTCGGCGTCGGTGACGGTTAGCGGCGGCAACAGGCGAATGACGTTGTCACCGGCCGGAACCGCCAGCAGGTGCTGGTCACGCAATGCCATGTTCACCTTGGTGTTGGGCATGGCGCATTTGAGGCCGAGCATCAGCCCGGTACCCCTGATGTCCTCGATGACCTCGGGAAACTCGTCGGCGACCGACGCGAGCCCCTGCTTCATCAGCAGCGCCTTGCGTTGGACGTCCTCGAGGAAGCCCTCTTCCAGCACCACGTCGAGCACGGCGTTGCCGACCGCCATGGCCAGTGGATTGCCGCCGAACGTGGTGCCATGCACGCCAGCGGTCATGCCGACGGCCGCTTCGTCGGTTGCAAGGCAGGCGCCCATCGGGAAGCCACCGCCAATGCCCTTGGCGATCGCCATGATGTCGGGGGTGACACCGGCCCATTCATGCGCGAACAGCTTGCCGGTACGGCCAATGCCGCACTGGACCTCGTCGAAGATCAAGAGCAGGCCGTGCTGCTCGCACAATTGCCGCAGCCGCTTCAGCGATTGCGTCGGCACCTGCCTGATGCCGCCCTCGCCCTGCACCGGTTCGATCAGGATCGCCGCCGTCTCTGGCGTGATCGCCTTTTCGGCGGCGTCGATGTCATCGAAGCCGACCTGGTCGAAGCCTTCGACCTTGGGCCCGAAACCCTCGAGGTACTTGTATTGACCGCCCGCCGCGATGGTCGCCAGGGTGCGGCCGTGGAAGGCGCCTTCGAAGGTGATGACGCGAAAGCGCTCGGGATGTCCTTTGACGAAATGGTAGCGTCGCGCCGTCTTGATCGCGCATTCGAGCGCCTCGGCGCCGGAATTGGTGAAGAACACCTTGTCGGCGAAGGTGGCGTCGACCAGCCGCTCGCCCAGCCGGCTCTGCCCCGGAATCTCGTAGAGGTTGGAGACATGCCACAGCTTGGCTGCTTGTGCGGTGAGTGCGGCGACCAGATGCGGGTGGCTGTGGCCCAGCGAATTGACGGCGATGCCGCCCGCGAAATCGAGATATCGCTCGCCCTTGTCGGTAACCAGCCAAGTGCCTTCCCCATGGTCGAAGGCCAGGGGTGCTCGAGCAAAGGTCTCGTAAAGCGCCGAACCGCTCATTATATGCGTCTCCGGTACCGGAAAATCAAAAAAGCCGCCAAAGCGGCGGCTTGTGCGGCTTATCGTGTTTTTCGGCCATGAAGTCAACGAAAACGTCGCGTAGTGGCGCGCGGCAAGCCCTCCGACGAGACGCCAGCTCATAAGCGACCGGGCAAGTTGGGGAAAACCGAAAAAACCGATTCGTGTTGCACTTGGGACTCTTGTCACCGAGTCAGCGCATAAGGTAATTGTAGTTGAGAAATAACTAGATTTCGTGCGGCGGACCTAATCACCAGATATATGTGGTGTCTGCCCCGGTAAATGTTGCCGGGTCGGGAGTGGATTCCGATTGCCGCACGCTTAGCAGGAGCGCGGTCTCATGAACTGGACTGACGAGCGGGTAGAACTTCTCAGGAAATTGTGGTCGGAGGGTCTGAGCGCAAGCCAGATTGCCGCGCAGCTTGGAGGGGTCAGCCGCAACGCGGTCATCGGCAAGGTGCACCGGCTGAAACTGTCGGGCCGCGGCCGTTCGACCGCCACGCCGGCACGCCAAAAGAAGGCGACGCAAGGGGCGACCGTTCAGAAATCGGTATCGCGCGCAGCAACTGCTGTGCGTCACGTCACGACGTCGATCGGCGCGACGGCCCTGCAGACGCAGTTCGACGCCGAACCGGTGGCACGCCACTACATCCGCCCGGTCGAGAATGTCGTGTTGCCGATCTCGCGGCATCTACAACTCGTCGAGTTGACCGAGCGGACCTGCAAATGGCCGAACGGCGATCCGCTTTCGGAGGACTTCCATTTCTGCGGCAACGAGGCCGCCGAAACCGGTCCCTACTGCAAGTACCACGCCCGCGTGGCGTTCCAGCCGGCATCGGAGCGGCGGCGGAGCCGCTGAGCGAATAGCGAATAGCGAATAGCGAATAGCGAATAGCGAATAGAAACGGCTGGTTTTCTGTGACAGGAAGCAAGCCGTCTTTTGCTACTCCCTACTCGCTATTCGCTACTCGCTATTCGCTACTCGCTATAATTCGCTCTCTATTCGCCCTCTTTCACAGCCACCCATTCTTGCGAAATCGCCAGTAGAGGAACGTGCAGATCAGCGCGATCGTGGCCAGCACCATCGGGTAGCCGTATTCCATCTTCAGTTCCGGCATATCGCTGAAATTCATGCCGTAGATGCCGGCGAATGCCGTCGACACCGCCAGGATGGCTGCCCAGGAGGCGAGCTTCTTGGAGATCGCCGTTTCCTGGCTCTGGCCGACCAGCAGGCTGGCTTCGAAGGCGAACGCCAGCACCTCGCGCAGGCTGTCGATCTTCTCTTGAACGGTGCGAATGTGATCGGTGACGTCGCGAAACAGCGGGTGCATGGCTGTATGAATCTGTGGCAGCTCGGCACTGGTCAACCGACGGCAGACTTCGACCAGCGGCAGCGCTGCGTTGCGCAGGCGCAAAAGGTCGCGGCGCAGCATATAGAGCCGCTCGATGTCGGGACCGGTCATCGGCTTCAGCAAAACCCTGTCCTCGATCACCTCGACCTCGTCCTCGATCTGCTCGAGCACCGGCATGTAATTGTCGACGATGAAATCGAGAATGGCGTAGAGGACGAAATCCTCCCCCTTGGCCAGCGAATGCGGGCAGCTTTCCCAGTGCTGACGAACGGCGGCATAGGACGTCGAGGGGCCGTGCCTGACGCTGACAATATAGCCGCTGCCGACGAACAAATGGGTCTCGCCGAAGGTGACCCGACCGTCGATCAGCTGCGCGGTGCGGGCGACGATGAACAAGGCATCGCCATATTGCTCGATCTTCGGCCGCTGGTGCGGGTGCTCGGCATCCTCGATCGCCAGCTCATGCAGGTGAAATTGCGCCTGGACGCGCAGCAGCAGGTTGCGGTCGGGCTCGAGCAGGCCAATCCAGACGACATGACCGGATTTCTTTGCCCATTCGCCGGCTTCCTCGATGGGGATGTCGGCAATGCGACGTCCGGCCGTGTAGACGCCGCAAGCGATGATGCCGGAAGCCGACGCAGCCTCCGGGATCAGGTTCCGAACGTTTTCCATCACGACCTCCCGAAGCAAATCCGCGGACGAGGATAGAGGCAAAGCCCGGAAAGCTTAGCTTAATTCGTGCGCCGGTTCGAGAGGCGGCCGTTCACTTCCCCGGCAGCGTCTCGGAAAGGCCTATCTTGTCGGTCTTGTCGCCCTTGGGCCGCTCAGCCGGCAACTGCTCGCCTGTGACGGTATAGTAGATGGTCTCGGCGATGTTGGTGGCGTGATCACCGATACGCTCGATGTTCTTGGCGCAGAACAGCAGATGCGTGCAGGGCGTGATGTTGCGCGGGTCTTCCATCATGTAGGTGAGCAACTCACGAAACAGCGACGTGTACATAGCGTCGATCTGGTCGTCGCGGTCGCGAACGAAGCCAATTTTCTCCACGGACCGCGATGCGTAGACATCGAGCACTTCCTTGAGCTGGGCCAGCGCAAGGTTGGCCAGGGCCTCAAGGCCGCGGAACAGGCTGGTCGGCTGGCGTCCGTCGGTGACGGCGACCACCCGCTTGGCGACGTTCTTGGCGAGGTCGCCAACCCGTTCGAGGTCGGCGGAGATGCGAATGGTCCCGACGATCTCGCGCAAATCCGTCGCCATCGGCTGACGCCTGGCAATGATGATGATCGCCTTATCGTCGATTTCGCGTTGCCCTTCATCCAGCACGGCATCGTCGCGGATAACCTTCTCGGCCAGGCTAGGATCGGCATTGACCAACGCGGCGATCGCTTGCTCGACCATGCGCTCGGCATGGCCGCCCATCGCAGCGATGCGCTTCGACAGATATTTCAGCTCGTCGTCATAGGCGCTGACGATGTGCACGGACTGCATGGCAATATGCCTTCCCACGGGGTGCTTTTTGAGTCGTTTCCTCGAATCCCCGCTGATACGCTAGCCGGATGACAGAAAAAAGAAACCGTCCCCTCGAAAACTAGGGCGATATCAATGCGTCGGCAAATGAACCGTGAAGGCGGCGCCCTTGCCGACCTCGGACTTGATCGAAAGCCTGGCGTTGTGGCGCGTCAGGATATGCTTGACGATCGATAGGCCGAGGCCGGTGCCCTTCTGGGTCCGGCTGGTCTCGACATCGACGCGATAGAAGCGTTCGGTGATGCGCGGAATGTGCTCCTCGGGAATGCCGGGGCCAAAATCCCTGATGGTCACGTCGATGCCGGGCTCCGAGCCGGCATCGCTGTGCGCGATCGACACCGTCACGCGCCCGCCCGACTGCCCGTATTTGCAGGCGTTTTCCAGGAGGTTCTCGAAAACCTGGAAGATCTCGTCGCGATCGCCGGGTACATCCAGCGGCCCATCGGCATAGTCCCGCTCGATGGCAACGCCGTTTTCCTTGGCCAGCGGTCCGAGTGAATCGATGACGCTGTCGACTGTCTCGCGCAGATCGACCTCGGTTCCAGGCTTCAGATAGGGCTTCATTTCGAGCCGCGACAGCGACAACAAATCGTCGATCAGACGCGCCATGCGACCGGTCTGGCTCTGCATGATCTGCAGGAACTGATCGCGCGCCGCCGGGTCGTTGCGGGCCGGTCCGCGCAGCGTTTCGATGAAGCCGGCGATGGAGGCGAGCGGCGTGCGCAGTTCGTGGCTGGCGTTGGCGATGAAGTCGGCGCGCATGCGGTCTATCCTGCGCGTTTCGCTCTGGTCTTTGAACACCAGCACATACAGGTCGGTGGCGTGACCGACCGAGGATGCGCTCACCCGGTAAGCCCGTTCGACCGGCAGCTTCTCCGTGTAATCGACGACATCGGAGGCGACATCACCCGACAGCACGCCGTCCAGCAGAGCCTGCATTTCCGGCGCCCGGAACTTCAACGACAGCGACATGCCCGGCGCGATCCCGCCGAAGGCGTCGAAGGCGGCGGCATTGGCATGGACGATGGTGGCGGTCCGGTCGAAGATGATCAGCGGATCGGCGACGGCGGCCGCCAGATATTCACCGGAGAGCCGCTGCAAGCCGGTGGCCTCGATGGCGGAGCCGCTCTCGGTGGACTGGCGCGTGCCGGCGGGCGGCAGCATTGCCGCAGCAAGCAGCATCAGCAGTGCCGCGAGGACGACATAGGCTGAAATCGCGGCCAAGGCATAAACAGCGACAACCGCAACGACACCGGCCGCAAGCGGCCAACGGCCGTTCCACAGCCGGGTGGCTAGGGTTTGCGCGATGCTTCTCTGCTCTGCGTCCAGGTCAGCCATTTCTCGCGCGCCCGCACCCCATGCCTTCGCCCTCGGTTGTAGGGCGACGGAACCTTCCGCTGGACCGGTCCAGCGCATGACCCAAAATCGGAGATCGATTTTCTGAAAGGATCATGCGCAAATCAAAAGTGCTACAGCGTCCTTTGCCCGTCCAAAGCGGGCGCGGCGCTGCAGCACTCCCAATAGCATGAGTCCGGAAGCTGGAAAGGGTTCGTCTCGATGAAAAAAGCCAAGGAAGTTTCAGCTGCACCGACTTCGGGGCCGCTGAAGATCAGGGTCGATGGCAAGGAACGGGAGTTCGACATCGAAAACCCCACGCTTCCCGACTGGGTTGAAGACAACAAGCTGACCGCCGGCGGCTATCCCTACGACAAGAAGATGAACAGCGAGGAGTATGACGAGACGCTCGAGAAGTTGCAGATCGAACTGGTCAAGGCCCAGGCGTGGCTGCAATCGACCGGCAAACGGGTGATGGCGCTGTTCGAGGGCCGCGACGCCGCAGGCAAAGGCGGCACGATCTTCGTGGTGCGCCAGTACCTCAACCCGCGCACGGCACGCAACGTGGCGCTGACCAAACCTACCCCGACCGAGATGGGGCAATGGTACTTTCAGCGCTATGTCGACCATTTCCCGACATCTGGCGAATTCGTCACCTTCGACCGATCCTGGTACAACCGCGCCGGCGTCGAGCCGGTGATGGGTTTCTGCACGCCGCAGCAGCACGAGCAGTTTCTTGACGAGACGCCGCATTTCGAACGAATGATCTCCAACGAGGGCATCCACTTCTTCAAATTCTGGCTCAACATCGGCCGGGAAACGCAGCTGGAGCGCTTCCACGATCGCCGCTACAGCCCGCTGAAGAGCTGGAAGTTTTCGCCGATCGACGTTGCCGGCATTACCAAGTGGGACGATTACACCGAGGTGCGCGATACCATGTTCGAGCGTACCCACAAGGAGTTCGCGCCGTGGATCATCGTGCGGGCCAATGACAAGCGGCGCGCGCGGCTGGCGGTCATGCGGCGCATCCTGATGTCGCTGCCCTATGACGGACGCGATCTCGACGTGATCGGCAAGGAGGACAAGAAGCTCATCGGCGAAGGGCCGTCGTTCCTGGGCAAACAGGACTGATGCCCTTGCGCCGCGCAGCCAAGGCCGCGCGGCGATGCTTTTCCCTCGTTTCTCTTAAAGCGCATCGCGTCGAAGCGGATTCATGCGCCGCGCTTTAGATCTTTGTTTCCCTGCACGTCGTTGTCTCAAAACCTGGGGCACTTTTGAGCGACATGCATTAAGCCGCAAGCCGGGCGATGCGCTGCAATCGCCGCAGCGTGGTGCCGTCCTGCAGCGCCTGCTGGAAAAGCGAAATCTCCTGGTCGATACGGTCGCATAGTAGCTGCGTGTTCCCCTTCAGCAGGCCGCGCGTCTGCAGCAGGGCGGCGACCGGCTTCTTGACAAGCTGCCTTGCCCGGCCGAGCGCCGCTTCCTCGACGCTGCCGCCCGGCACGATCTCCGCGACGAGGCCGAGCGCCCTGGCATCTGCAGCGCGAAGCGTGTCGCCGAGGCAAAAGAAGCGGAAAGCACCGGCGTAGCCAAGCTTCTGCGGCGCCAGAATGCTGGTCGCCGCATCCGGCACCAGGCCAAAATCGACGAATGGCACCCGGAACGTGCTTTCATCAGACGCGATCACCATGTCGCAATGAAACAGGATGGTGCAGCCGACCCCGACGGCATCGCCGTCGACGCAGGCAAGGAGGGGCTTTGGAAATGTCGCCAGCGTGCGGAACAGATCGGTGACGGCGGCGATCAGTTTCCGGTGTTTGCTGGCGTCGAGGAATTCGGAGAAGTCGCCGCCGAGACAGAAGCAGCCTGCCAAGCCACGCAGTACGACGACGCGCACCTCCTCATTGTCGGCGGCTTCATGGAAAGTCTTTGCCAGGCTCTCATAGGCTCTCCTGTCCAGCACCGGCCGGCTGTCACTCGACGACACGGTGACCACCAGCGTGTGGTTGCGAAGTTCAGGTTGCGGATGTGTGCTCATGACTGTCTCCGATCTCATGACGCACGCCTTTGCCCAACCATGTCGGGGTACCCCCTGGTCAACACCGGAGCAAAATGATTGCGGCGCGAACGCACCACATCGAGCGTGTGCGCGTTGAAGGTCAGCAAGGTGGCTACGACCTGCTGGTTGCCATAAGTGCGCTGATAGCCCAGCGGGGTTGCCAGGAAATGCAGTTGCAATGCGCGCAGCACCCACATCGGCTCGAACTCGATGATCACCTTGTCGACGCCGCGCTTCAGCCCCCACTCGACGAAGCCGGCGATCAATTCGGTGCCGACGGTTGAAACGCCGCGGCGGCCATCGCGGAAACCGGGAGCCACCGCATAGCGGGTCAATTCCCAGATGTTTGGGCCCGATGGCGGCGTTCCCTCGGAAAGGTCGGTCAAAACCTCGGTCAACAGATGTGGCCGCGTGGTTGGCAACATCCTTTGATAGCCTGCGACTTCGTTACCTCTGACGACGATCTGATGGACGGCCTCGTCATGATCGAACTGGTCGCGTTCGAGTCCGTCGGGGCGCCTGAGATCATCCCACCCCATCTCTTCGACGAATATCTTGTAGCGCAGCCGATGAACGGCCTCCCAAAGTTCGGGACGTTCCATCAATTCCTGGGTTGTAAGGGAAAAAAGCATTTCCGCCGTCTCCTGTGTTCAGAGGAAGATACGGCCGTGCTTCGATGAGAAAATTGCGTGATCGCGTAGGCAAGAATTTCCAGGCCGGCACGGCCGACCTAGCTAATATAGCCGCGCCTTATCGCTTCCGCGACGGCCTGGACCCGGTTGACGGCACCGAGTTTGCTTTTGGCGTTAAGAAGGTGTTTCTCCGAGGTGTGTTCGGAGATGCCGAGGATTTGCGAAATCTCCCATTCGGACTTGCCGACGGCGGCCCATTGCAGGCATTCGCGCTCGCGCGGCGTCAGCACGATATGATCGACGGTCTTGCTCGCCATGGTGTGGAGTTGCATGGCGCGGCCAACCGCGTAGGTCGATACCAGCGACACCTGGCCAAACTCGGCAGCGGACAATTCCACGGCCTCGCCGCCCAGCGACACCATGACGATCTGGCCGTCGAGCGTGATCAGCGGGAAGGCCAGTCCATCGCGCAGTTTGAAGGCACCGGCATCGCCCATCACCTCGCCGCTGCTCTTGTTTATCTGAATGCTCTGCGAGGCGTCGCGCCACTGGAAGGGCGCCTGCAACTGTTTCATATGGCTGACGACCGGGTCGTGATCGACATAGTTGCGCGCGACGTAGCGCTCCAGCCACTCGCCAGGCCAATCGCAGAGAAGCACATGCTGCTTTTGCTGGCCGGCCGGCGTGCCCGGCTGCGGGACGGTTCCCGCCATCAGTGCGGTGAGACCGAAATCCGACGCTATACCCAGCAGCGTTTCGCAGACTGCTGCCGCCGTTGCGGCGTGCTGCAGTTGGTCTATGAATTCCAGCGTGCGATCGAACTGACTCATCGCAACATCAACCCCATGTTGCCTCATGCATTGCAGCCGATGATGCGTGCCTGATTTACACTTTGCCACCGACCACGGATTGCAACCGCATGCTTATTCTGTGGCTTCGACCCTGATCTTCCCACCAAGGCGGCCAAAGCTGATTTGCAAACCGGCTAATTCATATCCTGAAATCGGCGTGTTCAAAATCAAAAACCATTGTGCCTGTCCCATTTTCATACGAAAACCGGTGCGAGCACGACCGTGGCGGAGTTTTATCTTGGCGTTCCAGTGGAGGTCCTTCGCCCTTGCGATGATGATCGGATTGCTGTCGTTCGCCGTTGGCGCGCGCGCCGCGGCGCCTCAAGTTCCGGTTCTATGGGATGCCAAGGAGCGACTGCCCAAGCCAGACCTTTCGGCGCTGCCCCGGCTGAGATTCCTGACGACCACGGATTTCCCGCCCTTCAATTTCCTCGATGGCTCGGGAAAGCTGTCCGGGTTCCATATCGATCTGGCACGCGCCATCTGCGCCGAGCTTGGCATTGTCGAGAAATGCCAGATCCAGGCCTTGCCCTGGGCCGAGCTGGAAGGCGCACTGCAGAAGGGTGAAGGCGAGGCGATCATCGCCGGCATCGCCGCAACGCCGGAATCGCGCGCGACCTATGCCTTCTCGCGCTCCTATCTACAGTTTCCGGCGCGATTCATCATGCCGAAGAGCAAGGCGCTGGCCGAACCTATCTTTGCCAAATTGCGCGACAAGCGTGTCGGCGTGGTCGCCGGCTCAGCGCATGAGCGCATGCTGCGCGACTATTTCAACACCGTTCAGATCGTCCCCTTCGACAGGCCGGAAGACCTCTATGCCGACCTCAAGACCGGCAAACTCGACGCAGCCTTCGGCGACGGCATGCGCCTGGCTTTCTGGCTGGGCGGCTCGGATGCGGCGGGCTGCTGCCGCTTTGCCGGCGGCCCCTACCTGGCGCCCGAATATCTGGGCTCGGGCATGGCCATCGCCACCCGGGCGGACGATCCAGCGCTGGCCGCCGCGCTCGACTACGCGCTGCAGGAGATTTCGATGAAAGGCACGTTCGCGGAATTTTATTTGCGCTATTTCCCGGTCAGTTTTTTCTAATCCGGTCCCCGTCAGATTTTGCTAGGGCGCAGCTGATATTCAGGTCAGCGTGCGCAGCCGCGCCTTGGCCGCGCGGCCGATGGCAGCCACCGTCAGTGTGTCGAGATCGAGCTCACGCCGGATCAGCTGCAGCACCCGCACCTCTTCCATGCGCATTTCAAGATCGACGGCGGCAACCTCGAAGGCGGCAGCATAGGCAGTGTCGCGCAAGCGCTCGGGCAGGGCCTCGGCGACTTCTGCCAGAACGCCTTCCAGCCCATCCTTTTCGTGCAGGCGCTTCTGGCAGGCCTGGGCGACACTGACCAGCCGGTCGTGATTGAAATCCTCGAATACCGGCCAGGAGCGGACAACGTCGCCGATCCTGGCCAGTTCGACATCGGTCATGTCACGATCGGAGGCCGAGGTGATGACCATCAGGTAGATCAGGGCTTCATGCGGCGTCGGCAATTTTTTCTCCTTCAACCGGGACTCGAACGTAGGAATGCACAATCTGCATCGCAAGGAAAAAGCGCCGCACGCGTTGACGCTCCGGCAATGCACGCCTAGAGACCGGATTGAACAACCCCTGCTCCGGCCCCCGCCTTAAATGACTTGGGCCGGTGGACAATTTGGATAAAGTGACATGGCGGGATCAAACATCATCGATCTCAATCCCGAGGTGCTGGCCGCCGCGACCGAGAGCAAGGCGTGGCCGTTCGAGGAAGCCAAAAAGATAATCGAACGCTACAAAGGCGCCGACTTTCCCCAAACGATCCTGTTTGAGACAGGCTACGGACCGTCCGGCCTGCCGCATATCGGCACATTCGGCGAGGTGGCGCGCACGTCGATGGTGCGCCATGCCTTCCGCGTCCTGACGCAGGACAAGGTTGCGACCAAGTTGCTGTGCTTTTCCGACGATATGGACGGCATGCGCAAGATACCCGACAGCGTGCCGGACCGCGCCGCACTCGAGCCGCATCTGCACAAGCCGCTGTCGTCGGTTCCCAATCCGTTCGGCGGCGACTATGCGAGCTTCGCCGACAACAACAACGCGATGCTTTGCCGCTTCCTCGACACGTTCGGCTTCGACTACGAGTTCGCCAGCGCGACGCAATATTACAAGTCCGGGCGTTTCGACGCGATGCTGCTGCGCGCCGCCGAACGCTATGACCAGATCATGGCGGTGATGCTGCCGACGCTCGGCCCTGAGCGCCAGGCGACCTACAGCCCGTTCCTGCCGATTTCACCGAAGAGCGGCCGCGTGCTTTACGTGCAGATGAAGCATGTCGACGCCAAGGCCGGCACCATAACCTTTGACGACGAAGGCACCGAGACCACGCTTTCGATCACCGGCGGCCGCGTGAAGCTGCAGTGGAAGCCGGATTTCGGCATGCGCTGGGCAGCGCTTGGCGTCGATTTCGAGATGTTCGGCAAGGACCACCAGACCAATGCGGTGGTGTACGACCGCATCTGCAACATACTGGGCGGACGGGCTCCGGAGCACTTCGTCTACGAACTGTTCCTCGACGAGAACGGCCAGAAGATCTCGAAGTCGAAGGGCAACGGGCTGACCATCGACGATTGGCTGACCTATGCGCCGACCGAAAGCCTCGGGCTCTACATGTACCAGCGGCCGCGGCAGGCCAAGAAACTGTATTTCGATGTCATCCCGCGCGCCATGGACGAGTACTACACCTTCCTTGCCGCGTATCCACGGCAGGACTGGAAGGAGCGGCTGGGCAACCCTGTCTGGCATATGCATGACGGCAACCCGCCCGCCATCGACATGCCGGTGCCGTTCTCGCTGCTGCTCAACCTGGTCAGCGCCTCCAACGCGCAGAACAAGGATGTGCTGTGGGGCTTCATTTTACGCCACACGCAAGGCGTGACGCCGGAGACGCATCCCGAGCTCGACCAGTTGGTCGGCCACGCGATCCGCTATTTCGACGACTTCGTGAAGCCGACGAAAACCTTCCGTCCGGCCGACGAAGTCGAGCGCGAGGCATTGCAAGCTCTCGACGCGGCGCTCGGCGCGCTGCCGGATGACGCCAATGGCGAAGCGATCCAGAACGCATCGCTCAACGTCGCACGCAGGATCGAACGCTATCAGGATCATTCCAAGCAAAGCCCGGAAGGCGGCCCCGGCGTCTCTGGTGCCTTTTTCCAGATGATCTACCAGGTGCTGATCGGCCAGGAGCGCGGTCCGCGCTTCGGATCGTTCGCAGCACTCTATGGCATTGCCGAAACGCGGGCGCTCATTGAGCGGGCGCTGGCTGGTCAGCTGGCTTGAGAACGCCGTCCACCTCTTCCAGGATCGAACTCGGCGCCTGAGGCGCCGGGCTTGGCGCGGCCGGCATTGCCGGCATGCCGGACAGATCGGGAGCCGATCCGAAAATGCCCTTCTTCGCCGTGCGTGCCTTGTCGCCGGCCTCGACATAGGGTCCACCGTTGGCGGCGCGCGCCCAGCCGTTTTCGACCAGCCATCGACCGACATCCTGCTTGCCGATCCGGCATTCGGCGGCGATCAGGTCGCGACCACCGTCGGGCGGTACGCTGCAAACCACCGCACGGCCGCGCAGGAAGGCACGGAACGCCGTCCGCGCCCGGACGCCGCATGGCCAGGATTTGCCGTCATCACTGCAAACCTCGTCCTGACTGACGATGTCGATGCCGGAAACCGCGATCGAGTAACCCTTCGCTTCGATCCGGCCGGCGGCCGGCGCGACCGGCTGGAACAGCTTTGTGCCGTTCCAGTCGTCGGGCATTTTCGGTTTGGGCGGCACGGCCAGGGCCAGCTTGCTCAGCGGCTCGCGCGGCTCGACCCGTTCCGGTTCCTCGGCGGCACGCTGAGGCGGTGCAACGAGCTCGGGATCGATCGCCCTCGAATGCGGCGCAAGCTTCGGCGGCTGTGGATCTGAAATGGCCGAAGTGGCCGGCTCGTCGGGCACCGTCTCGGCGCCTTGCTGCGAAATCGTGTCGGCGCCCGCATCAAGCTGGTCCAGCACGACAACGCTGTCGCTTCCTTTCAGCGTGCGGCCGCCCGTAACGACCATGGTCACCATCACCGGGACCATCAGAACCGAAAGGGCAACATGAAGGAGACGCACCAGCCGACCTACTGGCTTGCCCATACGATCCGCGCCACCCATTCGACATCGCGCATGGGAATATCGCGGTCGGGATGATCGGGATTGAGCGAGACCAGCGCAATCGACTTGACGGTCTGGCGCTCCAGCACCTTGGCCATGACCTCGCCGGCGGTGGTCTTGACGACGACGCGATCGCCCTTGCGGGTGATGGCGCCCGGTTCGACGATGAGGACATCGCCATTGCGGTAGAGCGGCAGCATGGAATCGCCCTGCACCTGCAGCGCATAGGAGTTCTCGGTGGATTGCGCCGGCAGTTCGACCAGATCCCAGCCCTGCCCGGCCGGAAAACCGGCATCGTCGAAGTAGCCGCCGGCGCCCGCCTGGGCAAAACCGAGCAACGGCACGGAGCGTGTGCGGGCAAGGGCGGCGGCATGGCTGGTCGCGGCTCGGCCTTCGATCAGGCCGGTGAATTCATCGAGCGAAGCGCCCGTCGCCTCGATGATCTTGGCCAGCGATTCGGTCGAAGGCCAGCGCGGCCGGCCGTCCGACGACAGACGCTTCGACTTGTTGAACGCAGTGGAATCGAGCCCCGCGCGCTTGGCCAAACCCGAGGCCGAAAGCGAATAGCGCTCGGCAAGAGCATCGATGGCGGCCCAGACACGGTCATGCGAGAGCATTCTTGCTCTCCTTCAAACAGGAAAAAATACCTTTTTCGCTTCTAACCCGGAGCCATCCTCTTGTCCACAGTGCAAGGCTGCCTCACGCCGCCTTTCTGGTCTCGCCCTTCGTATAGGGATCGAAGCGCTCGTAGAAGCTTTCGCCCTTCTCGGCCATGTCGAGCAGCAGCTTGGGCGCCTTGAACTCGGCGCCGTATTTCTTCTGCAAGCCCTTGGTGATCTTGACGAATGCCTTGGCGCCGATGCCGTCGATATATGACAGCGCGCCGCCGGTGTAGGGCGCGAAACCGAAGGCCAGGATCGAGCCGACATCGGCCTCGCGCGGGTCGGTGACGATACCCTCTTCCATAACCCGGGCCGCTTCCAGCGCTATGGTGACCAGCAGCCGCTGCTGCAGTTCCTCATAATCGACCTTCTCGGGCGCAAGCTGCGGATAGAGCTCCTTGAGTCCCGGCCACAGCTTCTTCTTGGCCGGCTTGGCGGGATAATCGTAAAAACCTTTGCCGTTCTTGCGGCCAAAGCGGCCGTGATCGTCGACCATGGTGTTGATCAGCGCCATCTGCTTCGGATCGACCGCCTTGTCGCCGAGATCCCTGATGGTCTGCTTCATGATCTTCTGGGCAAGGTCGATGGCCGTCTCGTCGGTCAGCGCCAGGGGTCCGACCGGCATGCCGGCGGCCTTCGCGGCATTCTCGATCATCGGCGCCGGAACGCCTTCGATCAGCATCTTGTAGGCTTCCGACATGTAGCGCAGCACGCAGCGGTTGACATAGAAGCCGCGCGTGTCGTTGACGACGATCGGCGTCTTCTTGATGGCACGGACGAAATCGATCGCCGTGGCCAGCGCCTTGTCGCCTGTCTTCTTGCCCAAAATGATCTCGACCAGCATCATCTTGTCGACAGGGGAGAAGAAGTGGATGCCGATGAAATTCTTTGGCCGCGCCGAATTCTTGGCCAGCGCCGAGATCGGGATGGTGGAGGTGTTCGACGCGAAGATCGCCGATGGCTTCAACACGGCCTCCGCCTGTTCGGTGGCGCTCTTCTTGACACCTGAATCCTCGAAGACCGCCTCGACCACCAGGTCGCAGCCAGCAAGGTCTGCATAGTCGGCTGTCGGCGTGATCAGCGACAGCAACTTGTCCTTCTCCTCGGGCTTGGCGCGGCCCTTCTTCAGTTGATCCGAGATCAGACTGTCGGAATGTGCCTTGCCCTTGGCGGCCGACTCCATGTCACGGTCGAGCAGCACAACCGGGATGCCGGCCTTGGCGGTGACGTAGGCGATGCCGGCGCCCATGAAACCGGCGCCGAGAATGCCGATCTTCTTGAACTTGGTTTCCGGCACGCCGGCCGGGCGGCGGGCGCCCTTGTTCAGTTCCTGCAGCGAGACGAACAGCGAGCGAATCATCGCCGCCGCTTCCCTGGTCTGCATGATCTCGGTGAAATAGCGCTGCTCGATACGCAAGGCGGTGTCGAACGGCACCAGCAGGCCTTCATAGACGCATTTGAGGATCGCGGCAGCCGCCGGATAGTTGCCATAGGTCTCGCGACGCAGGATGGCGATGGCCGGCGGCCACAGATTGAAGCCGGCGGGCGAATAGATCTGGCCACCGGGCAGTTTGAAGCCCTTCTCGTCCCACGGCGCCACCGGCTTCAAGCCATTCCTGATCATCGCCTTGGCGGTATCGACCAGCTTGGCGGGCTCGGCGATCTCATGGATCAGACCCATCGACTTGGCCTTCTGCGGCGACAGCGTCTGGCCGGAGGTCAGCATCTGCAGCGCCTGCTGCTGATCGGTCAGGCGCGGCACGCGCTGGGTGCCGCCGGCGCCCGGGAAGATGCCGATTTTCACCTCGGGAAGCGCCATCTTGACCTTGTCGCTGTCGGCGGCAACGCGTCCGTGGCAGGCCAGCGACATCTCGAAGGCACCGCCCATGCAGGTGCCGTTGATCGCCGACACCCATGGCTTGCCGCAAGTTTCCAGCTTGCGGAACAGGCCGGTCATCATGCCGGCATTGTCGAACAGCGCCTTGGTGGCCTTTTCGGCGTCCTTATCCTTTTCAGCGGCGAACGTGGTCAGCATCTTCTGCAGCAGTGTGATGTCGGCGCCGCCGGAGAAGGTATCCTTGCCGGAGGTGATCACCGCGCCCTTGATGGCGGCGTCACCCGTCACGTGATCGACGATGGCGTTCAGTTCCCGCATGGCTTCTTCGGTGAAGACATTCATCGATCGGCCCGGCATGTCCCAGGTGACAAGCGCAATGCCGTCGGCGTCGACGTCGAGGGTGAAATTTGTATAGCTCATCGTTTCTCTCCCCGTCAGACGCGTTCGATGATCGTTGCGGTGCCCATGCCGGCACCGATACACAGTGTCACCAGGGCGGTGTTCAAATCACGACGCTCGAGTTCGTCCAGCACAGTGCCCAAGATCATCGCACCGGTGGCGCCGAGCGGATGGCCCATGGCAATGGCGCCGCCATTGACGTTGATCCTGTCATGCGGAATGTCGAACGCCTGCATGTAACGCAAAACCACCGAGGCGAAGGCCTCGTTGAGCTCGAAAAGGTCGATGTCGGACAGCTTCATCTTGGCGCGCTTCAACAGCTTTTCGGTGACGTCGACCGGACCGGTCAGCATCAGCACCGGTTCGGAGCCGATGTTGGCGAAGGTGCGGATGCGGGCGCGCGGCTTGATACCCATCGCCTTGCCGGCCTTCTTCGACCCGAGCAGCACGGCCGCCGCACCGTCGACGATGCCGGACGAATTGCCGGCGTGGTGGACATGGTTGACCTCTTCCACCTCAGGATGCTTCTGCACGGCGACGGCATCGAAGCCGCCCATTTCGCCAGGCATGATGAAGGACGGGTTGAGCGAGGCCAGCGACTGCATGTCGGTCGACGGGCGCATATGCTCGTCATGGTCCAGGATGGTCAGGCCGTTTTGGTCCTTGATCGGAATGACGGACTTCTTGAAGCGGCCGTCGGCCCAGGATTTTGCGGCGCGCTTCTGGCTCTCGACCGCATAGGCGTCGACGTCGTCTCTGCTGAAGCCGTATTTGGTGGCGATCAGGTCGGCGGAGATGCCTTGCGGCACGAACCAGCCGGGCAGGCCGACCGAGGGATCCATGAACCAGGCGCCGCCGGAGGCGCCCATGCCGACGCGCGACATCGATTCGACGCCGCCGGCGATGACGATCTCGTCGGCGCCCTGCGCGATCTTGGCGGCGCCGAAATTGATGGCATCTAGCCCCGAGGCACAGAAGCGCGAGATCTGCATGCCCGGCGCCTTGGTGTCGTAGCCGGCCTCGAACGCGGCAGCGCGCGGAATGACCGAGCCCGCCTCGCCGACCGGATCGACGCAGCCGAAGATGATGTCGTCGACAGTGCCGGTGTCCAGCCCATTGCGGTCGCGCAGCGCCTCGAGCGTCTTGGCGGCAAGCCGAACCGCCGGCACCTCGTGCAGCGATCCGTCCTTCTTGCCCTTGCCCCGCGGCGTGCGCACGGCGTCATAGACATAAGCTTCGGCCATCTCTTGCTCCTTGGTTTATCCGACGGTTTTAGATTGATGCATGTCGATCTCCCAAAACCGGAACCACTTTTGGGCGACATGCATTAGAGCGAGCGTCCGATCAGCAATTTCATGATCTCGTTGGTGCCGCCGTAGATGCGCTGGACGCGGGCGTCGCGGAACATGCGGGCGATCGGATATTCATTCATGTAGCCATAGCCGCCATGCAATTGAAGGCATTCGTCGACGACTTTTCCCTGCAGGTCGCTGAGCCAGTACTTGGCCATCGACGCGGTCACCGGATCGAGGCCCCCAGCGATGTGGCGGGTGACGCAATCATTGTAGAAGACGCGGCCGATGGTGGCCTCGGTCTTGAGCTCGGCCAGCTTGAACTGGGTGTTCTGGAAATCGATGATCGCCTTGCCGAACGCCTTGCGCTCCTTGACGTAGTCGATGGTCAGCGCCAGCGCCCGCTCGATCATGGCGATCGCGCCGGTGCCGATCTGCAGCCGCTCCTGCGGCAATTGCTGCATCAGTTGGACGAAGCCCTGCCCTTCCTCGTGGCCGAGCAGGTTTGAAGTCGGCACGCGCATGTCGTTGAAGAACAGCTCCGAGGTGTCGTTGGCTTTCAGGCCGATCTTGTCGAGGTTGCGGCCACGCTGGAAACCCTCGACTTCGTCGGTCTCGACGACGATCAGCGAGGTGCCCTTGGCGCCCTTCTCCGGATCGGTCTTGGTGACGACTATGATGAAGTTTGCAAGCTGGCCGTTGGTGATGAAGGTCTTTGAACCGTTGATCTTGTATTGGTTGCCATCCTTCTGCGCTCGCGTCTTGATGCCCTGCAGGTCGGAGCCGGCGCCGGGCTCGGTCATGGCGATGGCGCCGATCAACTCGCCGGTCGCCAGCTTCGGCAGCCATTTCTTCTTCTGCTCTTCGGAGCCGTAATGGAGGATGTAGGGGGCGACGATCGAGTTGTGCAGGCCGATGCCGAAGCCATCGACACCGACATGGCCGATAGCCTCGATGATGGCACTCTCATGCGCGAAGGTACCGCCCGAGCCGCCATATTCCTCCGGCATCGAGGCGCAAAGCAGGCCGGCCGCACCGGCCTTCAGCCAGCTTTCGCGATCCACCATCTCATTTTTCTCGAACTCGTCGTAGCGCGGCGCGATCTCTTCCGACATGAAGCGGTGCGCCATGTCGTAGAGCATGCCGACCTCGTCCGCTGCCCAGGCGGGCTTGGGAAGGCCAAGGATTTCGGCTGGGTTGGTCATGCTGGTACGATACTCCTCCCAGAGCGCATCTTCAGAATTGAGGTCGGCGCGCTTCACGCAGGCCCCACCAGGCCCTTCGGGCCACCCTCCCCTCAAGGGAGGGGAACCATCTTTTAGAACGCTTCCGCCGGCAGTGCCATCAACGTGTCGGCGCCGCTCGAAATGCGGGCGAGATGCGCTGATGTCTCCGGCATGATCCGCTCCATGAAGAAGCGCCCCGTCACGACCTTGTTGTCGTAGAACGACTGAGCGCCATTGGCGTCCGTCTTGCCAAGTGCCGCCTTGGCCATCTGCGCCCACATGTAGCCCAGCGCCACAAGGCCGAAGAGATGCATATAGTCGGTCGAGGCGGCGCCCGCATTGTCGGGCTTGGCCATGCCGTTCTGCACCAGCCACATGGTGGCGGCCTGCAGGTCGTTGAGGCCCTTCTTCAGTGCCTTGGTGAACGGCGCCATCTTATCGTCGGCGCGGTTTTCCTCGCAGAATTCGCCGACCTCCTTGAAGAAGGCCTGCACCGCGCGGCCGCCGTTCAATCCGAGCTTGCGGCCGACGAGGTCGAGGGCCTGGATGCCGTTGGCGCCTTCATAGATCATGGCGATGCGGGCATCGCGCACGAACTGGCTCATGCCATGCTCTTCGATGTAGCCGTGACCGCCAAACACCTGCTGCGCCATGACCGCATGGTCGAAACCCTTGTCGGTAAGCACGCCCTTGACCACCGGCGTCATCAGGCCGGTGTAGTCGTCGGCCGCCTGACGATCCTTGTCGTCACCGGCGCGGTGGGCGACATCCGACTTGATCGCCGTCCACAGCGCCAGCGCGCGGCCGGCCTCGTTGAACGCCTTCATGGTCATCAGGCTGCGGCGGATGTCGGGATGGACGATGATCGGGTCGGCCTTTTTGTCCGGTGCTTTGGGCCCAGACAGCGAGCGCCCCTGCAGGCGGTCCTTGGCGTAGGCAACGGCGTTCTGATAGGCGATCTCCGACAGCGACAGTCCCTGCAGGCCAACGCCAAGGCGTGCCTCGTTCATCATCGTGAACATCGCCTTCAGGCCGCCATTGGCCTCGCCGAGCAGCGTGCCTTGCGCCTCGTCATAGTTCATGACGCAGGTCGAATTTCCGTGGATGCCCATCTTCTCCTCGATCGAGCCGCAGGAGACAGTGTTCCTGTCGCCTGGATTGCCCGATGCATCGAGCTTGAGTTTAGGCACGATGAACAGCGAGATGCCTTTGACGCCTTCCGGCGCGCCCTCGATGCGGGCCAGCACCAGATGGACGATGTTGTCCGACATGTCGTGTTCGCCGGCCGAAATAAAGATCTTCTGACCTGAAATCTTGTAGGTGCCATCGCCATTCGGCACCGCCTTGGTCCGCAGCAGGCCGAGATCGGTGCCGCAGTGCGGCTCGGTCAGGTTCATGGTGCCGGTCCAGACGCCTTCGATCATCCTGGGCAGCCACTTGGCCTTCTGCTCGTCGGTGCCGTGGGTGATGATTGCCGCGATCGCGCCTTGTGTCAGGCCGGGATACATCATCAGCGACATGTTGGCCGAGACCATGTATTCGGAGACTGCAGTGTGTACGGCGTAGGGCAGACCCTGGCCGCCGAACTCGACCGGTGCGGCCAGTCCCATCCAGCCACCCTCGCGATACTGGTCGAAGGCCTCCTTGAAGCCCTTCGGCGTCGTCACCGAGCCATCATCATGACGAACGCAGCCTTCCATGTCACCGACACGGTTCAACGGGTGCATGACGTTTTCGGCGAGCTTGGCGCCTTCGGCGAGGATCGCCTCGAGCACATCGGGGGTGGCGTCGGAAAATCCGGGAAGGTTCGAATAGCGCTGGTAGCCCAGCACCTCGTTGAGCACGAACAGCGTATCCTGGACCGGAGCCCTGTATGTCGGCATGCGTTTTCTCCACCCTGCGAACCCGGTCCGAACGCCCCGATGACGGCCAGGGGCGGCATGCGGACCGATGTTGAAAGCTGGATAGCAAAAATTGACGTTTGCGTAAACGTCAATTTTTCGGTGCGAAAAGATTTCCCGCCCATCGCAGCAATGAGCGTAGCGGCGCGGCAGCGCACGAGCCGAAACCCTATGGGTCGGGAGGCGAGAAAACGAAAAGCCGCGCGGCATTGCCACGCGGCTTTGATCGTCAGCGGATGACTTTAGGCGTCGCGCAATTCCCAAGGGGAAACGCTATGCGCTTACCGAGAGAACCGTTTCACACTTCTCCCGAAATTGCTTTAGCGAGCGATGCTCGCCTGTGGTGCCGAACGCTCGGCCAGCATCTGGCGCACCGCCGACATCGAGGCGCTCAGCTCGCTAATGGCGTCATCGATCAGCGCCCGTTGCTTCTGCAGACGGGCAAGCTGCTTTTCCGACTTGTCCAGCGCCAGCCGCAGCTGCTTGGTGTTTGAACCAGTCGGATCGTAAAGATCCATCATCTGCTTGACGTCGCGCAGCGAGAACCCGACCTTGCGGCCAAGCAGGATCAGCTTCAGCCGGGCCTTGTCGCGGCGCGTGTAGAGACGGGTCGAACCGTCACGCTGCGGGTTGAGCAGGCCCTTGTCTTCGTAGAAACGCAGCGTGCGCAGCGTCACTCCGTATTTTTTCGCCATCTCGCCGATGCGGACAAGGTCCTCGCCGGCTTCGACAGACATATTGGTATTGGCCGCGGTCTCGCCGGCCGAGATAAGCTTCATGGTCACTGGCTTTCCCCGTCTGGTGGCGTCGCGGTCTCCTGGACCGTGCGTCGCCTGACTGGAAAGCGGGGGCCTGCTTCCAGTCGTGGTTTCAACAAACAAATCGCAAAACGGCACGCTCGACGCGCCTTTTACGTTTACGTCAATTCTATACCGATTGCCGCCTTGTGACGCAAGGGCGTTCTGCGGTCCGAACTTTATGCCGCACTGTCAGGCCGACATCCAACATCCTTGCAACTTCTTAAGTTTGGTTAACGCGTTGTTTACCACGTTGGGCGAAATGTGGGCGCGTCGGCTACCCGTGTTTATCCTGTATCGAATTTTTCACGGTTTTTCGGAGCGCGGGTGGTAACCTGGGAAGCTCGTCTTCCACCGCGGCATTGTCGCCGGTCGCCTTCGTTCCGACAGAGACTTGGGGGAACTGGCCACGAGCCAGCCATTCTGAAAGACGGACGCACCTATGAACAGCAAGCGGTCCTATCTCGATACACTCAACGCCGGCAGGCAGCGCAGGCCGCAGACCACGCTCGAGCAGTTGAACCAGTCGCTGGAGACGCTGGAGCAGCGGCTGGAGCGCACGCGCGAGGACCCGATGGCACGTCCAGATCCCCGTCAATATGGCGCCGACGCGCGTTATCCCGCCGCCCGACCTGCCAGCCAGCAGCGCTGGTATGAGGATCCGCAGGCCGCGCCGCGCCCGAAGACCCAGATGCAGGGAGCCGCCGCTTTCGGGCAGAACTACCAGGCCATTGCCCGCGACATCGATCGCGTGCGCGGCCAGGAAGACGGCGTTGCCATGGTCGGCAAGATCGCCGGCGAACTGCGCGGCATGCGCGAGGAATTGCGCCACCAGATGACATCAGGGCTGCAGCGTGAATTCGAAGCACTGCGCAAGGACATCGAGCGGGCTTTCCAGTCAGGTGCCAAGCCCGGTACCCAGGCCAAGGGCAGTGCCGAACTCGGACTTGAATTCGAGCGGCTTTCCGGTGCCATCCAGACGCTGGCCGAGAAGAGCGACGACAGAAGCGTCAACATGCTGCGGCTCGAACTCGAGCAGGTCAAAGCCGCGCTCGACACGCTGGCGCGCGAAGAGAGCGTGCAGAGGGTCGACCGCCGCTGGGACGATTTCGATCGCCGCTGGACGGCTTTTGAAGACCGTGTCGACGCCGACCAACGCAAGCGTTCGGACGACCCCGGCCTGTCTGTCCTGACCGACCGGCTGGAGCAGATCAGCAACGCCGTCAACAACTTGCCAGAATCGCTGTCGCTGCGTTCGCTGGAGGAGAAGGTGCGCGCACTTGCCGGCGCCGTCGACCATTTCGCCAGCCAGCAGGACAACCGCGGCAGCGACACGCTTGGCCTGATCGACGAGCGGCTGGACGAGATTTCCCGCGCCATCGTTGCCTCGACGGTAGCGGCACAAGCCAATTCATTCGACCACGAGGCTTTCGAGCGCATCGAGAAGCGGATCGACTCGCTTGCCCAGCAGATAGAGGAAGTGGCGCAGGATCGTCCCGGCAACGCGGTCATGGACCGGCTAAGCACTCTGTCGAGCCGGGTCGACGAACTCGCCGGCCGAGCCAATCTGCCCGAGCAGGCTATGGAGCGCCTGGCCAAGCAGATCGCACTCATCGCCGACAAGATCGACCAGGCGCCTACCATGCCTGACGCCGACTACATCTTCCACGGCCTGGATCAACGCTTCGACGTGCTGTCGGTCATGATGGAACGCCGCCAGGGCGACGCCATCGAACAGGGCAACATGCTGTTTCGCGATCTCGAACGCCGGCTTGACGAGGTTGCCGACAGGCTTGACCAGCGGATGCCGCAAATCGACAGCGCCGGCATCATGGACGCCATCGATGCCCGCTTCACCGCACTGGCCAAGCGCATGGAAACGCGCGTTCCCGATCCCGCGGGCGAAGCGGCGATCCGCGGCCTGGAAAGCCGGCTCGAAGACATTTCAAGCCGGCTGGATGCGTCGGCCGCGCACGTCGCCGGCATTGATCCGGCGCTGATCCGCAGCCTGGAGGCGCAGGTCGCAGGCCTGTCCGCCCATCTTTCCAAGCCCAGCACGCCGCTGCCGGAATTCGAAGACATCAGCCCACGTCTCGACGAAATCGAGAAGTCCCTGGCCGGAACGCGTGATTCCATCCTCGGCGCGGCGCGCGAAGCGGCCGAGAACGCGGTGCGATCGTTGGCCGGTTCGAGTGCCAACACGACGGCCGTTTCCGGCCTTGCCCAGGATTTGAAGACGCTTGAAACGCTGACGCGGCGCTCCGACGAGCGCAATTCGCGAACGTTCGAGGCCATCCACGACACGTTGCTCAAGATCGTCGACCGGCTTGGTTCGCTGGAACCTAGCGAGCCGGTCGAGGCGATGAGCGAATTGCTGGACGCTGCTTCGGCCGAACCGAGCAACTGGCGCGGCGCACGGCGACCCAAGATGGCCGTCGAGCCGCCGTCGATGGATATCGATCAGCCCTTGCCATTGACTGGGGACATGGCGGATCTCGATGGCGCCGCCTCCAGCCTGCGCAATGAGCCGGAAGCTCTCAGCGGCCTGGGCACGCATGGCGGCCTGGGCACGCATGGCGGCCACGGTGTCGGCACCCGCACGCCAGCCGAGGCCGCCGCTGCCGCCGCCATGGCTGCGCTGGGCTCCGACACGGGTTCCGAAAAGAACGAACAAGCGGGCCTCAGATCGATCTTCGGCGGGCTGGCCCGCGCATTCAAGGGCAAGAAGGAAGCGGATATTCCGCCACTGGCCGGCTCGGCGCCGAGCACCCCAATACCGAGCGTCGATCTCGACGAGCCGCTCGATCCGAGAATGGCCAATCGGCCGCTGGAGCCGGGCTCGGGCGCACCTGACCTCAACGCCATCATGAAGCGCGTGCGCGACGAGCGCGGCCAGCCGGCCAAGCCCAGCGACACCGATGCCGCGAAATCGGACTTCATCGCCGCGGCCCGGCGCGCGGCGCAAGCTGCGGCTGCCGAGGCCGATGCGCTGAAACGCCAGTCGACGATGACCGGACCGGTGAAGGCGCTGCGGATCGGCGACCTGCTCAAGGCTCGGCGCAAGCCGATCCTGATGGGGACAACCGCGATTTTGCTGGCGCTGGGCGCCTTGCAACTGGGCAAGGCCTTTTTCGCCGATCCCGCCCAGGTGGCAAGCAACGATGTCGCGCCGATCGTCGCCTCGCAGTCGGTGAAAACCGCCTCATTCGATGCAGCTGGCCAGCCAAAGACCGATATTCACCCCACGGCAGTGGAAAGCGCGCCGGATCGTGGCGTGAGACCAGCCGAGCCGTCCGAACCGGCAACCAAGGACGACGTGGCGGCGCAAAGCACGATGACCACGCCGCCAGGCGCCGATCCGTCGACGGCCGCGCCAGCAGCCGAGCCGCTTCCTGCGCCCGTCGATGCCAGCGCGGCGATGTTCGAAACGACAGCTTCGGCTGCGCCGGCCACAACCGCCCCGGCCCCGACTGTTTCAACCGCCACGGATGCAACCGATGCCGACACCGGCACCCAGCCGATGGCGGCCCAGCCGGCCACAGCCAAGGACACTACGGGCGCGGTTCCGCCGACGGACGCTTCACCGGCGGCGACCACGGCCAAGATCGACATTCCAGCTGACGCCGGCCCGGACGCTTTGCGCGACGCCGCCGCCAGTGGCGATGCCAAGGCGCTGTTCGAGATCGGCTCGCGTTATGCCGAGGCGCGCGGTGTCAAGGAAGATATGGTGGCAGCGGCCAAATGGTACGAGAAATCAGCGGAGCTCGGCTTTGCGCCGGCCGAATATCGCATCGGCAATTTCTACGAAAAGGGCATCGGCGTCGCGCGCGACATCAAGAAGGCGAAGACCTGGTACCAGCTTTCCGCGGAGCAGGGCAACGCCAGCGGCATGCACAATCTGGCCGTGTTGTTCGCCATGGCCGCGGACGGCGTGACCGACAATGAATCGGCCGCGCACTGGTTCCAGGCGGCGGCCGACGTCGGCGTCAAGGACAGCCAGTTCAACCTCGGCATCCTCGCCGCCAAGGGCGTCGGCATGAAGCAGAACCTCGAAGAGTCCTACAAATGGTTCGCGCTCGTCGCCAAGACCGGCGACAAGGATGCGGCGGCCAAGCGTGACGAGATCGCCAATGCGCTGCGGCCCGAGCAGCTCGAACGTGCCCGCGCCGCGGTCGAACTGTGGAAGGCCAAGCCGCTGGACGCGGCAGCCAATTCGGCCGACGTTCCCGAATCCTGGCAGAACGGCGCACCGCAGACGACCGCCAGCATCGACATGATGAAGGCCGTCCAGAATATCCAGCGCATTCTCAACAAGAATGGCTATGACGCCGGCGGCGCCGACGGCAAGATGGGCCAGAAGACCAAGATCGCGATCATGGCTTTCCAGACAGATAACAAGATGCCGGCGACCGGCGCGGTCGATGAAAAACTGGTCAAGGCGCTGCTGGCGCGCAAATAACGGCAGAGGCGTCGCTTCCACGACGCCCTTGCCACACATTTGCCTGTTAACTGATTGAGATGTTTTTTGTTTCGGCGGCGTAGCGCGGTTTGACTTCGCAGCACCTCCGGCGCAAGAACGAATTGGCTTGTCGGTCCAAGATGCCCGCAACGGTTGCATTCACCGACAGGCAGAACTGATCGAGACTGACGGGTGGGCATCTATCTCCCGATCGCGGAAATTTCCGTCAACGTCTTCGTCCTGCTGGCCATGGGTGCGGCGGTGGGCTTCCTCTCGGGCATGTTCGGGGTCGGCGGGGGCTTCCTGATCACTCCGCTCTTGATCTTCTACAACATACCGCCGGCGATCGCGGTCGCCACCGGCGCCAACCAGGTCATCGCCTCCTCCGTCTCCGGCGTCCTTTCGCACATGAAGCGGGGGACGCTCGACTTCAAGCTCGGTGGGGTTTTGCTGGCCGGCGGCATCATCGGCTCCACTGCCGGCATCTACGTCTTCGCCTTCCTGCGCCGCCTCGGCCAGCTCGACCTGTTCATCTCGCTGCTCTACGTCGTGCTGCTTGGCACCGTCGGCGGGCTGATGCTGGTCGAAAGCGTCAATGCCTTGCGTGCCACGCGCAGCGGCGCGGCACCAGTGCTGAAGAAATCCGGGCAGCACAACTGGATCCATCGCTTGCCGTTGAAGATGCGCTTCAGGGCCTCAAAGCTGTTCGTCAGCGTCATCCCGGTGCTTGGCCTTGGCGCGGGCATCGGCTTCCTGTCGTCGATCATGGGCGTCGGCGGCGGTTTCATCATGGTGCCGGCGCTGATCTATCTCCTGAAAGTGCCGACCAATGTCGTTATCGGCACATCGCTGTTCCAGATCATCTTTACCTCCGCCTATACGACGCTGGTCCACGCCACCACCAACCAGACGGTCGACGTCGTGCTGGCCTTCCTGCTGATGGCGGGCGGCGTGGCCGGTGCGCAATATGGCGCCAAGGCCGGCCAGAGGCTGCGCGGCGAACAGCTCAGGGCCTTGCTGGCGGTGCTGGTGCTGGCGGTAGCGATACGACTGGCCATCGGTCTCTTCGTCACCCCGCCCAACCTCTATTCGCTGTCTGCCGCGGGCCTCAACTGATGAGGGCTCCGAACGCGTTCGCAACAGCCATTTTCCTGTCGCTGCTTGCGGCCGCCGTGCCGGCGAAGGCACAGGTCCCGATGACGGAAGGCATCCAGATCGGGCTCTCCACCGACAATGTCTCGATCACCGCCGGCTTTTCCGGCGCCGACCTGACCATCTTCGGTTCGCTGGAAAATCCCGATCCACTCGTGGCGCGCCAGGGCCGCTACGATGTCATCGTCGTGCTCGAAGGGCCGCCCAAACCGGTGGTCGTGCGCCGCAAGGACCGGGTTCTCGGCGTCTGGATCAATCTGGACTCCGAGACCTTCGAGAACGTGCCGGTGTCCTATTCGGTGGCGACGACGCGGCCGCTGCAGGACATCACCGAGCCGAACAGCTATAAGCAGCTGTCGCTCGGCGCCTCCAACCTTTACATGCAACCCGCCGATCCCGGCGACAGCCCGGCGACGATCGAGGAATTCACCGCGGCGCTGCGGGAGCGCAAGTCGGCGACCGGCCTCTACAGCGAGAATGTCGGCGGCGTGCAATTCCTGTCGCAGAACCTGTTCCGCGCCACCGTCAGGCTGGCGCCGAACGTTCCGGTCGGCACCCACAAGGCGCGCGCCTTCCTGTTCAAGAGCGGGCTGTTCATCAAGGAAAGCTCGGCCCAGCTCGAAATCCGCAAATCCGGCTTTGAACAGTCGATCTTCCGTGTCGCGCACAATTATTCCTTCCTTTACGGCGTCTTCGCGATATCGCTAGCCATGCTGACCGGCTGGCTCGGAAGGCTGATCTTCCGGCGAGACTAATGCATATCGCCCAAAAGTGGGCCCCGGTTTTGGGAGAACGACATGCATCGAATCGAGAACCTAAAGCGCGTCGCCTGAATCCGTTCAAACACGACACGCTTTAGAACTTTTCCCGAAAAGTGGTTTCCCTTTGCGGGAGCATGCGGTAGACCGCGCTCCCCAGCCAACTGGCAGACACAAACAATTCGGTTCGGCAGAGCAGCCCATCCCCGGGCAGCGCGCGATTTCTCGCGGCCTATCGGCTCGCCGACGACCAATACAGGAACTTGTCATGCGACCAGCCTTCGGCGGCATCGACTTCGGCACTTCCAATTCCACCGTGGGCGTGGTCAGGAACGGACAGCCGCGCCTCGTCACGCTTGAGGACGACCAGGTCACGCTGCCCAGTGCCGTGTTCTTCAACTTCGAGGACAACCGCACCTGTTTTGGCCGCCACGCCATCGCCAACTACACCGACAGCATCGAAGGCCGGCTGATGCGATCGCTGAAGAGTGTGCTCGGCAGTTCGCTTGCGCACGAGAAGACCCGTATCAAGGCGCGCTCGATCGGGTTCATGGAAATCGTCGGCCTGTTCCTCGGCCATCTCAAGAAGAAGCTCGAAGCAGATGCCGGCGATGCCGTCGAGACCGTGGTGCTTGGCCGGCCGGTGCAATTCGTCGATGACGACGCTGAGGCCGACGCGAAGGCGCAAAGCGAACTCGAGAACGCCGCGCGCGCCCAGGGCTTCAAGCACATCGCATTCCAGTTCGAACCGATTGCGGCTGCGCTCGACTACGAGCAGAAGGTGGCGAGGGAAGAGCTGGCGCTGATCATCGACATGGGCGGCGGCACCTCGGACTTCTCGGTCGTGCGCGTTTCACCGCAGCGCTCCCGGTCGCTCGACCGCAAGGACGACATCCTGGCCAGCCGGGGCATCCATATTGGCGGCACGGATTTCGACCGGCTGCTGAGCATCGCCCATGTCATGCCGCAGCTTGGCTATTTGACGCCGACCAAGGACGGCAAGCGCAATCTGCCGGCCAGCTACTTCATCGACCTCGCGACATGGCAGCGCATCAATCTGGTCTACACCGCCAAGGCGATGACGCATCTGCGCCAGATCCGCTACGAGGCTGAGCGCGCCGACCTGGTCGACCGCTTCATCCACATCGTCGAGCACCGCTACGGACACGCGCTGGCGGCGCTTGTCGAAAAAGCCAAGATCGAGCTCACCGACAGCTCGTTCGCAGAGGTCGCGGTGAAGCTGCCGGGCGCGGAGTTCGCCGCCGAGATTACGCGCAGCGGGCTGGAAGCCACGATCGCCAGGGATATCGAGCGGGTCACAGGAACGGTGGCGCAGACCATCCGGGACGCTGAGGTCAGGCCATCCGATATCACCGCGGTGTTCCTGACCGGCGGATCGACCGCGATTCCGCTCGCCAGACGAGAGATCCTGTCGCTGGTGCCGCAGGCATCCGTCATCGAAGGCGACATGTTCGGCTCGGTCGGACTTGGCCTGGCGCTGGATGCTCAGCGAAAGTTCGGCTGAGGCTTTCTTGGAGCGGTTCTGCTTTACCGATCCGCGTTGGACTAGGCCATATGCACATAAACGCCGCAGGCGTGACGCGACGAAGGCCTGGACAGGGACTTACCCGCGCGTTGTCAAAGTCGAGAGCTGGTCAGTGTCGTAGCGGTTTCGCAAATCGGCGAGCGCTTTTGGGTCCGGCGCACCTTGCGCCGCGAGTTTGGCAAGTTCTTCGAAGTAGTGCTCGTGGCCAGGCGGAGAGACGGTCATCAGCACGCGCGCGGGCCCCTCACTGACATTCGTGATGTCGTGCGGTACTCCCGGTGGAATGAACAGATAGGTTCCGGGCGTTGCACGGATCGTCTTGTCGCCGACATGCCACGCACACTCGCCCTCGAGCAGGTAGAACGTCTCTTCCTGGACGCGGTGAACATGCCGTCCGGTGGCGAATCCCGCTGGGATCGTCCAGTCAAACATGCTCGTGTGCTTGGTATTTTCGCCGGTGACGAGGAAGACCATAGGTTGACCACGCAGCATGATACCCTTCTTCTCATCGGGCATGCGAATGACGGCATTGGCACTCATAGGATCCTCCTTTGACTGGGCGCTTACTTCTGGCAAGCACCTGTGCAACATTGGGCGTCGATGCCGGGAAGTCGTGAATTCGTTCCCAAAAATTTGCTAAAAGCGTTGGATGGCACTCGGAGGCGACCTTTATCAGTTTGGCCCGTTCCGTCTCGATCAGGTGGCGGGCATTTTGTACCACGGTGCCGAGCCGACCATGCTTGGGCAACGCGCCGTCTCGCTTTTGCGCTTGCTGCTCCAAAACGCGGGCGTACCGGTATCCAAGGACGCGTTGGTCGAGGCCGGCTGGGGCGAGTTGGCGGTTGCCGATAACAACCTAACGGTCCAGATCGCGGCCTTGCGCCGGGTATTGGCCAACGCAGCGAATGCTGAGAGCTGGATCGAAACACTGCCGCGACGCGGCTATCGCTATGTAGGACCGGCTGTTGCGACGAATGTCCCTGCATCCCGCATCGCGTTGGCGCTGACCTTGCCTGAGAAACCGTCCGTCGCGGTCCTGCCGTTTTCGAACTTGAGCGGAGATCCACAGCAGGAGTATTTCGCTGATGGAATGGTCGACGACATCATCACCGGCCTGGCACGCATAAACTGGCTTTTCGTAATCGCGCGAAATTCGACCTTCACCTACAAGGGCCGCGCCGTGGACGTGAAGCAGGTCGGCAGCGAGCTTGGCGTGCGATATGTCATCGAAGGCAGCGTGCGCAAGGCCGGCGGCAGTGTGCGCGTGACCGGTCAGATGATCGATGCATCGACCGGCGCGCATGTGTGGGCCGAGCGCTACGACCGCAGCTCCGAGGACATTTTCGCGCTTCAGGACGAGATCGCGCTATCAGCGGTGGGCGCGATCGCCCCGAGCATGCGAAAAGCGGAAATTGAACGCGTCAGGCGGAAGCGCCCGGAGAGTCTCGATGCCTACGATCTCGTGCTTCAAGCCCAGCCTGACGTTGACACAGGTATGCCGGCGCAAGTTATTAGAGCGCTGGCGCTTCTTGAGCGTGCCATCGCACTCGAGCCCGCCTATGCCCTTGCACATGGCAATGCCGCGATGTGTCATCATTGTTTGTTCCTTCGCGCCGGGCTGCAGGAGGTCAACCGTACGGCTTCGATCCGGCATGCCCGATGGGCCATTGTTCATGGGCAAGATGATGCGCTCGCTCTGACATGGGCAGGGTTTTCGATCGGCATGGACGCGCATGATCGCGCCGCCGCATTCACAGCATTGGAAGCAGCCCTCGCCATTAGCCCGTCATCGGCGCTGACCTACATTCTTGGCAGCGTCATTCTCGGATGGGGCGGCAAAGCAGAGCGCGCGATAGAATGGAGCGAGAAGGGTATGCGGCTAAGCCCGTTCGATTCGTGGACTTGGGCCGCGTTTGACGCGCAAGCTATGAGCCATTTGCTGCGCGGGCGTTACGAAGAAGCCTGTCGTGCGGCATACAAGTCCGTTCAAGCCAATCAGGCACACAGCATCACCTATGTGCAACTAGCCGCTGCGCTCGCCAAACTCGGGCGGCTGGACGGAGCACGGGCGGCGGCCGCGCGCGTGCGCGAGCTTCAGCCGGGCTTTCGCTACAGCCGCCAGTTTGCTGGCGTGCGCTGCGCGCCAGCGCTCGCGGAAACTCTTGGAAGCGCGCTGCGGGACGCCGGATTGCCGGAGTGACGGTCGAGCGCCGAGGCGGACAGCGCTTGCGATGGTCCAACTTGGGTCATTTCGACGGACTCAGCGGGATTGACGCAGCATCCGCCTTGCCGCCGAGGTGCGCCTTCAGCGCCATCTGGGCAAGGCTTGCCTGGCGATCGCGATGCGTGATCATGGCGAAGTCGCGCTTCGGCAATTCGAGCGGCACGGACCTGAGACTGCCTTCGGCCACTGCACGGGCCACGACAAGCTCCGAAATGATGGTGGCGCCGGCCCCCGCCTCGACCGCCTGGCGAATAGCTTCATTGCTCGGCAGCACCAGGAATATCTGTAAATCGGCGAGCGAAATTCCTTCGCGACGCGCCAGATCCTCCAACACTTCGCGCGTGCCCGAGCCGCCCTCGCGGATGATCCAGCGCAGGCCCTTGATGTCGGGGTGGCCGGGCGCAATCTCGGCGATCTCCGGATGCGAGCTGGCAACCACCAACATGAGCCTGTCGACGTCGACCTTGGCGCGGCGCAAAATGTCGGACTCGGTGCGCCCCTCGACTAGGCCGAGATCGGCCGCACCATCAAGGACATTGGCCTCGACCTGCCTGGTGTTGCCGATGCTGACGCTCAGCCTGACGGCCGGATAGGCTTCATGGAAGGACGCCAGCCGGCGCGGCAGCCAATAACTGGCGATGGTCTGGCTGGCGGCGATCGAGAGGCTGCCGGTGACCGTCTGCGAGACATGCTCCAGTACATTGCGCGCGGCAGCCGCCCGTTCGAGCACTGCCTTGGCTTCGGGCAGGAACCGGTGTCCGGTCTGGGCAAGCTCGATGTTGCGGCCAACCCGGTTGAACAGATGAACGCCATGCTGTTCTTCAAGCGCCCGGATGGCGGCCGATGCTGCCGACTGCGAAATGCCCAGCAGTTCCGCCGCCTTGGTCATATGGCCGCGCTCGGCGACGGCGACGAAAATCCGCAACTGGTCCAGGGTCATGAGCGCATTAAGAACCAATATCGATCGAATTTACAAGAACAACTAATTAGACAGATCGATGCCTCTATTCTAAGTTTTCTGGGGAGTTTAGAACAAATTCGCCGAGATATCGCAGAGAGCAGAATGATCGAGCGGTTCAGATCCCTGTTTGCGCATTGGACCCGCGGCATAAGGCGACGGTTGGCGGGCGATCGCTATCATCCGGAAGAGCACTACATGCGCGGCCCCGGACCGAGGACACGTGCCAAATCCGTTGGCCGTACAGGCACCCCCGGATCATGATGCACAGACCGCCGCGCGGCGCGAATTCGGCACCATCGCAACGCCCGCTTGCCGACACGCGCGCACCGGATGAAGGCGATGGCGTCGACACCTCGCCTGATGTCTCCGACAGCATCGCCAAGACGACCTGCTACATGTGCGCCTGCCGCTGTGGCATCGACGTGCACATCAAGGATGGCAAGGTCCGCTACATCAACGGCAACAAGGACCATCCGGTCAATCGCGGCGTGATCTGCGGCAAGGGCAGCTCCGGTATCATGCAGCACTACAGCCCGGCAAGGCTGAGGAAGCCATTGCTGCGCACCGGTCCGCGCGGCTCTGGCGAGTTCCGGGAAATCGAGTGGGAAGAGGCGTTTTCGATCGCGACGGAGCGGCTGTCGAACATCCGCCGGACCGACCCCAAGAAACTGGCCTTCTTCACGGGCCGCGACCAATCCCCATCCTTGACCGGCTGGTGGGCAAGCCAGTTCGGCACTCCGAACTTCGCCGCCCATGGCGGCTTCTGTTCGGTCAACATGGCGGCGGGCGGCCTTTACACGATCGGCGGCTCGTTCTGGGAGTTCGGCGAACCGGACTGGGACAACACCCGATATTTCATGCTGTTCGGCGTTGCCGAGGACCATGATTCCAACCCGATCAAGATCGGTCTCGGCAAGCTCAAGGCGCGCGGCGCCAAAGTCGTCTCGATCAATCCGTGCCGGACCGGCTACAATGCGATCGCCGATGACTGGATCGGCATCCGGCCCGGCACCGACGGACTGTTCGTGTTCGCGCTTATCCATGAATTGCTCAGGGCGGGCCGCGTCGATCTCGACTATTTGCTGCGCTACACCAACGCTCACGTCCTCGTCGTCCAGGAGCCGGGTGCGGCCGATGACGGGCTGTTCGTCCGTGACGGCGAGGGCAATCCGCTGGCCTGGGACAGGATGGCGAAGATACCGATCAGCGCCACCGATGCCAGCGCGAAACCGGCGCTGACCGGCAGCTTCACGATCGACGGACGCCACTGCGTTCCGGTGTTCCAGTTGATCGCCGACCGCTACCTCGATGAGAGCTATGCACCGGACGCGGTCGCCGAGCGCTGCGGCATTGCCGCCGATACGATCCGCAGGATCGCCGCCGAACTCGCGCACGTCGCCTTCGAACAGACGATCGAACTGCCGATCGCCTGGACCGACTGGGCCGGGCGTCGGCACGAGACGATCAAGGGGCGACCTGTTTCGATGCACGCCATGCGCGGCATCTCGGCCCATTCGAACGGTTTTCATACCTGCCGCGCCCTCCATTTGCTTCAGGTGCTGCTGGGCACGGTGGATGTGCCGGGCGGTTTCCGCTTCAAGCCGCCCTACCCCCGATCTGCGCCGCCCGGTCCGAAGCCGGCCGGCAAGACCGTCAAGCCGATGACGCCGCTTGAAGGCATGCCGCTCGGTTTCGTCTGCGGGCCGGACGACCTGCTGGTCGACGAGGCCGGCGCACCTCTTCGCATCGACAAGGCCTATTCCTGGGATGCGCCGCTGGCCGCGCACGGCCTGATGCACACCGTCATCCGCAACGCCTGGGCCGGTGACCCTTACCCGATCGACACGCTGATGATGTATATGTCCAACATGGCTTGGAATTCCTCGATGAACACCGTCGAGACCATCGCCATGCTGACCGACCATGATGACGCGGGAAAATACAGGATCCCCTTCATCATCTATTCCGACGCCTATTATTCCGAGACCGTGCCGTTCGCCGACCTCGTCCTGCCGGATACGACCTATCTCGAGCGGCATGACTGCATCAGCCTGCTCGACCGGCCGATCAGCCACGCCGATGGCCCGGGCGACGCTATTCGCCATCCCGTCGTCGAACCGGACCGTGATGTCCGGCCGTTCCAGTCGGTGCTGATCGAACTCGGCGCGCGGCTTGGATTGCCAGGGTTTGTCGACGAAGACGGCACGGCCAAGTACCGCGACTATGCCGACTACATCGTCAACCATGAGCGCACATCAGGCATCGGCCCGCTCGCCGGCTGGCGCGGCAAGGATGGGACCTCGATCGGCAGGGGCGAGGCCAACCCGGACCAGTTGCAACGCTACATCGACAATGGCGGCTTCTGGCATCACGATTTCGCTGACGACCAGCGCTACTACAAGATGGCCAATCGCTCCTATCTCGACTTCGCCGTGCAGATGGGCTTCATCCCCAAGGCGGAGCCAATCGTCTTCCAGCTCTATTGCGAGCCAATGCAGCGCTTCCGTCTTGCCGCGCGCGGTCATGGCCGCGCCTTGCCGCCCGAGGGCGATCGCCAGCGCATCGAGACCTACATGGACCCGCTGCCCTTCTGGTACATGCCCTTCGAAGAAGCAGCCATCGACCTCGAAAAATATCCGCTGCACGCGCTGACGCAGCGGCCCATGCACATGTACCATTCGTGGGGGTCGCAGAATGCGTGGCTGAGACAGATCACCAGCCAGAACCGGCTGTTCGTGCATCAGCGGACGGCAGCAGATCTAGGTCTTGTCGATGACGACTGGGTGTGGATCGAAAGCATCAACGGCAGAGTGAAGGGACAGATCAAGCTGATCGACGGGGTGAACGAAAGCACGGTCTGGACCTGGAACGCCGTCGGCAAGCGGCGCGGCAGCTGGGGGCTGAAGGACGACGCGGCTGAATCCAATCGTGGCTTCCTGCTCAACCATATCATCGGCGACCAGACTTCCGCCGATGCTCAGGGCAAACGCTATTCCAACTCCGATCCGGTCACCGGCCAGGCGGCATGGTTCGACCTGCGCGTGCGCATCGTCAAATGCGCGGCCGAGGAAGCCGGCTTCACCGAGCCGCAGTTCGAGCGTTTTCAGCAGCCCCCGCATTTCGAACCCTCGCCCGACAAGTTGACCTTCGGCGCTGAGTTCCGCAGGGCAAGAGAGGCGGCCGAATGACCTGTCTGCCCAGTCAGAGCGGCAAGAAACTAGGGCTAGTCATCGATCTCGACACCTGCGTCGGCTGCCAGGCCTGCGTCACCGCCTGCAAGGAGTGGAACACCGGCGGCCACATGGCGCCGCTGACCGACATCGACCCTTATGGCGGCCATGTCGACGGCGTCTGGTTCAACCGTGTTCACAGCTACGAACACACCACCGAGATGGGCGGCCGCACGGTCAACTTCCCCCGCTCCTGCCTGCATTGCGAGACGCCGGCCTGCGTCACCGTCTGCCCGACCGGCGCCTCCTACAAGCGGGCTTCAGACGGCATCGTGCTGATCGACGAGGACAAGTGCATCGGCTGTAAATTGTGTAGCTGGGCCTGCCCCTATGGGGCGCGCGAATTCGACACCGATGTCGGGGTGATGAAGAAGTGCACGCTGTGCGTCGACCGCATCTATAACGACAATCTGGCAGAGGAAGACCGCGTGCCGGCCTGCGTCGCCGCTTGCCCGACCAGCGCCAGGCATTTCGGCGACCTTGGCGATCCCCTGTCGGCGGTCTCGCAACTGGTGGCGGAGCGCGGCGGTGTCGACCTGATGCCGGAACTCGGCTATCACCCGACCAACAAATACCTGCCGCCGCGCGCCCATACCACGCGTGCCGCTTCGGTGGCCGCGCCGGCCCTCGAACCGGTGCGGGCCGAAGGCGGTTTTCTTGGCTGGGTCGACCGCATGCTTTCGAACTGATCATGCATCCAGCCTTCTCCGTCGTCTTCTTCACCACCGCCACCGGCGCAGGCTATGGGCTGCTCGCGCTACTGGGCGTGCTCGGAGGATTCCAGATCATCCCTCCCGATCTCTGGCTGGGCTTCATCGGCCTTGGGCTGGCACTCGGCCTGATCGCGGCCGGGCTGTTGTCCTCGACCGGCCACCTCGGCAGACCCGAACGGGCTTGGCGGGCCTTCTCGCAATGGCGCAGCTCGTGGCTGTCGCGTGAAGGCGTCGCGTCGGTCATCACCTTCATTCCCGCGGGGCTGTTCGGCATCGGCTGGATATTTTTTGGCCGGACCAATGGCTGGGTGGCCATTGCCGGGTTGTTGGCCACCTGCGGTGCCGTGGTCACCGTCTGCACGACCGGCATGATATACGCGTCGCTGAAACCGATCGCCCAGTGGCACAGCCGCTTCACCCTGCCCGGCTACCTCATTTTTTCGGCAATGACCGGCAGTGTGCTGATGAACGCGCTGTTGCAGGGATTTGCACTTGGTTCGAAGGTGCTCCTGGCGGCTTGCCTGCTGCTAACCATGCTCGGCTGGGGCTGGAAGCTGGCGACCTGGCGCTACAATGACCGGCTGGAGATCGCAACCAACGCCAACACCGCGACGGGGCTGGCCGGCGGCACGGTGCGGTCGCTGGAATGGCCGCATACCGAGGAAAACTACCTGCTCAAGGAAATGGGTTTTCGCATCGCACGCAAACACAGCGCGCGGCTGCGCGAGATCACGCAACTCCTGGCCTTCGCACTGCCCGTCTTGCTGTTGGTCGCCGCTTTTGCCTTGCCATGGCCGTTCGCAGCGGTGGTTTCGGTGATCGCCGCGATGGCACAATTCGCCGGCATGCTGGTCGAGCGCTGGCTGTTCTTCGCCGAAGCGAAGCACACAATTACCCTGTACTACGGATGTTAATCTCAGCCAGGCCTCAGCATTGAGCGGGATATCGCAAAAATGCGGTCCACGCCGAGCATGTAGGCCATCAGAGTATCCAGCCGGAACAGCCCGGCATAGGCGCGGTCGAGCACGTTAAGGGAGCCGGTATAGGCGCCGAATGCCGGCATGATCATGCGGCCCCCGTCGCCGGCAAAGCAGCGCCGCCGCACCGAGCGGCCCTGCTGCACGATGCGGGCGCATGGATGTAGATGTCCTGCTATTTCGCCCTCGACGCGTACCTTCGAAGGCTCATGCCGAAACAGCAGCGAGCCAATGGCGAGTTCGCGCACCGTTTCGCCCGGCAGGTCGGCGGGCGCTTCCGGATCGTGATTGCCGGCAACCCAGAACCAGTCGCGGCCTGACATCAGTGCCTCCAGCCGCTCGCGAAAGCTCGCATGCATGCGTCCGGCGCCGCCGCCATCGTGAAAACTATCGCCCAGGCTGATGACCATGGATGGCTGATAGTCAGCGATCACGGCCTGCAGTCTCAGCAAGGTTGCACCGGTGTCGTAAGGCGGAATCAGCGTGCCGCGCCTTGCCAGCGACGAACCCTTTTCCAGATGCAGGTCGGACACGGCCAGAAGCCTGAACTCGGGAAAATAGAGCACACCGCGCGGATCGCAGACGGCGCGCTCGCCGGCGATGCCGACAAGGTCGGCCTCGCCGATCAGCGATGTGCGCGCCAGCGAAAAATTCATTCCTCGACCATCCCCGGCCCCATTGCCTCCTCGACCAATGTCGCCGCATCCATAAGCAGCGTTTCATCAGCCTCGCCGTTCACCGGCATCTTGCCGATCTCAAGCATGATCGGCACGGCAAGCGGCGAAATCTGTTCAAGCGCCTTATGCACGATTCGACCCTGGATGCGCGAGAGCATGTCGGCAAGTCTGCTGACATCGAGCAGACCGGTCGCCGCATCCGCACGTGTCGCCTGCAGCAGGATGTGGTCCGGCTCATGGCTGCGCAGCACATCGTAAATGAGATCGGTCGACACGGTGACCTGGCGGCCGCTCTTTTCCTGCCCCGGATGGCGTTTTTCGATCAATCCCGAAATCAGCGCGCAGTTGCGGAAGGTGCGCTTGAGAAGCCAGCTGTCGGCCAGCCAGGCTTCGAGGTCGTCGCCAAGCATGTCCTGGTCGAAAAGTGCACTGAGCGAAGGCTTCCGAGCTTTGAACATCGTGCCCATGTCGCCCAGTGACCATATCGCCAGTGCATAGTCGGTGGCGACAAAGCCGAGCGGCCTGGCTCCCGTCCTGTCGAGGCGGCGGGTGAGCAGCATGCCGAGCGTCTGGTGCGCTAGCCTGCCCTCGAACGGGTAGGCCACGAGATAATGGCGATTGCCTCGTGGAAAGGTCTCGATCAGCAGGTCATTGCGTTTGGGCAGCACCGATTTGTCGGCCTGGAACCGCAGCCAGTCGGCGACCTGCTCGGGCAGCTTCTTCCAGCGCTGCGGGTCGTCCAGCATGATGCGGACCTGTTCGGCGAGATAGGTCGAAAGCGGGAACTTGCCGCCGCCATAATAGGGCACCTTGGCATCGCTGCCCGGCGCGTTCGACACGAAGCATTCATTCTCGCGAATGCCTTCGAAGCGCAGCACCTTGCCGGCAAACATGAACGTGTCGCCGTGCGTCAGCGTTTCGAGGAAGGCTTCCTCGATCTTGCCGAGAACCCGGCCGCCGCGCGAAGCCGCGCCTTTGCTGCCGGCCTTGATGTAACGCACGTTGAGGGCCGGCACCTCGATGATGGTGCCGACATTCAGCCTGTATTGCTGGGCAACGCGCGGATTGGACACGCGCCACAACCCATCCTTGTTCAGCCGGATGCGGGCATAGCGCTCATAATTCTTCAGCGCATAGCCGCCGGTGGCGACGAAATCTACGACACGATCGAATGTCGACCGATCGAGGCTGACATAGGGCGCGGCTGTTCGCACTTCCTCGAACAGATCATCGGCACGGAATGGCGCGCCGCAGGCGCAGCCCAGCACATGCTGGGCCAGCACATCGAGGCCGCCATCGATCAGCGGCGGCGTGTCCTGCGCGCCGAGATAATTGGCATCGAGGGCGGCCCGGCACTCCAGCACCTCGAAACGATTGGCCGGGATCAGGATCGCCTTGGACGGCTCGTCCATGCGGTGGTTGGCACGGCCGATGCGCTGCGCCAGCCGGCTCGCCCCTTTCGGCGCGCCGACATGCACGACCAGGTCGACATCGCCCCAATCGATGCCGAGATCGAGCGTCGAGGTGGCGACGATGGCACGCAGCGCATTCTCGCCCATCGCCTTCTCGACGCGCCGGCGCTGGGCAACGTCGAGCGAGCCGTGATGCAACGCAATCGGCAAGGTATCCTCATTGACCCGCCACAATTCCTGGAACAGCAGCTCCGCCTGGCTGCGGGTGTTGACGAACAACAGGGTGGTCTTGTGGCGCTTGATCTCGCGGTAAATCTCCGGCGTGGCGTAGCGCGCCGAATGCCCTGCCCACGGCACGCGCTCTTCCGAATCGAGGATGGAGATCTCCGGCTTCGCACCGCCCGTGACGACGATCAATTCGGCCATCCCCGGGCTTGTCGACTCTTTGGGTGGATTCTGGCTGACCAGCCAGCGCCGCAACTCGTCCGGCTCGGCCACCGTCGCCGACAGCCCGATCGTCTGCAGGCCAGGGACAAAGCTGCGCAACCGCGCCAGCCCGAGCGCCAGCAGATGTCCGCGTTTCGACGTCACCAGTGAATGCAATTCGTCGAGCACGACGTAGCGCAGGTCCTCAAAGAAGCGCCTTGCATCGCCTGCTGCGATCAGCAGCGCCAGTTGCTCGGGCGTGGTCAGCAGAATATCGGGCGGCACCAGTTTCTGGCGCTGGCGCTTGTGCCCGGGGGTGTCGCCGGTGCGCGTCTCGATGGTGACGGGCAGCCCGATCTCCTCCACCGGCTTGCCGAGGTTGCGCTCGATATCGACGGCAAGCGCCTTCAGTGGCGAGATATAGAGCGTGTGGATGCCGCGATGCGCCTGGCCCGGCTTTCGCCTTGGCCGGTTCGCAAGTTCAGTCAGCGAGGGCAGGAACCCGGCCAGCGTCTTGCCGGCGCCGGTCGGGGCGATCAGCAGGACCGACTGCCCGGCCTGGACCATCGCCAGGAGTTCGATCTGATGGGCGCGCGGCGACCAGCCTTTCTCGCCAAACCATCGGATGAATGGTTCTGGCAGGACTACGGTGGCATTCTGTTCGGCAAGGCGCGGCTGCTCTGTCACGTGCCAGAGTTAGCGCGACGGCAGTCAATCGCCAAGAAGAATCGGAACAAAAGGGGATCGTTCGTTCCTACGGCCGCCGAAACCCCGTCGGGCCGCCATAGAGGTAGCCGATGCGGGCGACGGCGTCGCGCAGTCCCTCACGCGACACCAGCATGGTGTGGCCGTTGGCGTGGATCATGGTGTCGGCATCGGTCATAACGGCGACATGGCCCTTCCAAAACGCCAGGTCGCCGCGCCGCAACCCTGAGAAATCAGGTCCCGGTTCCAGCGGCTCGCCGAGCGTCGCCGCCTGCATGTCGGTATCGCGCAGCACGTTCCTGCCGGCCATGCGCATCGCCAGTTGCACCAGGCCCGAACAATCGATGCCGAAGCCGGAAGTGCCGCCCCAGAGATAGGGTGTGCCGAGAAACATCTCAGCCACCGAAGCATAATCGGTGGCCACTTCACCGAGAGGCCGCAGATGACCTGCGATGACCGCCTCGCCGGAGGGCAGGACGGCATAGTGGGTGCCGCGCGTCTCGGCGGCGCCCGTCACCGCTACCGTCGATCCCATCGACAATCGTCCTGAGATCGGAAACCGCAGATCGGGTCCAGGATAGAGAAAAGTGCGTGGTGCCGAGACGATGTGCGTGGGCGCATGTGCCCGCCCGCCCAGCATGGTATCGGCGACATAGCCGACATAGCCGTCACGTTCCGCCTGGACCCATGCCCAGCCCTCAGCGACCTCGAAGACGAGGACATCGTCACCGAACAGGGCTTGCGTGTTGACACCGGCATCCGGCCGCGGCGCCTTGCGGATATCGGCCACGGCTGCAGTGATCCGCGCCGGCCGACCGGCAACGAAGCGGTCTGCGGCGACTTCGCCCTTCAGCCGAGCATCGGCAAGGTCGGAACGGAAAGCGTGAAGGCGGGCATCCCTGGCAGTCAAATCGGCAACTCTGAAATTAGATGGGTAACTCATGGGCCTTGGCGATGATATCATCGCCGAAGCGCTCGACAAAGAGAGCGCCCTCGACCGTGCGTCTGATCAGCACATTTCGCTTGTCGAGTTCGTCGCGATGGCGCGATACCAGTTTCAATGCGCCCATCGTGTCAAGCGCGCGCGTAATCACCGGCTTGGTGACGTTGAGGCGGGCAGCTAGCCCACGCACGGTATGTGGCGGCGGGTCGAGATAGATTGTGAACAGGATCGCGGTCTGGCGCATGGTCAGATCGGGTGCATCGTTGCGCACTTGCGACAGCATCACTTGCTGCCACAGTCGCAAGGCCTGGCTCGGGCGCATCGCAATCGACATCGCGCCAGCATGACGGCAAATTGTTTCGGTTCCGTTTCAGTTTCCGTAATTTGCCCGCTCTGCCTAACTCTATCAGCCAAAGCGCTTCGAGATGATCCGCTCAAGCGCGCGGATGCCTTGTGCCTCGCCGCCAGCAGGACCATGCGGGCGGTCAGCAGGGTTCCAGGCGAAGATGTCGAAATGCGCCCAGGCCACAGTCTTTTCGACAAAGCGCTTCAGGAATAGTGCCGCCGTGATCGAGCCGGCAAAACCGTCCGTGGTGACATTGTTGATGTCGGCGATCTTCGACGACAGTTTTGAATCGTAAGGCCGCCATAATGGCATCCGCCACAGCGGATCCTCGACCGCAACAGAAGCCGCCGCGAGGTCGAATGCGAGCGTTTCGTCGCCGGTATAGAATGGTGGCAGGTCGGGACCGAGCGCGACACGGGCAGCCCCGGTCAGTGTCGCCATGTCGACCAGAAGCTGCGGCTCCTCCTCGTCGGCCAGCGCCAGCGCATCGGCGAGCACCAGCCGCCCCTCGGCGTCCGTGTTGCCGATCTCGACTGACATGCCCTTGCGGCTCGTCAGCACGTCGCCGGGCCGGAAGGCGTTGCCGGCAATCGAATTCTCGACCGCCGGAATGAGCACGCGCAGCCGCACATTCAGCCCGGCAGCCATGATCATCGAGGCCAGGCCAAGCACGTTGGCGGCACCGCCCATGTCCTTCTTCATCAAAAGCATGCCGGACGACGGCTTGATGTCGAGACCGCCAGTATCGAAACAGACACCCTTGCCGACCAGCGTCACCTTCGGCGCGCCTTGCTGCCCCCAACGCATGTCGATCAGGCGCGGCGCGGCGGTCGACGCGCGGCCGACGGCGTGGATCATCGGGAAGTTCTGATCGAGAAGATCGTCGCCCTTGACCACCGAGACTCCGGCCTTGTGCCTGTCGGCAAGGGTCCGCACCGCCTTCTCCAGGTCTTCCGGGCCCATATCGCTGGTCGGCGTGTTGACCAGATCGCGGGCCAGGAAAACGCCATCGACAATACGGCGAACCCGCCCGGTATCGACGCCGGCCGGCAGGCCGAAGCGCAGCGCCTTGCCAGGCTTCTTGCCATAGCGGGTGAAGACATAGCCGCCGAGCACCAGCGCGGTTGCCGCAAGTTCCGGCTCGGCCGGCGTCGAGGCGAAATGCCAGTCGCCTTCCGGCAAGGCTTTCGACAATGCGCCGAGCGCGAGCGCGCCTTCGCCATCGCCGATACCGAAGAGGGCGCCGCCGAGCGCTCCTTTTTCGCCAGGCACGACCAGCGTCCTGCCTGCCTCGCCGGAAAAGCCATTGGCTCTTGCCCAGGCGACAGCCGCTGGCGCAAGACCGGCTGCGTCCAGACCGTCGCTGGCGACCAGATGGACCGGCAATGTGCCCGGCAGCTTCTTCTCGACGAGTTCGACAGGCATTCGATGGTCTCCGTGCGGCGGGCGCCCCGAGTCGGCGTTCTTAACTGTCCGTTAGGGTTAACAGAATATTTCTGCGAGAGGGAAGACGGCCACGCAATGGCCGCGCATGAATGGAGGCTTAGGTAGCCATGCCGACCAACAGCACGATCAACGCCAGGGGAAAGCGGCTCATCACCACGGCCTTTGCGCTGGCGCTCGCGGCGGGCGTCGCCGGTTGCGGAACCGACAAGCTCTCCACCGGCTCGATCGGGCGCACCGGAGGCAAACCGTTGGAACTCATGTCGGCCGGAGAACTGCACAATGCCACCGGCGCCCTTGGCCAATCCTACGCCAGGAACCCCAACGACAAGCGGATAGCGACCAATTATGCGGCGGCACTGCAGATGGATGGTGACGCCGACCAGTCGCTCGCCGTGATGCGCAAGCTGGCGATCGCTCTGCCGAAGGATCGTGACGTGCTTGCCGCCTATGGCAAGGCGCTGGCGGCCAACGGCCAGTTCGAGGCGGCGCTTGACGCCGTACGCCGCGCTCAGACACCGGAATATCCCGACTGGAGGCTGGTGTCGGCCGAAGCGGCCATTCTCGACCAGACCGGCCAGAAGGATAATGCGCGCCAGCTTTACCGCAAGGCGCTCGAACTCAAGCCGAACGAGCCTTCGGTGCTCTCCAACCTTGGCATGTCCTATGTGCTGGAAGGGGACCTGCGCACCGCCGAAACCTATATGCGCTCGGCCGCGCAGCAGCCCAATGCGGACAGCCGGGTCCGCCAGAACCTGGCGCTGGTCGTCGGGCTGCAAGGCCGTTTCGACGAGGCCGAGAAGATCGCCTCACAGGAACTCTCGCCTGAGCAGGCGCAGGCCAACGTCGCCTATCTCAGGCAGATGCTGGCACAGCAGAATGCCTGGAGCCAGCTCAAGGATCAGGACAAGTCAAAGTCCGCGACTAACTGAAACAACAATCCGCAAGGAAGTTGAATGAAAAAGGCCGCGCTGCATCCAGCGCGGCTTTTTCACATGTCGTACAGGGATTTGCCGCGCTGCTACTGAGATGCTGCCGGCGCCGGATGATCTCCGAAGATGCCGCGCTGACTGACCTGAATGCCGGCGGGGCCCAGAATGATGGCGAAAAGCACAGGCAGGAAAAACAGGATCATCGGCACGGTGAGCTTTGGCGGCAAGGCGGCGGCCTTCTTCTCGGCCGCATTCATGCGCATGTCGCGACTTTCGGCGGCAAGCACGCGTAGCGCATGCGCCACCGGCGTGCCGTAACGCTCGGCCTGGACGAGTGCCTGCGACACCGACTTGACCGAATCCAGTCCGGTGCGACTTGCCAGGTTCTCGTAGGCCTGCTTGCGCTCCGGCAGATAGGAAAGCTCGGCATTGGTGAGGATGAATTCTTCCGCCAGCGGCACCGATTGCGCGCCGATCTCATCGGCGACCTTGCGCAGCGCTGCTTCCACCGACATGCCCGATTCGACGCAGATCAGCATCAGATCGAGCCCATCCGGCCATGCCATCTGGATTGACTGCTTGCGCTTGGTGGCACGGTTGTTGACATAGACGACCGGTGCGTAGAAGCCGCCATACGCAACGAGGATACAGACGAACAGCCGGATGACCAATGGCTTGTCGGGCAACGCCCCGAGCACGAAGATGTAGATTGTGGCCAGCGCAAAGCCGACAAAAGGAAGTACCAGACGGAAGAAAAGAAACCGCGTCAGCGGATTCTGGCCCCGAAACCCGGCCACTTTAAGTTTCTGCAACGTGCCCTCGTCGGCGAGCGCGCGCCTCAGATCCAGCCGGTCGACAATGTTGCGCATGCCAACAGACTGTTCCTCGCGCAGGCCCTTGCGACGGCGATCCGCCTCGACGGCAAGCCGGGCGCGCTGTTTGGCACGCAATTCGTCGCGTTCCAGCGCAACGGTTTTCATGCGTGACTTGAGCTGGTTTCCGCCAAACGCCGGCAGCAAAGTGAAGACGGTCGCAAACACCGCTATTCCGACCAGTAGCGCGATCAGGAAGCTTGGATCCGTCAGGGTTTTGACAACTTGCTCGGTCATGCCAGCATCCTAGACTTCGAAGTTCATCATCTTGCGCATCACCAGGATGCCGATCGACATCCAGACCCCAGCGCAACCAAGGATCAGATTTCCGACGCTGGTGGTGAAAAGCGGCATCAGGTAGGCCGGGCTCGACAGGTAGACGAGAAAGGCGACGATGAAGGGCAGCGCACCGATGATCGCGGCGGACGCCTTTGCTTCCATCGACAGCGCCTGCACCTTGGCCTTCATCTTCTTGCGATCGCGAAGCACGCGCGAAAGATTGCCCAGCGCCTCGGAGAGATTGCCACCGGCCTGCGACTGAATCTGGATGACGATGCCGAAGAAACCCGCCTCCGTGCAAGGCATGGTTTCGGGCATGCGCAAGGTTGCGTCGGGGATCGAGAGGCCCATCTGCTGTGAATCGACGATGCGACGAAACTCGGCCTTTACAGGCTCGGGCGATTCGTTGGCGATCAGGCGCACGGCATCGTTCAGCGGCAGGCCGGATTTGACCGCGCGCACGATGATGTCGAGCGCGTTTGGAAATTCGTTGAGGAATGCCTTGACCCGACGCGCGCGACGAAACGAGACGAACCAGCGCGGCAGGCCGAGCGCCCCGGCCAGCAGCACGCCAGGCAAGGCGAGCTTCGGCGCTCCGGCCACAAAGGCGGCCATGGTCAAAACGAGGCCGCATACGGCGGAATATACATAGAAGCGCTCTACCGTGGTCTTCAGGCCGGCCTGGCGGAGTTGGACCTTCAGCGGCGGTTTCTTGACGGCGCTGTCCTTGGTTCTCTGCTTTGCGTCGAGCTCGTTGAGTGAATCCTGAACCGACTTGCGCCGCTTGGTGGCTTCCGCCGCGCGATCGCGCGAGGCCTTGACGACCGAGCGATCCGTCTCGGCGGTCCTGATCGTTTCGAGCCGCTTGCCGACCTGTTTCTCGTTGCTGATCCGAGTGAACAGAAATGCATAGGCGACGGCGCCGGCGCTGAAGCCGGCGAGTACGACAAACGCCAGTACTGTGCCGTCAAATCCAAACATTGGCTCGAACCCTTACGCCCCAAGATGCGTCAGTCAGCGCGTTTCTCCATCGCCTCGAGCGCAATGGCGAGGCGCTGCTCCTCGCCATAGTAGCGGGCACGGTCCCAGAAGTGCGGACGACCGATGCCGGTCGATACATGTTCTCCCAGCAGCCTGCCATTGGCGTCCTCGCCCTTGATGTTGTAGAGGACGATATCCTGAGTAATGATGACGTCGCCCTCCATCCCGATCACCTCGGTGATGTGGGTGATGCGGCGCGATCCGTCGCGCAGGCGTGCCGCCTGGATGATCACATCGATGGAGCCGACGACGATTTCGCGCACTGTCTTCTGCGGCAGTGAATAGCCGCCCATGGCGATCATGGATTCGATACGGTTCAGGCATTCGCGCGGGCTGTTCGAGTGGATCGTTCCCATCGAGCCGTCATGGCCGGTATTCATCGCCTGCAGAAGGTCGAACACTTCGGGTCCGCGCACTTCGCCGACGATGATGCGCTCGGGCCGCATGCGCAGGCAGTTCTTGACCAGGTCGCGCATCGTCACTTCACCCTCGCCCTCCAGATTGGGCGGGCGGGTTTCAAGGCGCACGACGTGCGGCTGCTGCAATTGCAGCTCGGCCGAGTCCTCGCAGGTGATAACGCGCTCCTCGCGGTCGATATAGTTGGTCAGGCAGTTTAGCAGCGTCGTCTTGCCCGAGCCGGTACCGCCCGAGATGACGATGTTGCAGCGAACACGACTGATGATCTTGAGAACTTCGGCGCCCTGCGGCGAGATCGCGCCGAATTTGACCAGCTGATCGAGCGTCAGCTTGTCTTTCTTGAATTTGCGGATGGTGAGCGTGGCACCGTCGATGGAGAGCGGCGGCGCGATGACGTTGACGCGTGAGCCGTCGGGAAGCCGGGCGTCGCAGATCGGGCTGGACTCGTCGACACGACGGCCAACCTGGCTGACAATGCGCTGGCAGATGTTGAGGAGTTGCTGGTTGTCACGGAAGCGAATGCCGGTCTGCTCGACCTTGCCGTTGACTTCGATGTAGACGTTCCTGGAGCCATTGACCATGATGTCGGCGATGTCGTCGCGGGCGAGCAGCGGCTCGAGCGGCCCATAGCCGAGCACATCGTTGCAGATGTCCTCGAGCAGTTCCTCCTGCTCGGCGATCGTCATCGCGAAATTCTTGATCGCGATGATGTCGTTGACGATATCGCGGATTTCCTCGCGCGCGCTTTCAGGATCAAGCTTGGAAAGCTGCGACAGGTCGATGGTGTCGATAAGCGCGGAGAAGACCTGGCTCTTGGTGTCGTAATAAGTCTCGCTCTTTTCGCGCTGTGCCCGCTTCGGCTCAGGCGCCAATGGCGGCGCCTCGACCGCACGGCGCGCCGGCGGCGCGACAGGTGAGCTTGGCGCAGCCGCAGGCCTGGCCAGAACCGCCGTGTCCGTGGAACTTGCAGCCGGCGGCGCAACAGGCGCTGGTGCTGGCGGGCGAAATTCCGGCGTGAACCGGTTGCCGTCGTCGCTACCTCTTTTACCAAACATGATCGACTACCGATTCCACTGCAGAAGCGTCACTTCTTGTTGCGCGAAAGCTTGCCGAGCAAATTGCCGAGCCCGGCCTTCTTCTTGGCCTTGATTTCGCTGCGCCCGGTCAGCACATGCGCCATTTCGTTGATCATTGCGACAACCGGGTTCTTGGCATCCATTTCGCCGAGCATGCGTCCGTTGTTGGCGGCATTGCCGAACAGCAACGGATCAAAAGCAATGACCGACATTGCCGACAGGCCGAGCGGCTCGGCGAAATCGGACGGCGAAATCTCCGGGCGCTTCGGGACGCCGGCCTGGTTGATGATCAGCTTCGGCGGCGGATCGTTGGGACGAAGCCGCTTCAGCATGTCGACGAGGTTCTTGGTGTTGCGCAGATTGGCCAGTTCCGGCGTCGCCGTGATGACGATCTCATCGGCCTTGATCAGGGTGTTCTTGGTCCAGCCCGTCCAGACATGGGGAACATCGAGAACCAAAAGCGGCACGCTGCGCTGAGCGGTGTCAACGAGCTGCGTGAAGGCCTCGGGATCGAAATCATAGACTCGATCGAGTGTCGAAGGCGCTGCCAGCAGCGACAAATGCTCGGCGCATTGAGTCAGCAGCCGGTCAAGATAGACTTCATCGATACGCTCCGGCGAAAACACCGCCTCGGCGATGCCTTGCGCCGGATCCTGGTCGAAGTTGATGTTGGCCGTGCCGAAAGCCAGATCGAGATCGGCAACGACCACTTCGGATTTGAACAGGGTCGACATCGCCCAGGCGATATTATGGGCAATCGTCGAGGAGCCGACACCACCCTTGGCGCCAACAAAGGCGATCGAGCGGCCGAGCGGCTCGGCTTCCGGATCGATGAAGATCGACGATATCACGCTGACGATGTCGGCCATCGACACCGGCGCGATCACATATTCGGAAATGCCGTTGCGGATGAGTTCGCGGTAGAGGCCGACATCATTGTAATGACCGATCACCACCACCTTCGAGGTCGGATCGCAATATTCCGAAAGCTGGGCGAGTTGCTCCAGCAATTGCTTCGGTTCGCTGCGCGATTCCAGCAGGATCAGGTTGGGCGTCGGCGCCGATTGGTAGAATTCTATTGCGGTGGGGACGCCGCCCATATGGACCTTGAGATGCGCCTTCGTCATGCGGCGGTCCTCGCCGGCGCGCTCGACCGGATTGGCAACGCCCTCGGTCTCGCAGAATGCCTGGATCGAGATGCGCGGGATCGGCCGCAATGCCTGCATCGCGGCAATATCCTGCTGCGAGGTATCGCTGCCATCCACCGGGGCATCGTAGGCAAGGTTGCTCATCGTCATGCTCTTTTCCGTGGCCTGTTCAATCCGAGACTGGCGGCTCAGTACGTCACTTCCGAATTACCGAGGAACTCGTCCGAAATGCCTCTTGCACGATAGGCATCGATCACCGCGCCGCGATTTTCAGCATCGATTGTGGAGGGCTTGCGCGGGCCGAGCAGATCGGCCGGATTGGCCATCTGGGCGGCGAGATTATTCTGATAGGAGCAGCCGAAATCGGCATAGTGCTTGTTTTCCGACGTATCGACGAGGTCGTCGGGCCAGCGTCCGCATTTGTCGGTCTGGGCTCTCACCGAGATATAGGAGATGCGAACCGGGGCGGATGTCTCGCTCGAGCCGGCCTGATAGGAGACCACGACGATGCGATTGCGCTTGATGCCACTGGCGACTGCGAGCCTGGCGAAATCACGGCCGGCCGCCGTCGCGGCAACCTCGTTGGCCGAGCCGCTCGGAACCTGGATCGTCAGCGTCGGGGCGGCGCTCTTGTCATAGCCGTCGAGAAAGCCAAGAAGCGTATCGCGCTGCGAGCCGGTCATGCCGCGGTCACCGGCCCCGACAGGCAGGTCGATCTTCTGGTTCTTCTCCGCGATCACGATTGGATGGTTCGTGCGATAGTCATCCGGGATGGCGCCGACCGTGATGCTGTCGCGATGGGCGCAGCCGGCGAGCAGCGCCGCCATTGCAACCGCCACGACCGGAACGGCTCGCCGGCTGACCTGCGAACTGCCAAAGCGCATCCTTGTGGCGATGGTGCTTGCCTTCAATGCTGACTGAGACATGTCCGCTTCCCCGCTTACTTGTAGATGAAGCCGACGACGCCGTGGTAGCGGCCGTTGGGCTTGTCGGTCTGCATGGTGCCGTAGACGCGATTGACGCGGCCGAGGAACATGGCGGCGCCGTCGCTGGCGGCGTTGAAATTGTCGTCTGGCTTGGCAAGGTCGTTGCGTGCGACCGGTTTCACCAGATAGGGCGTGATGATGATGACGAGTTCGGTCTCGTTGCGCACGAAATCCCTGCTGCGGAAGAGCGCGCCGAGCACCGGGATTTTTGTCAACCCGGGCAAGCCGTTGACGGCTTGCCTGACATCGTCGCGAACCAGGCCGGCGATCATCATGGAGCCACCAGATGGCAGTTCCACCGTGGTGTCGGCGAGACGCTTGCGAAGCGAAAGGGCGTTCATGCCGGCGCTCGTCACGCCTTCGGACAACGATACGGATCCCTCGGTTGTTGGTTCGGAAACGGAGGTTCGGACTTTCAGGCTTATGCGGCCGGGAGACAACACCACCGGCTGGAATTCCAGGCCGATGCCGTACTCGATCTTTTCGACAGTGTAGGTCTTCAACCCAGTCTGGTTGTCGGTGGATACCTTCTGGTCGACGTTTGACACCATGTTGTATTCACCACCGACCTTGAAGGTCGCCTTCTCGCCGGAAACCGCGGTCAGGGTCGGCTCCGCCAAGGTCTTCATGACCCCGGACTGCTCCATGGCGTTGACATAAGCCTGCAGCCCCGACGCGCCGATCTGAAAGCCCGAGTTCGACAGCTGCTTGCCGAGACCCATGAAATTATCGCTGATCGCGCCGTAGCTGATGCCGTTGCTGCCACCGCTGCCGACCATGTTGACGCCGAGCTGCTTCATCACCGAACGGCTGACTTCGGCCACCGTCACCTTCAGCGTGACCTGATCGTCGCCGATGATCTGGAGCAGGTTCACGATCTTGCTGGTGCGGCGCTCCTGGTCCGGATTGTTGATGTCGACACCGCTCTGGGCCGAACCGCCGGCCGCCGTCTGCGAATATTGGCCCGTCGTCGCTTCACCGCCCGAAACGAAGATCGTCGCCAGGTCGACCGCGCGTTTTGCGTCCAGCGGCGTATCGACCGTTCCGGTCAGGACGACGTTGTCATTGAGCAGTTCCACCTTGATGGCCGACGTTGGGAGGAAGCGCCTGATATAATCCTCAAGGCCGGCAACGTCGCGTTCGACGGCCAGATCCAGACTGACGATCTGCTCGCCATTCGGGCCAAAGACAAAGATGTTCGTCTCGCCGACTGCTTTGCCGAACAAGTAGATGCGCCTTGCGGTGCGGGTCACCGCATCGGCCACCGCCGGGTTGGCGACGAGAATGTCATAGGCATCGCTCGGCAAATCGATGACCACCGACTTGTTGAGACCGAGCTTGACGCGCTGGGTGGCCGTCGATGCCGTGACCTGAGCGTTCTTTGCCTCGACAACGCTGCCTTGCACATTCGTTCCGGCGAGCAGCAGGCCGAATGCCGCGGCTACAATTGCCGGCAGTTTACCACTTAGCCTCATTTCCTTGCCCCTACCTCGGAAACTTCGCCCGACTTGATCAGCCTCACCGTTCCCCTGCGGCCATTGCCGGAAACGAGATAGTCGGCCTCACCCAGATTCTTTTCCTGCGTGTCCGCGACTGCCCGCAGTGCCAGGGTCAAGCGATCGGCCATTTGTTGGGCGACAGTGATGATCTCTGCCTGCTTGGGCGTCAGTTCCAGCGTGGCCGTCTGGCCCACCCTGGTTTTCTTGCCTTCCTCATCCTCCTGAATGGTCTGGTCGATGGCCAGGACGCGGATGTTCTTGAGGATGGTCTCGGTGTTGAAACCGGCGCCAGCGGCGCTGGCATCGGCCCTGCGGGTCATGATGACATCGACGAAATCGTTCGGAAGAATGAAGCCGCCGGCCGACGTGTCGGCCGAGATAGCCGTGGCGACCGCCCGCATGCCGGAAGGCAGGATCGACGACATGAAGCTCTGCCCCTCGCCGATCAGCTTGGAACGCCGCAGAGGCTCTCCGGCATACATCGCCACACGGGCAACGGAACTCTTCAGCTTCTCCAACGCCTCGGGCTCGGCGGCGCGGGTGATGAAATTCGCATTGACGCCGTCGGCGGGCCAGGATTGCCAGGCGATGTTGCTTTCGATCGGGCTGCCCATCGGAACGTCGCCCGAAAGCACAAGCACATCCTGCAGAGCCACCGCAGGGGCCTGAGGGCCGGATTCGACGACGACCTGGGGCGGCGGTGCCACCATGTTTTTCGCGACATAGCCCGCACCACCCGCCGCGGCCACCGCCACGCTCAGAATTATCAATCGCGATGCTGGCATCTGTCCGAACCCTTGCCCTGGCAAACCACGTAGCCAAGCCGGACTTTGCAGCGGCAATCGTCAAAACAAGGTTAATGTAATGCTTACGATCGTGATTAATTTAAGGTTTACATAAATTAGCCGGATCGCGCCCTGACCGGCCAAAATGGCCGGGCCGGCCCTGTTTCGAGCCGGTTGCGGCAACGCAGGCAGGTAATAAAAAAAATCGTGCTCAGGCCGCCAGCCTTGTGAGCGCCCATACCATCAAGGGCGAATCCGGATAGGTCAGCAACCCGCCAAGGCCTAGCGCGACGCCGTAGGGAACGCCCTTTGCCTCGTCGGCGAAATGGCGCAGAAACGGATTCTGGCCGGTAACGGTCGCAAGCAACGACTTCCGGTAGATGATGATCGCGAGCGTCAGCAGGCCGCCGATGATTGTCGAGGCCACAAGATACTCGACGAGATTGACGTTGAGACCCATCCACATCGCGGTGGCTGCCAGAAGCTTGGCGTCGCCGCCGCCCATCCCGCCCATCGCAAACAAGCCAAACGTCACTGCAAGGACCAGGGCGCCGGCGGCGAAATGTCCGCCATAGGCCGCCCAGTCCATACCCGTCAGAGGCGCAACCAGCGCGAACACAACGACGAGCAGCACCGGCACGCGATTGGCGATCGTCATCGACAGCATGTCGGAGATCGCGGCAAACAGCATGCAGAACGGAAAGACGACGAAGATCAGGGCTTCAAGCATCGGCGCTATGCCTATTGTCCGAAATCACGGGCCTCAATCTAGGCATGTTCGATTAACGATTGATGAGGCCCGGAACGAAAAGACGACTAATGTTGATTGGCAGCGGCATGGAAAAAGGGCCGCCACGTGGCAGCCCTTTTCCAGAACGCAATCCAAGTGCTCGGCGACAAGGCCGATCAGCTGCCGCTCGGCGCGGTGTTCAAGGTGGTTCCGATGGCGGTGAACTTAGCGTTGAGCGAATTGCCGAGCGCGCCGGCGCCAGTGATGATGGCGAGCGCGATGAGAGCGGCGATCAGACCATATTCGATAGCGGTCGCGCCGGATTCGTCCTTCACAAAACGTGCGATGAGATTAGACATTCGAGAGCTCCTACTCCACGTGTTACAGCACTTCCGTCAACTTCTGTGATGGTCGATCGGATGCTGCCAATCTAGGGAGAAGCTCTTTCGATCGGCTTAATAAACAGCCTTACCGATTCCTTTCCCGGTTCGAACATATTGCGTGGTTAACTTCGGGCTAAAGTGCCGCCGAACCTTCCAGTCCAGGATTTGGCAGCCTTGCGGCCCGACCCGGACCATGCCTCGGGGGACCCTTGCCGACCATGACACCATTGGCAGCACCGTATGCTTAACCGTTGGTTCACCAATCTCGTTCATGTTCCGTTGATCAGTCTGCTTGCGTGGAGCGCCTCAATGGCCCAGCCGAGATCGTCAATCGTGATTGCCGCGCTTCTTGCCGCCACAACCTTCGTCGCGCCAGTCATGGCCGGCGCCGGCATCGAGGTCACGATGAACCAGGCCAAGATCGTCAAACTGTCGCGCCCCGCCGACACAATAGTGGTCGGCAACCCGGCAATCGCCGACGCTTCCGTGCAGGATGCCTCGACGATCGTGCTGACCGGCAAAGGCTTCGGCGTCACCAATCTGGTCGTGCTCGATGCGGATGGCAGCCCAATCGTCGACGAGCAGGTTACCGTCATGCGGCAGGCTGCCTCATCTGTGCGTATCTATAGGCGCGCCGAAATCCAGACAATGTCCTGCACGCCCTATTGCGAAAGCTCCTACAAGAGCGATGCGGAGAAGTCCTCCGAAGCTGAAATGAGTGTCAGTCATTAGGATGGTGCAGCTGAATGCCGTTCAGGTTATCGGCTGGTTAAGAAGCCAACGCTGACTTTAACGATCATCCAAACCGGACTTCAATCGGTTCGCGCTAATGCTCCTTCCGAGACCGCAAAGACACCGGCAGGATCAGACATGAGCATGGAATTCGGCTCCGCAGGCGAACACAAGGCGAGACGCCCAGCGTTTTTCGGCCGTTTTTTTCGCGACCGGCGCGGCGCCACGGCAATCGAATTCGCAATCCTTTCAGTCCCGTTCGCGCTGCTTGTCTTTGCCATTCTGGAAAGCTGCATCTCGTTCGCCAGCCAGGAAGTGATGGCCAACATCACCGATGATGTCGCGCGCCAATTGCGCACTGGCCAGTTGAAGGCGGCCGACGTCACCAAAGACAGTTTGACGACCACGATCTGCACAAAACTGGAGATCATGGTATCGCAGGATTGTCCCAATCAGCTGCTGGTGGATCTCCGTCAATATGCGACATTTGCAGACGCGGCCTTGGCCGGCTTCAAGATCAAGGACAACGACGTCAAGCTGACGAACGGCACCGCCGAGCAGGACTTTGTCGTTACGGGGGGGGCGGCGGGGTCGCGGAACATGCTTCGGGTCTTTTACAAATGGCCTATTATGACCGACCTGTTGGCGCAGTCGATGGGCGGCAACAAGACGCTGCATTTCGCATCGGTAACCTGGCAGAACGAGCCGTTCGACAACTGAGTTCGAGGCGGATGCACGAGCAGCAAGAAGAAAAAAGGCAATGGGCATGATGCGTGCGGGGGCACATCTTGGGATTACGGGAATTTGGCGGAAAGCAAGTCGATTCTGGTCCGATCGCCGCGGCATCGCGGCAGTCGAATTCGCCTTGATCATGCCTATTCTGCTGATCATGTATTTCCTGACAATGGAGGCGTCACAGGCCATCGAGACCAGCAAGAAGGTCAGTCGTATCGGCAGCATGGTGGCCGATCTCGTCACCCAGCAGACAAGCGTCCTCAAGGCCGACATCGACGGCATCATGAAGATCGGCTCCGTCACCCTTCAACCCTACAACCGCTCGAACCCGAGCATCACCATAACGGCAATACAGGTCTCGGCCGACGGGACGAAGGCATCGGTGGTATGGTCACGCAAGTTGGTCGCAGGCGTCGCCGGCCCCGGCGCCGCCGCGACCACGGAGACCACGGTTCCAGCATCGCTCAAGGTCGCCAACACCTTCCTCATCCGCGCCGAAAGCAATCTTGGCTACATCCCGGTCATCGCCTGGACGGCGAGCGACCAGCAAAAGCTCGGATTGACCTCGGCTTTCAGCAACATAACGATGGGCGAAACCTATTATCTGCGTCCCCGCAGAAGCGTGGCGGTTACTTGCAGCGACTGTTGAACCATGACGGCCAGGCAGTTTGCAGAACCGCTCCGGCTCTTAATCCACCGCGATTGCAGGTGAGAAGCCGTTACGCAGATTTTCCGTTTTGGAATTGCGCTACTGCTGCTGACTTCTGCCCGAGACGAAGCGCACAATAGAAGCGGCCATCTCGTAGTCCTTTGGGGCAACGGCAGCGAAGCCACCGGAATGTTTCGGTTCCAGGAGGTGGTAAATGTCCGGAGTCGTCGACCTGAGGTTGGTGAGGAACACGGTGAGCCGTCGCTTGGCTTCAGGGTCGAGATCGCTGCGCACCGCGTGGGGACCATATCTTAGCAGGCCAGACGTCCATACGACCCGAAGTTCCGCCGCTGAAAGGCCTGCCGCTTCGAGCCTTGCCTGCGTGCCCGATGCTTCCGGCTGGCCGTCGGCCGCGGCCGTCACCCAGCCGAACAGACCATCGGCCCTGCCATCGATCAGCATCGTTTCGGCTGCCGCAGCCGAGTCGGCGCGGACCAGAAACGGTGCATCTTCCGCGACCTTGCGGCCTTCTTCGGCCAACGCCACCAGTGGCAAGAGAGAACCGCCGACACTGTCAGAAGGCGCAATGGCGATGCGATGGCTCTCCATCGCCGCCAGATTGGGCAGCTTGCCGTCCCGGGTCAGCAGAACGGAGCGGATACCGGTCGCGCCGTCGGAATCGACCGCAGCCACAAGTGGCTCGATACATAAGCAGCGCTGCGAGGCCGTCGCATAGGCGGTCGCCGAATAGATCGCGTATTCGATGCGGGCATTGGCCTGCGCCTCGATCAGCGCGGCATAGTCGCGGGCAACTACAAACTCGACCTTCATGCCCAGAGCCTTGGTGTAGGCGTCAGTCAACACAGCCAGCCCCGGAACGGTATTGCCGGCGCCTGGCTCGGCAACGATGCCGATGCGAAACGTGCCGATATCGTCGCGCCAGTCGGCATGTGCCGGATTGGACCAGAGCGTGGCCTGCACCAGCATGAGAGCGGCAGTCGCCTTCAGCGCAACGCTCATGACAAAACCGCCGTCTGTTTTTCTAGACCCATGCCCATCCGACGCACCGTTGCGACATGCACTCCTTGTTTATGCCTGTCGTTGCCCAACCGCTGCGCAGCTTTGGGCGACATCACTGGACCATCACGCCTGGCCGTTGCCGTTTGGTTTCCGAATTGCCAATGAAGTCGCGGAACCCTATGTCTGGTCGTTCAAACTGGCAACAACTCGATGGCGCGCGCTTTCCTCTTCGTTCTGGACTCCTTCGGCATCGGTGGCGCCGCCGACGCCGATCGATACGGCGATGCCGGCGCCAACACATTCGCGCACATCACCGAGGCCTGCGCAGAAGGCCGCGCGGATCGCGAAGGGCTTCGCAGTGGACCGCTGTTTGTCCCCCACATGGCCTCGCTCGGGCTTGGCAAGGCTGCCGAAACCGCGACGGGACTGGGCTTTGCCAGTAGCGGGACAGATCTGCTCGCCACTGCCTTCCACGGCGCCGCGCAGGAGGTTTCAAGCGGCAAGGACACACCGTCGGGCCATTGGGAAATCGCCGGCCTGCCGGTGCGCTTCGACTGGGGCTATTTCCCGGATACGGTTCCCGCCTTTCCGGCCGAACTGACCGAGGCGATGATCCGCGAAGGCAAGGTGCCGGGCATTCTCGGCAATTGTCATGCGCCGGGCACCCAGATCATCGAGCGGCTTGGCGAGGAGCACATCCGTACCGGCATGCCGATCTGCTATACGTCTGTCGACTCGGTGCTGCAGATCGCCGCGCATGAAGTCCATTTCGGCCTCGAGCGGCTTTATGAATTCTGCAAGGTGGTGCGCAGGCTGGTCGACCCACTGCGGATCGGACGGGTTATCGCGCGGCCTTTCATCGGCGAAACCGCCGCCACTTTCGAGCGAACGTACAACCGCCATGACTACGCCGTGCCACCGCCGGAGCCGACGCTGCTCGACCGGCTGACGGCGCGTGGTAGCCGTGTCATCGCCATCGGCAAGATCGGCGACATCTTCGCCCATCGCGGAATTTCGCAAGAGCGCAAGGCGGCGGGCAACATGGCGATGTTCAACGAGGCGCTGGGCGCGATAGATGATGCCGGCAACGGTGATCTCATCTTCGCCAATTTCGTCGACTTCGACACCGAATTCGGCCATCGCCGCGATGTTGCGGGCTATGCTGCCGCGCTCGAAGCGTTCGACCGGCGACTGCCGGAGGCTTTTGCACGGCTGCGGCAGGGCGATCTTCTCATCCTGACGGCCGATCACGGCAACGATCCGACCTGGCGCGGTACCGATCATACGCGTGAGCGCATTCCGGTGATCGGCACCGGACCGGGTTTCAAGGGCGGCGACATCGGGCTGAGAACGACATTCGCCGACATCGGTGAAACGGTGGCCGAGCATCTTGGGCTGGCGCACGGCCGTTACGGCACTTCCTTCTATACGGCGATTGGCGGCCATGCCTGAATTGCCGGAGGTCGAAACCGTCCGGCGTGGACTGCAGCCGGTCCTGGAAGGCGCCACCATTGCCCGTGTCGAGGCGCGCCGACCGGATTTGCGCTTTCCATTTCCCGAGAAGTTCTCGCAGCGGCTGACCGGCAAGACGATCACGGCCCTCGGCCGCCGGGCCAAATATCTGACGATGGACCTGGAAGGCGGTCCGGTGCTGATCTGCCATCTCGGCATGTCGGGCTCATTCCGCATCGAGACGACGGACGGCAGCGACATGCCTGGCATCTTCCAGCATGACCGCTCGAAGAGTTCCAATCACGACCACGTCGTCTTCCATGTCGTATCTCCGGCGGGCGTCCGATCCCGCGTGATCTTCAACGACCCACGCCGCTTCGGTTTCATGTTGTTTGCGGAAGGATCGCCGGACGTTCACCCGATGCTGGCCGGGCTCGGCGTTGAGCCAACGGGCAACACATTGGACGGCGTACTGCTTGCCTCGTTGATGAAAGGGCGGCGATCACCACTGAAGGCAGCGCTTCTCGACCAGCGACTGATCGCCGGGCTCGGCAACATCTATGTCTCCGAGGCGCTGTGGCGCGCCGGCCTATCGCCGCTGCGCGAGGCGGGCACGATCGCCAAACCGGGAAAGAAAGGCCATGCTCAAAGCGAACAACTCGCCCAGGCAATTCGCTCGGTGATATCAGATGCGATCGCTGCGGGTGGGTCCTCACTGCGTGACTATATGCAGACCGATGGGTCACTGGGCTATTTCCAGCATTCCTTCGCGGTCTACGATCGCGAAGGAGAGGCCTGTTCGAAGCCCGGTTGCAGCGGCCACATCGAACGGATCGTGCAGAGCGGCCGATCGACGTTCTATTGCCGGACATGTCAGCGGTGAGTTAGACGAGCGCGAGCAAGGAGAAGCAGCCATGACCTATGAAGCGATCATCACCGAAACGCATGGCAAGGTCGGACTGATCAGGCTGAACCGGCCGCAGGCGCTCAATGCGTTGAATTCGCAGATCCTGACCGAAGTGGTCGCAGCCGTGAACGGCTTCAGTGCCGATGCCGGTATCGGCGCCATGGTCATCACCGGTTCCGAAAAGGCTTTCGCCGCCGGCGCCGACATCAAGGAGATGCAGTCTATCTCTTATGCGGACGCCTACGCCCAAGACTTCTTCGTCGGCTGGGAGGAACTTACGCGGGCGCGAAAGCCTGTTATCGCGGCGGTCGCCGGCTATGCACTCGGTGGCGGCTGCGAGTTGGCGATGATGTGCGATTTCATCATTGCCGCCGACACGGCAAAGTTCGGCCAGCCCGAAATCACGCTCGGCGTCATCCCAGGCATGGGTGGATCGCAGCGGCTGACCCGCTTCGTCGGCAAGGCAAAGGCGATGGACATGTGCCTGACGGGACGGATGATGGATGCCGCCGAGGCGGAGCGTTCGGGCCTCGTGTCGCGGGTCGTGCCCGCCGCCGATCTTGTCGATGAGGCGCTGAAGGCGGCCGCCAAGATCGCCAGTTTCTCGCTGCCATCGGTGATGATGGCAAAGGAGGCTGTCAACCGCTCCTTCGAGACGACGCTTGCCGAGGGCTTGCGGTTCGAGCGCCGACTGTTTCACTCGCTGTTTGCACTGGACGATCAGAAGGAAGGCATGGCGGCTTTCGCCGAGAAGCGGAAGCCGAATTTCACCAACCGCTGACGCCAATCCTTTGGCTGGAAAGAAGTTGGCTGTTGGCCGCCAAAAAGAAGGCCGGGCAGCGTTGACGCGCCGGAAAAGCTGAACTATAAGCCGCACCAACCGAGGCGGCCCCGTGGCTGCCCGTTTGTTTTTTGCGCCCTGCGGCATCCCGCATGCGCCTACCAGATCAGAAGAGAGGCATCATGGCCAATACATCCTCGGCCAAAAAGGCAACGCGCAAGATCGTACGCCGCGCAGCGATCAACAAGAACCGCCGCTCGCGCGTGCGTACCTATATCCGCCAGGTCGAAGAGGCGCTTGCCTCCGGTGACAAGGCCGCCGCGCAGGCTGCGTTCAAGATCGCGGAGCCGGAATTGATGCGCGCCGCAACCAAGGGCGTGATCCACAAGAACACGGCGTCCCGCAAGGTGTCGCGACTGGCTCAACGGGTCAAAGTCCTGTCAGCCTAACATTACTTGCCTAGACTGATGTTCTTCGAACCCGGCCGTTTGCGCCGGGTTTTTTCGTTTGCCGGCAAGCACTTAAAAAGAATGTCCGAAAACGACGTTCTATGCGGATTTGTCCATTGGGAATACTTTGCCGGCGTATGCATGCCTGCACTTGGTCAGCATGCTTGAAATCGGCCGACTTAGAGATTCTTAGCTACCAGAAATAGTCTTTAATTTTCATACATTTACCGGCGGTGATCCACAGCTTGTCCACATCGAGCCGGAGCGATGGGGGACAAGTGGCTGTCAAGTGAATTATTTCAGAATATTTCTCTCAGCACCCGGTTTTTCATATTCGCCGGAAAAGGGTTTGAATCACAATGGCTTTGTTAAAATGTGCCGTTGCGGTACGCCACTCGAACTCGCCTCCAGTAACCAGATTCCTTAAAAATCCGTTAGACGTGGCCTTGCCCTATCCACAGCGATTTCGGTAATGTCGATCCATCGAAAGGGACGGGCTCTGGACCTTAAACCCAGCCTGAATCGGCCAGCTTAAATTGGCGGGATTTGCAACGCGGATCAAGTCCGCGGACCGATTTGGCTTGTCTTTTTTCGATACGGTAGGGGACTGGCGTAACTAGACATGGCAGGTAGACGGCGGCCGGCGCTCTTTTCGCCGGACGGTGTTGTGTTGCCCTGACATACCCAACGCGGACTGGCTTCCATGGGCCGGCACCGGTTCCCGCTGATAGTGGGCGACGTTCATCTGCCGGCGGCGGCAGCGGACATCGTAGCAAAGACGCAGTCGCCGGAACCGGATGCAGGAGGCGCATCCCCGGTGGAAAACAGGTACGGAAGGACAAGGAAAAGATCATGCAGAGCGGCATCGAAAGGGAGCTTGCGGGCGACCTCCCATTTCCTGGAACTTTGATCGGAGCAAGCGACATGGCGGTCCCCAATGACGCGGAACAGAAATTCGACCGGGTGAAAGCCCAGTTGAAGGCGCGTCTGGGAACCGAAGTTTATTCTAGCTGGTTTGGCCGCATGAAGGTCGCGGAAGCTTCCAAGGGCATTGTCCGCATCTCGGTGCCCACGGCATTCCTGCGCTCATGGATCAACGGACATTACCTCGACCTCATCTCAGAGCTGTGGAAGCAGGAGGATCCGGGTCTCCTCAAGATCGACATCGTCGTGCGCACGGCGACCCGCCAGGGCCGTAGCCAGGCCGAGGCGGAGGTGGTGCCGGCACGCAAGATGACCCGCCAGACGCAGACTGCGCTCGCCGCCGGCACCGTCAGCCCCGGCCGGACAGAGCGTGCACCGGTCCCGCGTCCGGGCACACCGGTCGAGAGCGAATTCCGGCACAATGTGCTGGGGTCACCGCTTGATCCTCGCTACACATTCGGCTCCTTCATCGAGGGACCGTCGAACCGGGTGGCCTTCGCCGCCGCCAAGGCAGTGGCGGAATCGCAATCGAGCGCGGTGCGCTTCAACCCACTTTTCCTTCACGCAACCGTCGGTCTCGGCAAGACACATCTGCTGCAGGCTATCGCGGCGGAATCGCTGAAGCAGAATCCAAAGTCGCGCGTCGTCTATCTCACGGCCGAGTATTTCATGTGGCGCTTTGCCACCGCAATCCGCGACAACAACGCGCTGACGCTCAAAGAGCAGTTGCGCGACATCGACCTGCTCATCATCGATGACATGCAATTCCTGCAGGGCAAGTCCATCCAGCATGAGTTCTGCCACCTGATCAACATGTTGCTCGACAGCGCCAAGCAGGTCGTCGTTGCCGCCGACCGGCCGCCGTCGGAACTGGAATCGCTTGAGCCGCGGGTCCGCTCGCGCCTCAATGGCGGCGTCGCGCTTGAAATGTCGGCGCCCGATTTCGCCATGCGCCTTGGCATGCTCAAATTGCGCCTTGCCACCGCCAGGGTCGATGACGGGTCGCTGAACATTTCGGAAGAGATCCTCAATCACGTTGCCCGTACCGTGACCGGCAGCGGACGTGAACTGGAAGGCGCCTTCAACCAGCTGCTGTTCCGTCAATCCTTCGAGCCGCAGATCACCATCGACCGCATCGACGAAATCCTCGGCCACATCTATCGCACCGGCGAACCGAAGCGGGTCCGCATCGAGGACATCCAGCGCATCGTCGCGCGCCACTATAATGTGTCGAAGACCGAATTGCTGTCCAACCGGCGCACGCGCACCATCGTCAAGCCGCGGCAGGTCGCCATGTACCTGTCGAAGGTGATGACGCCGCGCTCGCTGCCCGAGATCGGACGGCGTTTCGGCGGCCGCGATCACACGACGGTGCTGCATGCCGTGCGCAAGATCGAGGACCTTTCTGGCAACGACAACACGCTGGCGCAGGAACTCGAGTTGTTGAGGCGGTTGATCAACGATCAGGCCTGATCGGAAAGGGGCGAACCGGAACAACGCCGGAATTCAATGGCTTGCCAGTGCGGCCCGCGCCCGGAACGGGCTCGTGGCGCCGCCTGGAATCGACCCGGATTTCGGTTTTGCGACACTGGCGCGCGGACTTGGCACGCTTTATCCCCAGAAAGCCCGCGTAGCCGGCCCGAACCGGTCGCGCGGGCTTGCGTTCGCTGATTTTTTCCTGTCAGTCTACGCAGATTCTGAGCCTGTTCAGACCTTTCGCGGGGTGCCGCTTACTGGTGACCCCGTCATTCATTCAAGCGAGCTTGTTTCGTCATGCGTGTTATCCTGGAACGGTCAAATCTCCTGAAGTCGCTCAACCACGTCCACCGTGTGGTCGAGCGGCGCAACACCATACCGATCCTGTCCAACGTGCTGCTCAGCGCCGAAGGCGCCAGCCTTGAAATGAAGGCGACCGACCTCGACCTCGAAGTGACGGAAGCGACGCCCGCCAAAGTGGAGCGCGGCGGGGCGACGACGGTTCCGGCACATCTGCTCTACGACATCGTGCGCAAGCTCGCCGATGGCGCCGAGGTGATGCTGAAGACGGACGAGGACGGCAATGCCATGACGGTAACGTCAGGCCGATCGAGCTTCCGCCTTCAGTGCCTGCCACAATCCGACTTCCCGGAGCTTTCGGCCGGATCGTTCTCGCATATTTTCCGTCTCGAGTCGGTTGGCTTGAAAGGCCTGATCGAGAAGACCCAGTTCGCCATCTCGACCGAAGAGACACGCTATTACCTGAACGGCATCTACCTGCACACGCATGAGGTCGGCGGCAAGCTGAAGCTTCGTTCCGTGGCGACCGACGGCCACCGCCTGGCGCGCGCCGAGATCGACGCGCCGGCGGGTTCCGAGGGCATGCCGGGCATCATCATTCCACGCAAGACGGTGAGCGAGCTACAGAAGCTGGTGGACGATCCGGATGTCGCGGTGACCACTGAACTGTCGGACACCAAGATCCGCTTCACCATCGGCAGCGTAATTTTGACCTCGAAGCTGATAGACGGCACCTTCCCCGATTATCAGCGGGTCATTCCGACCGGCAACGACAAGAAGCTGATCATCGACCGCCAGAGTTTTGCCGCCGCGGTCGATCGCGTGTCGACCATCTCTTCCGAGCGCGGCCGCGCGGTGAAGCTTTCGATCAGCGAGGGTCAGGTGACGCTTGCGGTCAACAATCCGGATTCAGGCAGCGCCACCGAGGAACTGGCCGCAGACTATTCGTCCGATCCGATCGAAATCGGCTTCAATGCCAAGTATCTGCTCGACGTTGCCGCGCAACTGACCGGCACGGAGGCCAAGTTCATGCTGGCCGACGCCGGTTCGCCGACGCTGATCCACGACATGGCCGACGAAACTGCACTCTATGTGCTGATGCCGATGCGAGTGTAGCCTGAGCCGAGTCATCAGCCCGGCTCTGCAGCCGGGACCGGCTACGAGAATGATGGTTGCGGCGATTTCCAGAGCAGTTCCAGGAAAGGTGTGAAACGGCTTTCCGTCCGGAATTGCGTCGAAACAAAGAGATAGAGCGGTTCGGCGTTTCCGTGAAACGATGAACGCTCTACAGGCGGATAGCGGTTGCCGGCACAGACCCACATAAGTAAGCTTACACTTACTAACTTTCGCAATTACGCGACGCTGACGATCGATCTGGCGCCGGGCGCCGTGGTTTTTTCCGGCGACAACGGTGCCGGCAAGACCAATCTCCTCGAAGCGATCTCCCTTCTGACACCTGGGCGTGGCTTGCGCCGCGCCCCTTACGCTGACGTCGCTCGCGAGGGCGGCGACGGCGGTTTTGCCCTGCATGTACGGCTCGACGGGCCTGACGGCCAGGTCGAGATCGGAACAGGCATTTCCGGTGGCGACAACCCCGGCGAAGGCGGCAGGCGGGTGCGCATCAACGGAGCTTCGGCGCGTTCGGCCGAGGACATGCTGGAATGGCTGCGCGTGGTGTGGCTGACGCCGGCGATGGACGCGTTGTTCACCGGGCCGGCCGCGGATCGCCGGCGCTTTCTCGACCGGCTGGTGCTGGCGATCGACCCCGGCCACGGGCAACGTGCGATCGACTACGAGAAAGCGATGCGCAGTCGTAACCGTCTGCTTACAGATGGGTCTCGAGACGACCGCTGGTTCGACGCGATCGAGACGCAGATGGCAGAAACCGGGGTGGCGATCGCCGCGGCGCGGGCCGAGATGGTGCGGCTGCTCGCCGCGATGATCGACAGGTTGCCTGACACGGGGCCGTTTCCGCAGGCCGATATCGGCCTTTCAGGAGACCTGGAGGCCGCGGTTTCCAGCACACCGGCAGTCGATGTCGAGGAGAGCTTCCGCCGGACGCTTGCAGACGGCCGCGACCGCGACTGTGCCGCCGGGCGCACGCTCGAAGGGCCACACCGTTCGGATCTGGTGGTGCGGCACCGTCCCAAGGCGATGCCGGCCGAGCTCTGTTCGACAGGCGAGCAAAAGGCGCTGCTGGTCGGCATCGTGCTGTCACATGCTCGGCTAACTGGCGAAATGTCGGGCATGACACCTATCATGCTGCTCGACGAGATCGCCGCGCATCTCGATGGCGGGCGGCGCGCGGCGCTGTTTTCCATCCTTGAAGAATTGAACTGCCAGGTGTTCATGACCGGAACCGATGCTGCGTTTTTTTCCAGTCTCAAGGGGCGTGCGCAATTCCTGACTGTCGACCACGGCACAGTTGGGCCAACGATCTAACTCTGTCCCAAAACCGCTCCACACTTTTGGGCGACGTGCATGAGATTATGCATGTCGTTGTCCCAAAACCGCTCCACACTTTTGGGCGACATGCATTAAGCCCCTGACAGGATTTTGCAGCCGCTATATGATCCGGCGATGACCCCTGCCGCCCTGACCGCCGACGAGATCGAACGCTATGCCCGCCACATCGTGCTGCCCGAGATCGGCGGCGTTGGCCAGCAGAGGCTGAAACAGGCGCGAGTGCTGGTCATCGGCGCCGGCGGGCTGGGCGCGCCGGTGCTTGAATATCTTGCCGCAGCCGGCGTCGGCACGCTCGGCGTGGTCGATGACGACACCATTTCGCTCTCCAACCTGCAACGTCAGGTCATTCACGGAACGGACAGTGTCGGCATGCTGAAAACCGACAGCGCCAAGGCGGCAATCGCCCGCATCAATCCCAACACCAGCGTCGAAACGCACACATACCGGCTGACCGCGGACAATGCCCCTGCCCTCGTCGCCGGCTATGACATCGTCGTCGACGGTTCCGACAATTTCGAAACCCGCTACGCGGTGGCCGATGCCTGCGCGAGCGCTGGGAAACCGTTGGTTCATGCCGCCGTCGGGCGCTTCGATGGCTCGGTGACGGTGTTGAAGCCATTCGAAGACGGCAAGGACGGCAAGCCCAATCCGAGCTACCGCGACCTGTTTCCCGAGGCGCCACCGCCTGGGCTGGTGCCGTCCTGTGCCGAAGCCGGCGTGCTTGGAGCGCTGACCGGTGTCGTCGGCACGCTGCAGGCAATGGAGGCGATCAAGCTGATCACCGGCGTCGGTGAGCCACTGGTCGGCAGGCTGCTGCTCTATGATGGGCTGGCGGCGCGCTTCGACACGATCCGCTACAAGAGAAACTGAACCCGTGGAACAGACTGAAGCTGTCTCCATCACACAGATTTCGGCCGATTTCGACCGTTGGGACGACGTGCTCGCACTAATCATGCGCGCCTTCGCCTCGATGGACGACGTGATCGACCCACCCTCCTCTGCCCGCCTGCTGAGCGCCGATACTCTGCGGGACAAGGCGCGGCGGGAGACCGGCTTCGCGGCACTCAAGGACGGCAGGATCGTCGGCTGTATCTTTGCCCTTGAAAAGATGGCGGAACTCTATGTCGGTAAGCTCGCCGTCGCGCCGGACTGCCAGGGACAAGGTATTGGGCGGCGGTTGATGCAGGCGGTCGAAGACCTTGCCCTAAGCCGCGGCAAGGCGGCACTCGAGCTTCAGACGCGGATCGAACTGACCGCAAACCATGCAGCCTTTGCCCGACTCGGCTTTCACGAAACCGAGCGGACGGCGCATGAGGGCTATATCAAGCCGACCTCGATCACCATGCGCAAGGTTCTTGTGTAAGCCAGGTCTTTCATTCTGCGTTTCGATTTCCTCAGGTTCTGAGCGGCAGCACGCGGTCCGGCGGGCGGTGGCCGTCGACGAAAGCGCGTATGTTGATGATGACCTTTTCGCCCATATCGATGCGGCCTTCGAGCGTCGCCGAGCCCATGTGCGGCAACAACACGACCTTGTGCTTGGCGGCGAGTTTCAGCAGCTTGCTGTTCAAAGCCGGTTCGTGCTCATAGACATCGAGGCCGGCTCCGGCAATCTTGCCGTCCTGGATGAGCCTGACCAACGCTTCCTCGTCGATGATGTCGCCGCGCGCGGTGTTGACGATATAGGCCGTGGGCTGCATCAGCGCCAGCCGCCGCGCCGAAAGCAGATGGAAGGTCGCCGGCGTCGAAGGGCAATTGACCGAAATGATATCCATGCGGGCCAGCATCTGGTCGAGGCTTTCCCAATAGGTCGCCTCCAGCCCGTCTTCGACGTCAGGCAGCACGCGATGGCGGTTATGGTAGTGGATCGAGAGGCCGAACGCCTTGGCCCGCCTGGCAACCGCCGTGCCAATGCGCCCCATGCCGACGATGCCCAGCCGTTTGCCCCAAATGCGTCGGCCAAGCATCCAGGTCGGCGACCAGCCGGCCCATTTCTTGTCGCCGGTGAGCACGTTGGCGCCTTCCGCCAGCCGCCGCGGCAACGCCAGCATCAGCGCCATAGTCATGTCGGCGGTGTCCTCGGTCAGCACATTGGGCGTGTTGGTGACGGTGATGCCCCTCTTGGCCGCGGCCTCGACATCGATCTTGTCGACGCCATTGCCGAAATTGGCGATCAGCTTGAGGTTGTCGCCGGCCTGGGCGATCAGTGCCGCGTCGATCTGGTCGGTCACCGTCGGCACCAGCACGTCGGCCTCCTTGACCGCCGCAACCAGTTCCGGCTGCGTCATCGGCCTGTCCTCGACATTCAGCCGTGCGTCGAACAGTTCGCGCATGCGGGTCTCGACCGGGTCGGGCAGCTTTCGCGTGATGACGACGAGAGGCTTCTTTTTGCCTGCCATTGTTTCCTCGTACCCCGATCTCGTTGAGACCTCTTTAACCAAGACCGGCGAAACTGAAAGCCGGTCGCGGTGCCGATTACCCCATGTAACAAGCGGTGCCGCCGAAGACAAAGAAAAAGGGGCGCCGATGCCGCCAGGCAAGCGCCGAAAGGAATGAAAGTGTCTGGTTTCGCGTCGTTTCGCCTGACCCTCAGCGGAGCACTTCTCGGCGCTTTGCTTTATTCTCCGCTTGCCGCGGCGCAGAGTGCAGCAGCACCTGCCCAGAGCGTCGTCACGGTCGGGCCGAGCGGTTTGCCGCTGCCGCGATTCGTCAGCCTGAAATCCGGCCGCGTCAACTCGCGCGTCGGCCCCGGCGCCAACTATTCGGTCGACTGGATGTATATGAAGGCCGGCCTGCCGATGGAGATCATCCAGGAATTCGACACATGGCGCCGCGTGCGCGATGCCGATGGTTCGGAAGGCTGGATCAATCAGTCGCTGCTTTCCGGCCGGCGCACGGCAATAGTCGCACCGTGGCAGCGCGGCAAGGGCGCTCAGATCAACCTTCTCAACAGCCCCGACAAGGACGCTCGAGTGGTCGCGATGGTAGAGCCTGGCGTCATGGGCACGATCAAATCCTGCGACGGCCAGTGGTGCGAAATGACGTTCGATGGCCACACCGGCTGGCTTGCCCAGTCGATTGTGTGGGGCGCTTACCCCGGCGAGCGGGTCAAGAACTGACCACCTCATCGCGAGGACGCGGGATCAGATATGTAGGCCCGGCAAATCACGGTGACGGCAACGCAGCCGTGTCAGGAGCGTGATCCTGCTGGCAGGCAAACCCGGCAATCCATGCGACCGGTTCAGTAGTCACGCAGTCTGGTCGCCTGTATCAGACCGTGGTCGTTTGGCGCCCGATGCGGCCGAGATGGGTGTCCTGAAAGCTGGTCGACAGCTTGAGGCCGTAGCCCAGCGCACGGTCGATGGCGATGTGGGCGATCCAGATCAATGCGACCGCCATCACGGTCGCATTGCCGGACAGGTGCCCGGCCAGCAGCAAGAATACTGGTACGATCGGGATATGCAGGGCGTTATAGGCAAGGGCACCGACGCGCGGCCCCGCCAGATAGCCGAACATCGATAAGTCCGGCACCAGGATAAGCACCCCGAAGAGCCACCACGACATGCCAGTCGAGCCGTAGAAAACGACGGCAGCTGCCGCAACGATGGCCCATTCCAGCCGAATTGCCAGATCAAGCGATTTCAATCTCCTGCCGATCCTTCGCGGCGCTTGGGGCGCAGCCTCACCACGATGTCAACATTGGCGATCTCCATCCCTTCCGGTGGCTCCGGCAGGTTGGCGACCGTCACCGGACCGCTGTCGATATCGAATATGCGGTTTTCGCCTTCGATATAGAAATGGTGATGGTCGGAGGTGTTGGTGTCGAAATAGGTCTTCGCGCCCTCGACAGCGAGGATACGCAACAGTCCCGACTGGGTGAACTGATGAAGGGCGTTGTAGACAGTGGCCAGCGATACCGGCACGCCGGCGGCGACCGCTTCCTCGTGCAGTTCCTCGGCCGACAAATGACGGTCGCCCTTGGCGAAAAGCAGGTCGGCCAGCGCAATGCGCTGACGCGTCGGCCTCAGCCCGGCTTCACGGACCCGCTTGTCCACAGCGACATTTCCCTTCCGGCCGTCCAGGTTCATCTTCTCGTCGAACCCCACAGTTCCGCCCCAAGACACGTCCAGAATGGCAAAATAATGAACTTCTGCCGACACCGGACCTTTTCAGGACATATATTCTGTCGTCCGAATGCGATCAATAGCGCGCATTGACCCAGGCAGACGAGCAGGTTAAGCGCAAACGCCGGTTTCCGGCCTGAAACAGATTGTGTTAGGAAGCCAACGACAGGGCACCCGATAGCCCGAACGGTATGGGGATGAGGTTGATGACGGGTAAATCCAGCTACGAGTACGACGAATTGCTGGCTTGCGCCCGCGGCGAGTTGTTCGGACCGGGCAATGCCCAGCTTCCCTATCCTCCCATGCTGATGTTCGATCGTATCACCGAGATCAGCGAGACGGGCGGCGCCTTCGAGAAGGGTTTCATCCGCGCGGAATTCGACATCAAGCCGGACCTGTGGTTCTTTGCCTGCCATTTCATCGGCAATCCGATCATGCCGGGGTGCCTCGGCCTCGATGCCATGTGGCAATTGACGGGCTTCTATCTTGGCTGGCTCGGCGAACCCGGCAAGGGAATGGCGCTGTCGACCGGTGAAGTGAAATTCAAGGGCATGGTCACGCCCTCGGTGAAGAAGGTTGAGTACGGCATCGACTTCAAGCGCGTGATGCGTGGCCGGCTGGTGCTTGGCATCGCCGATGGCTGGCTAAAGGCGGATGGCGAGCCCATATACGCGGCAACGGATTTGAAGGTCGGTCTGTCGAAACAGCCGACGGTCGGCTGACCAGAATTCCTAGCCGGCCCTTGGCCAGCATCCCTGGAAGGAGTTGCGAATGAGACGTGTCGTTGTCACAGGCCTCGGCATCGTGTCGTCGATCGGCAACAATGCCAACGAGGTGCAAGCCTCGCTGCATGATGCCAGATCCGGCATCAGTTTCTCCGATTCGTTCGCCGAGCATGGCTTCCGGTGCCAGGTCTGGGGCGCGCCGACGCTCGATCCTTCCGCCATGATCGACCGCCGAGCGATGCGCTTCCTAAGCCAAGGTGCAGCCTGGAACCACGTCTCCATGGATCAGGCGATCGCGGATGCGGGCCTGGAAGAGAGCGACATCACCAATGAGCGCACCGGCATCGTCATGGGATCGGGCGGACCATCCACCCGCACCATCTTCGAGGCGGCCGAGACCACGCTGAAGAACGGCAGTCCCAAGCGTATCGGTCCGTTCGCGGTGCCGAAGGCAATGTCGTCGACCGCATCGGCAACGCTTGCCACCTGGTTCAAGATCCACGGCGTCAACTATTCGATCTCTTCGGCCTGTTCGACCTCGGCGCATTGCATCGGCAATGGCTACGAACTGATCCAATGGGGCAAACAGGACATAGTCTTTGCCGGCGGCCACGAGGATCTCGACTGGACGATGTCGGACCTGTTCGACGCCATGGGCGCCATGTCGTCGAAGTTTAACGACAAGGCATCGACCGCTTCGCGCGCCTATGACGCCAATCGCGACGGCTTCGTCATCGCCGGCGGCGCGGGCGTGCTGGTGCTGGAAGAGCTTGAGCATGCCAAGGCGCGGGGCGCCAAGATCTACGCCGAGATCGTCGGCTACGGCGCGACCTCGGACGGCTATGACATGGTTGCCCCTTCAGGCGAGGGCGCGGTTCGCTGCATGCGCCAGGCGCTGGCCACGGTTTCCACGCCGGTCGACTACATCAACACCCATGGCACATCGACGCCGGTGGGCGATTCCAAGGAAATGGGCGCGATCCGCGAGGTGTTCGGCGAGAAGATGCCCTACATCACCTCGACAAAATCGCTGACCGGCCATTCGCTCGGCGGAGCCGGCGTGCAGGAATCCATCTATTCGATCCTGATGATGCAGGGCGGTTTCATCGGCGAAAGCGCCCATATCGAGACGCTCGACCCCGAATTCGAGGGCATGCCGATCGTGCGAAAGCGCATCGACGACGCCAGGATCGACACCGTCTTGTCAAATTCGTTCGGCTTCGGTGGCACCAACGCAACGCTCGTTTTCCAGCGCTATTCCGCATAAGGATTTGCCGGCCATGGACGGATTGATGAAGGGCAAGCGCGGGCTTGTCATGGGTGTCGCCAACGATCATTCGATCGCCTGGGGCATCGCCCGGAAATTGTCCGAACATGGAGCGGAACTCGCCTTCACCTATCAGGGCGATGCCTTCGGGCGCCGGGTCAAGCCGCTGGCGGACAAGCTCGGTGCCTCGCTGGTGGTGCCGTGCGACGTCGAGGACAGCGCTTCGGTCGCCGCCACGTTCGAGACCCTGGGCAAGGAATGGGGCGGGCTGGATTTCGTCGTCCACGCCATCGGCTTTTCCGACAAGAACGAGTTGAAAGGCCTCTACGCCGACACCAGCCGGGACAATTTCGTCCGTACCATGGTGATCTCCTGCTACTCCTTCACCGAGGTCGCCCGCCATGCCGCCGCCCTGATGCAGGACGGCGGATCGATGATCACGCTGACCTACGCGGGGTCGGTCCGCGTCATGCCGAACTACAATGTCATGGGCGTGGCCAAGGCAGGGCTGGAGGCCAGTGTGCGCTATCTTGCCAACGATTACGGTCCACGCGGCATCAGGGTCAATGGCATATCGGCTGGACCCGTGCGCACGCTTGCCGGCGCCGGCATTTCCGACGCCCGCCACATGTTCTCCTATCAGCAGCGCAACTCGCCGCTGCGCCGCACGGTGACCATCGACGAGGTCGGCGGCTCCGCGCTTTATCTGCTGTCGGGTCTGTCTTCGGGCGTCACCGGCGAAATCCACTATGTCGATTCCGGCTATCACATCGTTTCCATGCCGACGCTGGACGAATTGAAGCAGACCGACGGCGGACGAGACTAATGCATCTCGCCCAAGCGTGCGCAGCGGTCTTGGGACAACGATATTTATGAAACAAAAGCTTAAGATGCGCCGGCGGAATCCGTTTCAACGCGACGCGCTTTAACCCTCTAAAGAAATACTTTCGGTCGAATAAAATTAGATGCATTGGCGGAAACTCATTTTAAGGAGATATTCGCTAGAAAGCCCCGTACTCTGGGGATCTTTCAATGTCGGCCGTCAGCAACCCGAAGCGAACACCGGTGTTCCGATTGCTCACCATAGCGAGCTCGGGTCTCGGCAGTTTCGTCCTCGGACTCTGGGGCCTGAAGCTCGGTCTCGGCGAAGGCTTTGCCGGCATCTCCGCGGACATGATGGTCGCGATGATGGCCGCGCTTTGCGCACTGGCGGCGTCGGCAGCCGCGATGTCCTTCTTCGCCGGCGTGGATGAATCGGCGGATTTCGTCTTCACGGAAACCCATTTCGACAAACTGACGGGCCTTTTGGCGCGTCCGGCAATGGTCGGCAAGATTGCCGAGGCTGCGTGCGCGACAAGCCGGACCGGCGAGCCGATGTTCCTCATCGACATCGACATAGATCGTTTCAAGCAGATCAACGACGCCATCGGCTACAGTCAGGGCGATGAGTTGATCCGCGCCTTCACCAAGCGCTTGACGACGTGCGTGCCGCAGCGGGCACTGATCGGACGCATTGGCGCCGGTGAATTCGCGGTTCTACTCCCCGACAATCAGGTGTCCGGATCGCTGGAAAGCACCATCGAGAGGCTCATCGACGAGATGATGGAGCCCTATGAACTCAGCACTCACCTGCAATCGGTCAGCCTGTCGGTGGGCATCGTGGCGATGCCAAAGGACGGCGTAGATCCCGTCCTCATCCTGCGGCGCTCCAATCTGGCGCTGCAGAATGCTCGCGCCAGCGGCGTCGGCAACTGGTCTGTCTTCCATGCCGAAATGGGCAGGGTCGCCGATCATCGCCAGTGGATCGAATCCGAGCTGAATACAGCCTTCGAGCGCGGTGACTTCGATCTTCACTACCAGCCGCAGCTCGACCTCCCGACCGGGCGCATCGTCGGCTATGAAGCCCTGATCCGCTGGCGGCACCCCGAACGCGGCATGATCCCGCCGATGGAGTTCATCCCAATCGCCGAGGAAACCGGCATGATCGGCCCGATCGGCGAATGGGTGCTGCGCAAGGCTTGCAGCGACGCCCGGCATCTGCCCGACGACTGCTTCGTCGCCGTCAACATCTCGCCCGTGCAGTTCATGACCAAGGACTTCGTCGGCACTGTGCGCGACACCATGACGAGCACCGGCATCAAACCGTCGCGGCTGGAACTGGAAGTGACCGAGACGGCGATGATGCAGGATCGCGACCGCGCCGCCGCCATCCTGAAGCAGCTTGCGGACATGGGCATCTCGGTCGCCGTCGACGATTTCGGCACCGGCTATTCCAATTTGAGTTACCTGATCGACTTCTCATTCGGCAAGCTGAAGATCGACCGGTCCTTCGTCAGCCGCCTCGATACGGATTCCAGCTCAGGCGCGGTCGTCTCGACGATCGTCGGCCTTTCGCGCGCGCTCGGCGTCGGCATCATTGCCGAAGGCGTCGAGACCGAAAGCCAGGCGACGCTGCTGCGGGCGGCCGGCTGCGAGGTGGTGCAGGGCTACCTGTTCGGCCGGCCGGCGCCACTCAAGATCAGGATTGGCGACGCGCATGTCACCGACGAGGTCCGACGCGTCGCCAATCTGCATTGAATGCTACGCCTTGTATCAACGCCGGGCGGCAAGCACCTTGAACATGCCGTCGCGGGCGAGCTCGACATGGCTCGAAAAGGCAGCCGACAGGATCGGCTCGTAGGGAAGCTGGCGGTTGGCGACCATGAACAACCGCCCACCCGGCTTCAAGGCCTTGGCTGCAGCGCGGATCATGCCGGCGCCGATCTCGGGCTCGGCTGCACGGCTGCGGTGAAACGGCGGGTTCATGGCAATCACGTCGTAGCGCTTCTCGACCGGTTCCTTCAGCAGATCGACCCAGAAAAAATTCCTGGCGACCGACTGGCTGACCACCCCTGCCAGATTGAGCTTCGCGGCTTCGAGCGCATCGAATTCGGCCTCGTAGAGATCAAGCACCGACAGGCCTTGTGAGCGGGCGGCGATCTCGGCCGCCACATAGCCCCAGCCGGCGCAGAAATCGGCAACGCTGCCACGCAGATCATTGGGCAAGTTTTCGACCAGCAATCTCGAGCCGGTATCGATCCGGTCGAAGGAAAACATGCCGGGCGCGGTATGGAACCGGCCTTCAACCAGCAAGGCGGGGTTCGCGGCGCGCAATTCTTCCGCAGCAGCCAGATCGGCAGGACGGCGTAACCAGAAGGCGATGCCGTGATATTTCGGTAGATGGTCCTCAAGCGGCACAAGCTCGTCAACGCGCTTGCGCAGGCTGGCTATGCCATCATCCTTGCCGCCGGCAACGATGACCAGCCCGCCCGGCGCCACGCGCTCAAGCGCCTGCGCGATGCGCACTTCGTTAAGGCCCCTATGCCGGCCGGCAAGCACGAGTGCCATATCGAAGCCGTCGCCTTCCGCTTGCGCGGTGACGACGAAGCCAGAAGCCTGCAGCGCGCGAAAATGCGGTCGGAAGCCTTGCACGAGGTGAAGCGCTGCCTCGAAGCCTTCGGGCAGCCTAAAACCCGGCTCAGCGCCAAGAAACAGGGCGCGATTACCCTTTCCAGGCAGAGGAACAGCCTCGGCCTCAAAGGGATGAAAAAGCGTCTTCAGCGGGTCGGCGGACATTGTTCGATCTCGAAACGAAGCCTGTGTTTGCAATATGAAAGTGAAAAAGCGGCTGAAAAAGAAAACGGGCGCGACATAAGCCGCGCCCGCTTCGAGTCATGAACTCAAGACCGATCAGGCGGCGTTTTCTTCGCCTTCGGTCTTCTTGTCGCGGGCGAGTTCCTTGCCGGTGGCCTGGTCGACGACCTTCATCGACAGGCGGACCTTGCCGCGCTCGTCGAAGCCCATCAGCTTGACCCAGACCTTGTCGCCTTCCTTGACCACGTCCGAGGTCTTGGCGACCCTGTCGTTGGCAAGCTGCGAGATGTGGACGAGGCCGTCACGCGGACCGAAGAAGTTCACGAAAGCACCGAAGTCGGCGGTCTTGACGACCGTGCCTTCGTAGATTTCGCCGACTTCCGGCTCGGCGACGATGGTGTGGATCCACTTCTTCGCCGCCTCGATCTCCTTGGCGTTGGATGAAGCGATCTTGACCGTGCCGTCGTCCTCGATGTTGATCTTGGCGCCGGTCTTTTCGACGATCTCGCGGATGACCTTGCCGCCCGAGCCGATGACGTCGCGGATCTTGTCGGTCGGGATGTGCATCACTTCGATGCGCGGTGCGAACTCACCGAGTTCCGCACGCGCGCCGGAGAGCGCGTGGCCCATCTCGCCGAGGATATGCTGGCGGCCATCCTTGGCCTGGTCCAGGGCGATCTTCATGATCTCCTCGGTGATGCCCTCGATCTTGATGTCCATCTGCAGCGAGGTGATGCCGTTGGCGGTGCCGGCGACCTTGAAGTCCATATCGCCGAGGTGATCCTCGTCGCCAAGGATGTCGGACAGAACCGCGAAGCGCTCGCCTTCCTTGATCAGGCCCATGGCGATGCCGGCGACGGGCTTGGCCAGCGGCACGCCGGCATCCATCAGCGCCAGCGAGGTGCCGCAGACGGTCGCCATCGACGACGAACCGTTCGACTCGGTGATCTCCGAGACGACGCGCAGCGTGTAGGGGAATTGGTCGGCGCTCGGCAGCATCGGACGGATGGCGCGCCAGGCGAGCTTGCCATGGCCGATTTCACGGCGGCCCGGCGAACCCATGCGGCCGGTCTCACCGACGGAGTAGGGAGGGAAGTTGTAGTGAAGGAGGAACTTCTCCTTGTACATGCCGGTCAGCGAGTCGACATACTGCTCGTCCTCACCGGTGCCGAGCGTGGCAACGACCAGAGCCTGGGTCTCGCCGCGGGTGAACAGCGCCGAACCGTGGGTGCGCGGCAGGACGCCGACTTCGGAGACGATCTTGCGGACCGTCTTGAGATCGCGGCCGTCGATGCGCGAGCCTGTGTCGAGGATGTTCCAGCGCACAACCTTGGCCTGGAGTTCCTTGAACACGGTGCCGATCTGCTCGGAGGCGTACTTGGCTTCTTCGCCTTCCGCCGGGGCAAACGCAGCCTTGACCTTGGCCTTGACGGCGTCGACGGCGGCGTAGCGCTTCTGCTTGTCGGTTATCTTGTAGGCATCGCGAAGTTCGCCTTCGACGATCTTGAGCATTTCGGCTTCAAGCGCGGAATAATCCGGCGCGGTAAAGTCGCGCGGCTCCTTGGCGGCAACTTCGGCCAGCTTGATGATGGCGTCGATGACCGGCTGGAAGCCCTTGTGGCCGAACATGACGGCGCCGAGCATCAGCTCTTCGCCGAGTTCCTTGGCTTCGGACTCAACCATAAGAACGGCGTCGGTGGTGCCGGCGACGACCAGGTCGAGCTTCGATTCCTGCATCTCATCGACATGCGGGTTGAGCACATATTCGCCGTTGATATAGCCGACGCGGGCGCCGCCGATCGGGCCCATGAACGGCACGCCCGAGAGCGTCAGGGCAGCCGAGGTGGCAACGATCGACAGGATGTCGGGATCGTTTTCCAGATCGTGCTGGACGACGGTGACGACGATCTGGGTGTCGTTCTTGTAGCCTGAGGCGAAGAGCGGGCGGATCGGGCGGTCGATGAGGCGGGAAACCAGCGTTTCCTTCTCGCTCGGACGGCCTTCGCGCTTGAAATAGCCACCCGGGATCTTGCCGGCGGCGTAGGTCTTTTCCTGGTAGTTGACGGTCAGCGGGAAGAAATCGAGGCCGGGCTTCGGCTCTTTCATCGAAACGACGGTGGCGAGAACCTTGGTCTCGCCGTAGGTGGCGAGCACCGCGCCATCAGCCTGGCGCGCGATCTTGCCGGTTTCGAGGATGAGCGGACGGCCGCCCCATTCGATTTCCACTTTGTGGTGATTGAACATATCTTGTCCTTAATATGAGGAAAGGGCCGCGCCGTTTCACGGTGCGCGGATGCCCATTCCCTTGGCTTCCTTTCTCGGGCAGCCACGGGCAAGACAGCGGGAGGCTCGGCTAATTTCGGCGCGGCGAGCGCGCACGAGCGTCCTGCAATCCTGCCCCATGACCGTCCATGGGCGGTTTCGAGTGCCCTCTGCACGATCGAAACCGGGTCTGGCCAGTCGATGCGACTGGCAGAATGCGCGACCGGCGGGCTCTCCGAAGAAAGCCCGCCGGTCAATTCGTCAACGGCGCAGACCGAGCTTCTCGATCAGCGTCTGGTAGCGCGCGTCATCCTTGCGCTTGAGATAATCAAGCAGGCTGCGGCGCTGGGAGACGAGAGCGAGCAGACCACGGCGGGAATGGTTATCCTTCTTGTGGTCCTTGAAATGGTCGGTCAGGTTCTTGATGCGCTCGGAAAGGATGGCCACCTGGACTTCCGGAGACCCGGTATCGCCCTTGGCGGTTGCGAATTCACCCATCAATTCCTGTTTGCGCTCGGCAGTAATCGACATCGTGTTTTTCCTTATCTGTTTGAGGAAACGGGTCGCCCTCAGCCGGGATGTCGTCCAGCAGGGGCCGGTGCAAGCAAGGCGTCATAGCGCTATGCTGCGGCGCATATAGTGCAATTCCCCGGAAAACACCAGCCCAATTCACAAGCCGGCTTTTCAGGCCAAAATGGCCGGTTCTATCCTTGTCAGAGCCATTTCTTCCATTTGAAGAAGGCAATCAGCCCGAGCGCGACAAGCGCCATGAACAGAAGCGATAACGGATAGCCATAATAGGCCTTCAGTTCCGGCATGTTCCAGGGCGAAGACCCTGGATCGAAATTCATGCCCCAGATGCCGACCAGGAAGGTAAGCGGCATGAAGATGACCGACACGATGGTGAGATAGCTGATGACGTCGTTGGTGCGTGCCTGGCTCAGCGACAGATGCATCTCGATCAGGCCGGTCAGCATGTCGCGCTGGGTTTCCACCAGTTCGATCAGCCTGAGCGAATGGTCGAGCGTGTCGTTGAGGAATATTTTGGTCTCGGCCTTCACATAGGGCACGTCGTTGCGGATCAGCGTCGCCAGCGCGTCGCGCATGGGCCACAGCACCCCTTTCAGCACATTGGCATCGCGCCGCAATTCATGCAGCTGTCGCATCTGATGCTTGTGCGTCGAATGCAGCATCTCATCCTCGATGCTGTCGACCAGTTCGCCGGCCGACTCGACCGGCGGAAAATAGCTGTCGACGACGGCGTCGATGAGCGCGTAAGCGAGGTAGTCGGCGCCCCGCGCGCGCAACCGGTTGGGCGCGGAACTCTCGATGCGCTTGCGCACGGGATCGAAAGGATCGCCTTCACGCTCCTGAAAGGTGACGACGAAATTGTTGCCGAAGAAGACGGCGATCTGCTCATAGCGGTGCGACGTGATATCGTCGATCATCCTGACGACGACGAAGGCATGGTCCTCGAAGAAGTCGACCTTCGGCCGCTGGCCGGTGTTGACGACGTCTTCCAGCGCCAGCGGATGCAGGCTGAAAATGCGGCCGATTTCCTCGATCAGCGGGATGTTGGCGAGGCCGGTACAGTCGAGCCAGATGACCGGCCATTTGTCGCAATGGGTGTTGAGGTCGTCGATGCTGGCGTTTTCGATGGTCTTGAATTTCTGCGGCGAGATCATAGTCAGCCGCAGTTCCGAGCGACGAGCTGCCGGGTCGGCAATCAGCGTACCGGGCGATGCACCAACCGGCGGCCGCCTCGTCCTCACCGGCGCCCGCTTCTTCACCGCCTCAGCCTTTGCCATGGAGCCCCCTCTAACGCTATGTCCGCAGACATTAGATGAGTGCCCTCAGCCGGCAAAGACCCGCTTGGGCTTGAACATGCCTTGCTCGATGGCACCGATGGCGACCAGCTTGCCGCGAGCAGTGGCGCAGGCTTCCTCGGCTTCCACCGGCGCGTCGCGGCCGCGGATGATTACGGGATTGCCAAGGCGGATCTTGGTCGCTGCATCGTCGCTGATGGCGACCTGCGGCAGGCAGTCGAGGGCGGCCGCCGTATCGACCAGAAGCGCGTCGATGGCGTCGAAGTCGATCGGCGCTTCCATCACGTCAGCGACTTCTGTCGCGCCAGTGGCTTCTGTCGTGTCGGCGACATCCGTCGCCTCCGAGCTGTCTTCATCCCGCACACCGAAACGAGCGGCTTCCAGTTCGGCGATGGTGACGAAATCCTCCGGCGTGAATGGCTCGACCTCGACCCGGCGCAATTCGGAAATATGACCGAAGCAGCCGAGGTCGCGGCCCATGTCGCGGGCCAGCGAGCGCACGTAGGTGCCCTTGCCGCACTCGACCTCGAAAACCGTATGGTCGGCGCTATGCCCGACAATATCGAGCCGGCCGATCTCGACCTCGCGTGGCGGAATATCGATTGTCGCGCCGTCGCGTGCCAGATCATAGGCACGCTCGCCCGCGATCTTGATGGCCGAGAATTGCGGCGGCGTCTGCATGATGACGCCGGTGTATTTCGGCAGCAGCGCTTTGACCTCGGCTTCCGATGGACGCAGGTCGGACTCCTTCGTCACCGGACCTTCGAGGTCATCGGTCGAGCGCTCCTGTCCCCAGGCAACGGTAAAGCGATAGATCTTGGCGCCGTCCTGCACGTAGGGCACGGTCTTGGTGGCCTCGCCAAGCGCGATCGGCAGCATGCCGGAGGCGAGCGGGTCAAGCGTGCCGGCATGGCCGGCCTTTTCCGCCTGGAACAGCCATTTGATCTTGGAGACGGCTTCGGTCGAGCCCATGCCGACCGGCTTGTCCAGGATCAGCCAGCCCGAGATCGGCCGGCCTTTCTTCTTGCCGCGACGCGCCACTATTCTGTGTCCTTGTTGTCGTCTTTGTCCTGGTCCTCAGGACCCAGATCGCGTGCTACCTCGGGCGACTTCAACAGGTCGTTGATCCTGGCGAAATTATCGAAGGAGGTGTCGAGCTTGAAGCGGAACTCCGGCATGAATTTCATCTGCCGCAGCGCGCCAGAGACGCGGCCGCGGATGAATTTCGCGTGCTTGTTCAGCGCCTCGACCACCGCATCTGTGTCCTTGGCGCCGAGCGGCGAGACGAAGGCGGTGGCGACCTTCAGGTCGGGCGACATGCGCACTTCCGAGACCGACACCACGGTGTTCTCGATCAGCGGATCGATGATCTCACCGCGCTGCAAGGTCTCGGACAAGGCATGGCGCACCTGCTCGCCGACGCGCAGCATGCGCTGGGTTGGGCCAGCGGTTGTCGATCTTGGCATGAAAACTCTTCCTTCGCGCGGGTTCGAACCGCATAAATCGTCCACTTAACGCTGTTGACCCCGCTTGGCTACCCCACCGGGAGCCCAGGATCGCGGGTTTGCCACTAATGCAACGTACGTGGCTCGGAATGCTCTGTCTCTTGGCCAACCTGTCCAGAAGCCATGACTGATACGATCTCGTCGTACCCAGCCTTCATGCTGGACTCGGACTCAAACGCACTTATCGGAATGAACCAACCGCCTTCTTGCATCACGAACCCGATGCCGAAATCGGTCAGAGTAATTTTGTCTACGGACCTCCACCCGATATGGGTTTCTGAATCTGTGACAAGCTTTGAGATGCCAGTGCCGTGTACACGGATCAAGGTCGGCTCAGGTTCGAAATGAGCAACCTCGCCTCGTCTGGCCAGAATGGGGCCGAGATTGGTCATGATGCCTGTGACAATAGTCATCATGCCCACAACTCCCATAACTCCGACCAAAGCGCCGGAACTGTCGAGATAATTTGTGGCAAGCATAAGTGGAATGCCAACGAGAAGGCAGTAGGTCAACCTTCTTAGGCCGCGGAGACGATCTTCGTTCCGCGCCCTTGAATAGACCCCTGAAAAATCGGCAGGAGTTAGAACAAAGCGGTACTCAAGGCTCCGTTCTTGCTCCATGTGCCAGCGCTTACAGCGTCCGGGTCACCATCTCGACGCGGAAGCACTCGATGACGTCGCCGACGCGCATGTCCTCGTAGTTCTGGAAGGCCATGCCGCATTCCTGACCGCCTGGGACCTCCGAAACTTCGTCCTTGAAGCGCTTCAGTGTCTTCAGCGTGCCCTCGTGAATGACGACATTGTCGCGGATCAGGCGAACGCCCGCACCGCGCTCGACCTTGCCTTCGGTGACACGGCAGCCGGCGATCTTGCCGACCTTGGTGATGTCGAAGATTTCGAGGATCTGCGCATTGCCGATGAAGGTCTCGCGACGCTCCGGAGACAGCAGGCCCGACAGAGCCGCCTTCACGTCATCGACGAGGTTGTAGATGATCGAGTAGTAGCGGATCTCGATGCCCGCTGCCACAGCTGCGGCACGCGCCTGGACGTTGGCGCGGACATTGAAGCCGATGATCGCGGCACCGGAAGTCTCCGCCAGAGAGACGTCGCTTTCGGTGATGGCGCCGGCGCCGGCATGGACGATGCGCGCACGCACTTCGTCGGTGCCGAGCTTGTCTAGCGCCGCGTTGATCGCTTCGATCGAGCCCTGCACGTCGCCCTTGATGACCAGCGGGAATTCCTTCAGCCCGCTCGTCTGCAACTGCGACATCATCTGCTCGAGCGAACCGCGCTGGCCGGCATGCTTGGCAACCGCCTTCTCGCGCGCCAGACGCTGGCGATATTCGGTGATCTCGCGGGCACGGGCCTCGTTGTTGACCACGGCGAAGCGATCGCCGGCCTGCGGCGTACCCTGCAGGCCAAGCACCTCCACCGGCATCGCCGGCGGCGCTTCCTTGATCTGCGTGCCACGATCGGTGACCAGCGCACGCACCCGGCCCCATTCGTTGCCGGCAACAAGGATGTCGCCTGGCATCAGCGTGCCGGTCTGCACCAGCACGGTGGCGACGGGGCCACGGCCCTTGTCGAGCTGGGCTTCGATGACGACGCCTTCGGCGGTACGATCCGGATTGGCCTTCAGGTCGAGAATTTCAGCCTGCAGCAGGATCGCCTCGAGCAGCTTGTCGAGATTGGTACCCTTGGTCGCCGACACTTCGACGTCCAGAACTTCACCGCCCATGGATTCGACGAAGACCTCGTGGCGCAGCAGTTCGGAGCGCACTTTCTGCGGATCGGCATCATGCTTGTCGATCTTGTTGATCGCCACGATGATCGGAACGCCGGCCGCCTTGGCATGGCTGATCGATTCGATCGTCTGCGGCATGACGCTGTCGTCGGCCGCGACCACCAGGATGGCAATGTCGGTCGCCTGGGCGCCACGAGCACGCATCGCCGTGAAAGCGGCGTGGCCGGGCGTGTCGATGAAGGTGATCTTGTGACCGTTCTTCTCGACCTGGTAGGCGCCGATATGCTGGGTGATGCCGCCGGCTTCGCCGGAGACGACGTTGGCGTTGCGGATGGCATCGAGCAGCGAGGTCTTGCCGTGATCGACGTGACCCATGATCGTCACGACAGGCGGACGCGACACCAGGTCCTCGGCATTGTCGGCGATGTTGAACAGGCCTTCCTCGATGTCGGATTCTGCGACGCGGCGAACCGTATGGCCGAATTCGGTGGCAACCAGTTCGGCCGTGTCGGCGTCGATGACGTCGCCCGGCTTGAGGATCTGGCCTTGCTTCATGAAGAACTTGACCAGGTCGACCGCACGCTCGGACATGCGTTGCGCCAATTCCTGGATGGTAATCGTCTCTGGCAGGATCACTTCGCGCATGACTTTCTCGCGCGGCTCATTGTGCATCGCGCGCTTGAATTTTTCCTGGCGGCGACGCATCGACGACAGCGAACGGGCTCGCGCATCTTCGTCGGACAATGCTGAATTCAGCGTCAGCTTGCCACGGCGGCGGTCTTCCTCGCTCTTGGTCGGCTTGGCCGGGCGCGCCACTTCGGGCGTGACCGGACGGCGCACCGGCACACCGGCACCAGTCCGCTTCGGCTTGACCTGTTCTTCGTCGTCGACCGTCGCCAGTTCAGCGGTCAGCGGCGCGCGGCGGCGCGCCTCTTCCTCGGCCCGACGGCGGGACTCGGCCTCGGTCTGCAACCGCGCCTCTTCCTCGGCCTGGCGGCGCGCCGATTCATCGCGTTCGCGCTTGCGGCGTTCTTCGTCCTCGGCGCGGCGCTTGGCCTCCTCGGCGGCGCGCTGACGGTCCTCGACCTCGCGAACCTTCGAGCCCTCGAGCGCCCTGCGGCGTGCTTCCATTTCACTGCGCGACAGTTCGTTCAGCACCATGCCGCTGCGCTCGACCGGGGCCGGTGGCGGGGGTGGCGGCGCCTTCGGCGCTTCCTGCACGACGACGGGTGCGGCCACGACCGCTGGCTTCGGTGTGAAGACGGGGGCGGCAACCGGCTCCGGCTTGTCGCCGGGCATCGAGAATTTGCGCTTCTTGGTTTCGACGACGACCTGCTTGGTGCGGCCGTGCGAGAAGTTCTGGCGCACAGTGCCCTGTTCCATACCGGGGCGCTTCAGCGTCAAGGTCTTCTTCGGCGTCACACTCAGCGTATTGTCGTCACCCGATTTCGTATCGCTCATTCCATATCCTCTGCGGCATCATCTTCGTCAGCAACAGCCGCAAGCATTGCCAGATCGTCCGGGGAACCGCCCCGATACCGGTCGAGCGCAACCATGCGCTTCTGGACCGCCCTGCCCGCGTCTCCCGCGAGAACGGCAGCATGTATCACATTTGTACCCCCCAATGCCAAGCTCAACTCGGCCTCGGAGAAAAGTTTGTAGGCAAGGATAACAGGGCCGCCGAGATGGACTGTCGCCCGTCGTGCCTGACTGATCTTGCGTACACCGTCGTCGGACGCCTCGGTCGCGTGGAGCACGAAAAGCGCCAATCCGCCACGCACAGCGCTCTCGACTTTGGTGGCGCCCAGCGCAATCGCGCCTGCCTTGCGGGCAAGACCGAGCATGCCCAGAGCGTATCTGGAAAGCAGCCCGTCGACCATGCCGCCAAGATCGGGCGGCACGACCACCTGTGCCTTGAAGGCGCGAGCGAAAAGGTTCTTCGCCGCAGCCTTGTCGATATGTAGGCGGTCGGCACTCACCCAGCAACCGCGGCCGGGCAAATTTCTCTTGATATCGGGAACGACGGCCGAATCCGGGCCGACGACGAACCGGATCAGATCATCCGGTTCGGCCTGCCTGCGGGTGACGATGCAGGTGCGATCGTTCATCTCGTCCAAGGGCGGGTTCGGTGCGATGCGGTTTCACCTCACGCACCAACGGCTTCGTCAGCCGATTCTTCTTCGGCTGCAAGCTCGTCTTCGGTGATCCATCCAGCCTTGAGGCGGGCGGCCAGAACCATTTGCTCGGCATCGGCGCGTGTCACGCCATGATTGGCCAGCACACCCGGATAGACCTTGGTCTCGCCGTCTTTGCGTTCCTTCCAGCCGGTCAGGTCGTCGGCGGCATAGCCGGCAAAGTCCTCGATCGTCTTCACGCCGTCCTCGCCGAGCGTCACCATCATGGCGGTGGTGATGCCGGGGATTTCGCGCAATTCGTCCGAGACGCCGAGCGCCTTGCGCTTGTCGTCGTGTTCGGCTTCGATCTTCTCCAGATATTCGCGGGCGCGGGTCTGGATCTCCGAAGCGGTGTCCTCGTCGAAGCCATCGATCGAGGCGATTTCGCCGGAATCGACATAGGCGACTTCCTCGACGCTGGTGAATCCTTCGGAGGCGAGCACCTGGCCGACCATCTCGTCGACGTCGAGGGCTTCCATGAACAGCGACGAACGCTCCACGAATTCCTTCTGGCGACGCTCGGATTCCTCGGCCTCGGTCAGGATGTCGATATCCCAGCCGGTCAGCTGCGAAGCAAGCCGCACGTTCTGGCCGCGACGGCCGATGGCCAGCGACAGCTGGTCGTCGGGAACCACGACTTCGATGCGCTCGGCGTCCTCGTCGAGCACGACCTTGGCGACTTCCGCCGGCTGCAGCGCGTTGACGATGAAGGACGCCGCCGATGGCGACCACGGAATGATGTCGATCTTCTCGCCTTGCAACTCGCCGACGACGGCCTGGACGCGGCTGCCGCGCATACCGACGCAGGCGCCGACCGGATCGATCGAGCTATCGCGCGAGATGACCGCGATCTTGGCGCGCGAGCCGGGGTCGCGGGCGACCGACTTGATCTCGATGATGCCGTCATAGATTTCCGGCACTTCCATGGTGAACAGCTTGGCCATGAACTGCGGATGGGTACGCGACAGGAATATCTGCGGGCCGCGCTGCTCGCGGCGCACGTCATAGACATAAGCGCGGACGCGGTCGCCGTATTTGTAGTTTTCGCGCGGGATCAGTTCGTCGCGACGGATGATTGCCTCGCCACGGCCGAGATCGACGATGACGTTGCCGTATTCGACGCGCTTAACCGTGCCGTTGACGATCTCGCCGATGCGGTCCTTGTACTCGTCGTACTGGCGATCGCGCTCGGCCTCGCGGACCTTCTGCACGATGACCTGCTTGGCCGACTGGGCGGCGATGCGGCCGAAATCCATCGGCGGCAGCTGTTCGGCGATGAAGTCGCCGAGCTGGGCATCGGGATTGCGCTCGCGGGCCGAGGAAATGGCGATCTGCGTGGCGTAGTCGTCGACCTTCTCGACCACTTCCATCAGCCGCTGCAGCTTCATCTCGCCGGTGTTCGGGTTGATGTCGGCGCGGATGTTGGTCTCCTGACCGTAACGCGAACGTGCCGCCTTCTGGATCGCGTCGGCCATGGCGGCGATGACAATCGACTTGTCGATCGACTTTTCGCGCGCGACCGCGTCGGCGATCTGCAGCAGTTCAAGTCTGTTGGCGCTTACAACCATCGTTTTTCTCCCGAGCCTGTTTGCCGGACCTTCGCGCCCAGCAGCTCAATCATAGTTCCTGTTCGTGTTCTTCCGTGGCGTCCGCTTCCGTACCCGACTCATCGTCGTCCGGTTCGCCGCGACGTTTCTTGGCTTCCTTGCGCGCCCTGTTGTCCTTCGACAGGGCATCCCGAATGAGATCGTCGGTCAGGATCAGGCGCGTTTCGGAAATCGCATCATAGGGGACACGCACCGTGGGCTCCTCGCCATAGGCAGCCTTTTCGCGCTCGATCAACACATCGTCTTCGCCGGCCTCGACGATCTTGCCCTTGAACCGCTTGCGGTCGGCGACGACGATCGATGTCTCCATCTTGACCAGATGACCCGTCCAAGTCGCGAAATCCGATTTGCGGACGAGCGGCCGGTCGATGCCGGGCGACGAGACCTCCAGATGATAGGCCTTTTCGATCGGATCGTCGACGTCGAGCGCCGGCGACACCGCCCGGCTGACCTCTTCGCAATCCTCGACGGTCATGGTGCCGTCCTCGCGCTCGGCCATGATCTGCAGCGTCAGCCCATTCTGGCCCGACAGATGCACCCGCACGAGGCGGAAGCCGATGCCGCGCAGAACCGGCTGGACGATCAGCGCGATGCGCGCATCGATGCCGCTTTCGCGGATGATGCGATCGTCGCCCTCGCTTGCCGTTGCAGTCATTGATATCCTGTCGCTCTATCCGAAGTTATCGGCAGGAAATAAAAAAGAGCGGGACCGGGTGGACCCACTCTTCGTCATACCGACCAAGAATTTGAGGCTGATATAGACGATCGCGGCCGGTCTTTCAAGCCCGCCGTGCGGGCCGCACAAAACCCATTGCGGCGCCAGTGTTGCGCCAGACGCGTGGCCTCCCTGCGGCGAAACCCCTGTGAGCCTTGCCGCTGCATTTCCATTTATAGCACATCGCACAAGGAATGCACGACACAGCACAGAGAGGCATGACATGACCAGCCGCAAGATCTTTTCCGCCATTGGCGAGCTCTTCACGACATTTGGCAGCGCGGTCGCCGCCTCGCGCGCGGTGCAAATGGGCCGCAAGCCGCGTGCTGACGACCTGCGCAAGCTCGGAATGGATCCGGCTGTCTTCAACAGGATCGGTCGTTTCTAGATTTGGCGAGTGGACTCGCCTTTGCGGCGGCCGGAGGCTGGTGCGTCCGTGAGCGCGCCTATGTTCTGACAAAAGTGAGATAGGCCGGCCGCCGGCCCTCACGAATGGCCTTCGCTTCGTAGCGAGTGCCCGGCCAGCCATCATAGGGCCGGTGCCAGTCCGCCGCCTCCGAAGCCTGCCAGGCGAACGCACCATGCGCACGGCAATGCAGCAACGTCCAGTTGACATATGTGTAGATATCGGACGCAAAGCGGAACTTCGAGCCCGGCTTCAGCACGCGCGCGAACCGATCGAGATTGACCGGGCTGACGAAGCGCCGCTTCCAGTGTTTCTTCTTCGGCCAGGGATCGGGATAGAGCAGGTCGATCCCGTCGAGCGAGGCTTGCGGCAACCAGTCCAGCAACCGGGTGGCATCGTCGTCATAAACCCGCAGATTGGCGAGCGGTTTCTCCCGCACCGCCATCATCAACTTGGCCATGCCGTTGACGAACGGCTCGACGCCGATAAAGCCGATCGAGGGCGCCTCGGCCGCGCGATGGAGAAGATGTTCGCCACCGCCGAATCCGATCTCGAGGCGAACCGCCGAAACATCGGCTTTGAACAGAGCTTGCAGATCGGCCGGCGGTTCTGCTGTCAGATCGAGCCGGTATGTCCCGAAACCGCTCTCCAGAGCGGCCGCCTGCTGCGGACGCATGGTCTTGCCGCGCCGGCGACCGAAAAAGGCTTCGGTCGCGCGGCTTGGTCTGTCCTTCGGGTCCATGGCGGGACTTTGCGGCGTCGCTATCAGGCGCCGACAGCGTCCTTGAGCGCCTTGGCGAGATCGGTCTTTTCCCAGGAGAAAGACCCGTCACGGCCGGCCTTGCGGCCGAAATGGCCGTAGGACGACGTCTTGGCGTAGATCGGCTTGTTGAGATCGAGATGGCGGCGGATGCCGGACGGCGACAGATCCATCACGCTGCGCAGCGCCTCCTCCAGCTTTGCCTCGTCGACCTTGCCGGTGCCGTGCAGGTCGACATAGACCGACAGCGGCTGGGCGACGCCGATGGCGTAGGAAAGCTGGATGGTGCAGCGGTCGGCGAGTTTCGCCGCCACGACGTTCTTGGCCAGATAGCGCGCCGCATAGGCCGCCGAACGATCGACCTTGGTGGTGTCCTTGCCGGAGAAAGCGCCGCCGCCATGGGGAGCGGCACCGCCATAGGTGTCGACGATGATCTTGCGGCCGGTCAGGCCGGCGTCACCGTCCGGCCCGCCGATGACGAACTTGCCGGTCGGGTTGATGTACCACATGCAGTCGTCGGAGATCTTCAGCTCGCCCAATGCCTCGCGGATATAGGGTTCGACGACCTTGCGGACCTTCTTCGAGTCCCAGCTCGCATCGAGGTGCTGCGTGGACAGCACGATCTGCGTCGCCTCGGCGGCCTTGCCGTCGACGTAGCGGACGGTGACCTGGCTCTTGGCGTCCGGCCCGAGCTTGCCGGCTTCACCGCTGCCTTCGTGACGGGCAGCGGCCAGCAGTTCCAGGATCTTGTGGCTGTAATAGATCGGAGCCGGCATCAGATCCGGCGTCTCGCGGCAAGCGTAGCCGAACATGATGCCCTGATCGCCGGCGCCTTCTTCGCCCTGACGGTCGGAGGCATTGTCGACACCCTGGCCGATGTCCGGCGATTGGCCGTGCAGCAGGACCTCGATCTTCGCAGTCTTCCAGTGGAAGCCGGCCTGCTCATAGCCGATTTCGCGGATCGCCTTGCGGGCGACCGACTTGAACTTGGCCGGATTGACGACGGGATGGCCGGCGGCATCCGTGAGGATGTTGCCTGCCTTGTCCTTTTTCAGCAGTGTCTCCGGGACGCGCACCTCGCCGGCGATGACGACGCGGTTGGTTGTCGCAAGTGTCTCGCAGGCGACTCGGACTTTCCATGGGTCCATGCCGGTCTTCTTGGCTTCGCGATAGACCAGATCGACAATCTCGTCGGAAATCCGGTCACAGACTTTGTCGGGATGGCCCTCGGCAACGGATTCCGAGGTAAAGAAGTAGTTCTGCCGCGTCACGGGTGTCCCCTCTTGAAAAACGATCGGCAGGCTGCCGACTTTGGCGCGCCACGTGTTAGCGGGGCGATGCGCCGCTCGTCAAGCGATGCTTCGGTTCTGGCATGAATGTCGCTGCAGTTATCTTGTGCCACCGGCGGCAGGGCGCCGCCGGTCCAAGCGTGATTGCGGATCAGTCGGCATCATCGGTGGAGAGAGACTTGACCAGATCTATTATCCTGCGCCGCACCTTGGCGTCGGCGATCTTGACAAAGGCCCGGTTGAGCTGGAGGCCTTCGGGACTGCCGCAGAATTCGACGGCGAAGGCCATCGACGCATCCTCGGCAAATCCCCGGCCTGCCACGGCCTCCTGGCCGGGCGCATCCTCGAAAAAGAAGGCGACAGGCACGCCGAGGATGGACGCGATCGCCTGCAGACGGCTGGCGCCGACGCGGTTGGTGCCCTTTTCATACTTCTGAATTTGTTGAAATGTGATGCCGAGATTTTCTCCCAGCTTTTCCTGGCTCATTCCCAACATATTGCGGCGAAGCCGAATGCGACTGCCAACATGGATGTCGATCGGATTCGGTTTCTTCTTGTTATCTTCTATCATTTTTTCCTCGCCGAATTTTTTCGGCTTCTCTATTTTTTCCTGCCCAAATGAAGCCGGAGGCAACTGCCCCAACAGAACGATCAACCGACTTCGAGAAATATCAGGCGCTTACAGTATGAGTTTCTAATGTGTGGGCTGTCAATTCACCCGTAGCCTCTGCCTTACGCTCAAAAGTGCGGCCGCAATGGCAAACAGCAACATGATCAGCATTCCGTTAATGCGTCGTTGGCCAGGAGAGATGACCGCCTCTTCGGAAATCGGCACATGGGCGTCGATGGCGCCGCGGGCATCGATCGCCAGCGCATCGACGATGCGCCCGCGCGGATCGACGACGGCCGAGATGCCGTTGTTGGCTGCACGCAACAATGGCAATCCATTCTCCACCGCACGGATCTGGGTCTGCCTGAAATGCTGATACGGACCCGGCGTGTCGCCGAACCACGCATCATTGGTGACGTTCACAATAAGCTGTGCTGACGTAGCGTCAACTGCCACGAGATCGGGAAAGATCACCTCATAGCAGATAAATGGCAATGCACGGATGCCATCAGGCAACGCAATGGCGTGCCGCTCGTTGCCGGCCGCAAAACTCATCGGCCCGGCAACGAGTTGCTCGATACCGAAATGATCGAGCAGATCGGAGAAAGGCAGATATTCGCCGAACGGCACAAGGTGAACCTTGTCGACGGCATCAGTGATTTCACCTTTGTCGTCGATCGCCACCACGGAGTTGTAGTAGCGGCTGTCGGCACTTGCGGCCGAACCGCCTTCCTCGCGGACGACGCCGGCCATCAGCATCTGGCCAGGTGCCAGCATGTCGCCCAGCGCCGTCAATGCGTCCGGACGCTCCGTGAAGAGGAACGGCACCGAGGTTTCGGGCCACAGGATCAGTTGCGGCTTGCCGTGACCCGGATCCGGTGCCTTGGCCGACAGCCCGATCAAGGTTGCGAAGATGCGATCGCGCACCGAGGCGTCCCATTTTTCCGAGAGGTCAACGGCCGGCTGGACGATGCGGACGTCCAGGCTGTGCACCGCAGGCTTTTCGGGAGCGGCAAGCCTGACATAGCCGTAGCCGACATGGGCAGCGGCAAGCACGACAAACAGTCCGGCGCCGAGGCGCAGATGCCGGCGCGCCGCCAGAAGCGCCGGCAGTGCGAAGACGAACACCGCGAGCGCGTTCATGCCGATCATGCCGGTGACCGAGACGCTTTGCATCAACAGCGGCACGGGCATGGCCGCGTAGCCGATGGCATTCCAGGGAAAACCGGTGAACAGGAAGTCGCGCAGCCATTCCGCCAGCCCGAAGCCGAAGGCAAGGGCGGCGATGCGTCCGATGTCGCTGCTCCACAACAGCCGCGCAACCATGGCCGCAAAGCCGTAGAAAAAGGCGAGTGCGAAGGGAATGCCGACCACCGCGAAGGGAAGCGCCCAGGCAAAGTTGTCGGCCTCGACCAGCAGAGCCGAGCCGATCCACCACAGGCCGGCAAGGAAATAGCCGAAGCCGAACCACCAGCCGACGGCGAAGGCCGGCCGCAGGCGCCGCACCAGGCCGCCGGAAGCATCACCGGTCGCGCCGTCGAGCAGCCAGACCAGCACGGGAAAAGAGATGAAACAGGCGGCGAAGAAATCGTAAGGCGCCTGGCCAAGCACCGCCAGCGCGCCAGCGAGAAACGCCACGAGCGCGCGCCCCCAACCCCAAAGAAGAATTATCCGGCCGGCAAGGCGCACCATGCATACTTCCGAGTCGCGCGAATCAATAGCCAAGATTTAACAGGCCACGGTCCGCGGGCCAAACGGCAGGAGATCGCCAGAGGTGGACCGAGCCTAGCGGTGCCAGCCTTCGATCCGCAGGCCGCCCAGCCGTTCGGCCTCTTCACGAGAAACAGAGCACAGGGTTTGCGTGAAGGTCCAGACATGGCCCTCGGGATCGCGTGCCCGATACTGGCGTTCGCCATAGAACTGATCCGCCGGCTCCTGGACGATCTCGGCACCCCTGGCCCTGGCATGCTCGCAATGGGCATCCAGGCCGTCCTTCAGCCTGACATAGACCGACTGCGTGTTCTTGCCGGCGACTGAGGCCGGGCTGGCGACGTGATCGGTCCATTCGGAATCGACGATGATGTAGCTGTCGCCAAACCGCATCTCGGAATGGACGAGCTTTGCCTCGGCATCGCTGACCACCATGCTGCGCTCGAAGCCGAAAGCCGCCTCCAGCCAGTCCAGCGCGGCTCGAGGATCCTTGTAGAACACGCCGGAGCCCTGGCTTGCGTGCTTGAACGGGTCGTCGACGGTCATCGGGCGAGCGAAACGCTCACGCCTGTTCGGCACGGGCCGTGGCGCGCCGGCGGCGCTCGCCCTTCTGGCTCTGCACGATGCGCACGCGCTTGACGCGGCGCGGATCGGCATCCAGCACATGGAATTCGAAGCCGGGAATGGCTTGAACCACCTCGCCACGCGCCGGTACGCGACCGAGCGTGTTGAAGATCATGCCGCCAATGGTATCGACATAATCGCCATGTTCGCCAGCGGCGAAATCCTCACCGATCATCTTGGCGACATCGTCGATCTCGGCCTTGCCGTCGACGATGAACACGCCGTCGCCGCTCCGGGTAATCATAGGCTCATCGTCGTCATGCTCATCCTCGATATCGCCGACCACCATCTCGACGATGTCTTCCAGCGAGGCGAGGCCATCGGTGCCGCCATATTCGTCGATGACCAGCGCCATCTGCGTGCGCGTCGTCTGCATGCGGGCCATCAGGTCGGAGGCAAGCATCGATGGCGGAACGAACAGCACCGGACGGATCAGACTGAGGTCGCCAATGGTGCGCGCGAGGTCGACCTGGGCGAGGTCAAGCACCGTGGCGGCAGGAGTTTTCCTTGTAGTGCGGCCTTTTTTGACGCGCGCGATCTTGGTGATGTGAGCCAGCACGTCACGGATATGCACCATTCCGCGGGGATCGTCGAGCGTCTCGGAATAGACCGGCATGCGCGAATGGCCGGACTGCTCGAAGGTGCCAAGCAGATCGCCGAGCGTCGTCGTGATCTCGACCGCCTGAATGTCGGAGCGCGGCACCATGACGTCCTCGACGCGCACCTCGCGCAAGCGCAGGATGTTGTTGAGCATGGCGCGTTCGCCGGGCGAGAAGGCCCCGGCGTCGCTCGTCGTCTCGGCAAGGGCGCCGGCGATTTCCTCGCGCAGGCTGGTTCCGTTGCGTTGCCGGAACAAACGCAGCACGCGGTCGAACAGGGAGGGGCCGGCAGGCGAGGTTTCGCTGGCAGCGCTGCCGGTGCTGGCAGCACCAGAGGTAATGGTACTGGGACTTGATCCCTCTTCCGACGTATCGGAAGCCTTAGTCGCACTGCCGGCGTCGGGGCGGGCGGCAGTCTCTGGTTTGTCGTTCATCGTCGTCCGGTCAATTGATCAGATGTAGTTACGCGTAGGGATCGGGAATGGCAAGTCTCGCGAGCGCTGCGCGTTCAACGGCCTCCATCGCCTCGGCATCCGCATCGGTCTCGTGATCGTAGCCCAGCAGATGCAGCAGGCCGTGGATGACGAGATGAGTGATATGGTTCTCAACCGGCTTATCTTCCAGTGCCGCTTCACGCGCGACCGTCTCTGCGGCGAGCACGATGTCGCCCAGCATCGGCGGCAAAGGAGCGCCTTTCACAAGCGGAAAAGCCGGGAAAGACAAGACGTTGGTCGCTTTGTCCTTGCCTCGCCAGCCGGCGTTCAGGGTCCGGATATGCGTGTCGTCGGAAAAAACGAGGCTGAGTTCGGAACGGCCAGCCCCGCCGGTCTCGGCAAAGGCAGCCGCGACAGCGCGATCGACCAGCCGCTTCAGGCTTGCCTCATCCGGCCATTCGCCCGCTTCGACTGAGATATCGATGTTGACAGGAACATTCCCGTCGCCGGATATTAAATCCTCAGGCATGAAGCCGCATCGTCAAAATCAATTCTCGGCACCGAGGCCGCGCGCCAGTTTGGCATCCCGGTCATAGGCCCTGACGATTTCCGCCACCAGCGGATGGCGGACCACGTCGCCGTCGTTGAAGCGCACGGTGACCGCGCCTGCCACGCCGTCCAGCACCCGCAAGGCTTCGACGAGGCCCGATTTGGTGTTGGAGGGAAGGTCGATCTGGGTTGGATCGCCGGTGACGATCATGCGCGAGTTCTCGCCGAGACGGGTCAGGAACATCTTCATCTGCATCGGCGTGGTGTTCTGCGCCTCGTCGAGGATGACGGCGGCATGCGCCAGCGTGCGGCCGCGCATGAAGGCGAGCGGCGCGATCTCGATGACTTCGGCGGCAATGGCGCGCTCGACCTTGTCGGCCGGCATCATGTCGTAAAGCGCGTCATAGAGCGGCCGCAGATAGGGATCGACCTTTTCCTTCATGTCGCCCGGCAGGAAACCGAGCCGCTCGCCGGCCTCGACGGCCGGCCGCGACAGAATGATGCGCTCGACCATGCCGCGCTCGAGCAGCATCGCCGCATGCGCTACCGCCAGATAGGTCTTGCCGGTGCCGGCCGGACCAATGCCGAACACCAGTTCCGACCGCTCCAGCGCCCGCATATAGGCGTCCTGGTTGAGCGATCGGGCATAGATCGTCTTCTTGCGGGTGGCGATCTGGGCGGCGGAGACCTTGCCCTTGCGCTCCAGCGTCGGCAGCGTCAGCTGATCGTCGGCGGCGATTGCCATTCGGACGGCGCCATCGACGTCGGACTGGCCGATATCGACGCCTTTCTGGAGAATGCCGTAGAGATTGTCCAGGGCGCGGCGCGCCTGCTCGGCGGCTGACGCCGAGCCCTTGATGGTCAGCTGGTTGCCGCGGGAGCGGATGTCGACGCCGAGCTTCTGCTCGAGTCTGGCGAGATTTTCGTCGAACTGACCGTAAAGGGCGCTGGCAAGCTTGTTGTTGTCGAAAGTCAGAACGATATGCGCCATATCAGAAGCCCCGGATGCCGTGGCGTGGGGTAGATTCTTCACTTCCGCAGCGCTCAACCGTCTCTCCTCATCTGCCGAGACCCTCAGGCCAATTCGGCGAACAGGCTGTTGTAGCCCGTCTTCGTGATTCGCACCTGGATAATGTCACCGATTTCGCCGGCCGTTTCATCAACAATAACCGGCTGCAGCCACGGTGAGCGGCCGACCTTCTGGCCGGCCTGTCGGCCGGGCTTCTCGATCAGCGTGTCGATGGTGCTGCCGACCAGGCTTGTGCCGAAGTCCTGCTGCTGTTTCAAAAGCAGAGCTTGTAGCCGCTGCAGGCGCTCATCCTTGACCGTTTCCGGCACATGATCGGGCATTTCAGCGCCCGGCGTGCCGGGACGCGGCGAATATTTGAACGAGAAGGCAGAGGCGTAATTCACCTGCCGCACCAGTTCCATGGTCGCCTCGAAATCCGCTTCGGTCTCACCGGGGAAGCCGACAATGAAATCGCCGGAAAGCGCGATATCGGGCCGGGCAGTGCGGATGCGGTCGAGCAGCGCCAGATAATCCTTGGCCGTGTGCCGGCGGTTCATCGCCTTGAGGATGCGATCGGAACCTGATTGCACCGGCAGATGCAGATAAGGCATCAATGCCGGCAGATCGCGGTGAGCGGCGATGAGTTCGTCGTCCATGTCACGTGGGTGGCTGGTCGTGTAGCGCAGTCGCGCCAGGCCCGGGATTTCGGCCAGCCTGAACAGCAGGCGGCCAAGGCCCCATTCCTCGCCGTTTTCGCCCCGGCCATGCCAGGCATTGACGTTCTGGCCCAGCAGCGTCACCTCGCGCACGCCGGCTTCCGCCAGGCGCTCGGCCTCCGCGACGATCTGCGCCACCGGACGCGAGACTTCCGAGCCTCTGGTGTAGGGCACGACGCAGAAGGTGCAGAATTTGTCGCAGCCTTCCTGCACGGTGAGAAAAGCGGTGACGCCGCGCTTGATAACCTCGGCGCGCTTCGGCTGCGGCAGGTATTCGAACTTGTCCTCGATGGCGTAGTCGGTCTCGACGATCTTCTCGCCGCCGCGCACCCGCGCCAGCACGTCGGGCAGCCGGTGATAGGTCTGCGGGCCGATGACCAGATCGACGGCCGGCGAGCGGCGAATGATCTCGGCGCCTTCGGCCTGCGCCACGCAGCCGGCGACGCCGACCAGCAACTCGCGGCCGACCAAGGCACGTTCGGCCTTCATATCGCGGATTCGGCCGAGCTCGGAATAGACTTTTTCCGCCGCTTTTTCCCTGATATGGCAGGTGTTGAGCAGCACCAGATCAGCCTCGCCGATGGCATCGGTCGTGGAATAGCCGTCGGCGGCCAGCGCATCGGTCATGCGCTGTGAATCATAGACGTTCATCTGGCAGCCATAGGTCTTGACGAAGACCTTCCTGGCGGTTGCCGCCGGCGCGGCCATCGCTTCGGCCGCGGCGTCGACGTCGTCGCGCTCTATCGTGTTCAAGTCCATAAGGCGGCTTCTAACGCCTTTCCGTGACAAAAAACAGACGATTCTCGGCATGCGCCTGCAGTTTGCATGCCCGGGGCTAGCGGCTCGGGCGCGGATCGGCAAGCGCTGCCTGCATCATCTCGCGCACCCGGCTTTCCATCAGTTTCGACGTTTCCTTGCGGTTCGAACCCTTGGAAAAAGCGATCGGCTCGCCGAAATGCACCTCGACGTCGAGGGCGCCCTCTGCCAGCAGCACCTTGAGATGCGGCATTAGGTCTTCATCACCGATCCAGGCGGCTAGCGGGCGGTGGCGGCGACCGAGCGGCACGCCATGCAGGCGCGTATAGGCGATAGCCACCGGCTGGATGTAGACCTGCTCCGTCGCGCCTTCCGAAATCGCCATAGAGGCGGCGCCAAACAGCGTGCTCTTGAACGGCAGGACGATGTTGCCGTCGCCAGTCGAGCCCTCGGCAAACAGCACCATGGCATCGCCCTTGCCCATGCGGCTGGCGATCTCGCTGGCCTGGTCGCCCGAGGACCGCTTGCGCTCGCGCTCGATGAACACGGTGCGTTGCAGTTTCGACAGCATGCCGATCAGCGGCCAGCCTTCCATATCAGCTCTCGCGATGAACTTCACGTCGGCCATGGAGCCGAGCACCATGATGTCGGTCCACGAGATGTGATTGGATACCACCAGCAAAGGACGCTTGGTCGATAGCGTTCCCTTGACGTGGATACGCATGCCAAGCGCCCTGATGATCAGCCTGTGCCAGATCTTGAGGATGAAGGTTTCCGGCCACCAGCCGGTCTTCATCGACAGGATCTGCAGCGGCACGAGGACCAATGAACCGGCGACAACAAGGCCCAGCGCCAGGAAAATCCTGATTTTCTTGATCATCGCCCTACCCCGGCCTCCGGCTAGCGAAGATCGCGGCGCATAACAAGCGCGCCGGTCGGTCCATGTTCCGGCGACTTGTAGTAGTTCGGTCGCTTGCCGACCTCGCGGAAGCCCAGCCGCCGATAGAGCGCGATCGCCGCGACATTGGTCTCGTCGACCTCGAGGAACAGCGCTTCGGCGCGCTGGGCGTGAAGTTCGCGCAGCACCGCATCCATCAACTGCCAACCGAGCCCCTGCCGGCGGTGGGATCGAGCGACCGCGACGGTCAGGATCTCGCCTTCGCCGGCCGCCAGCCTGGCCAGCACGAAGCCGACCGGAGGCTTGGCGCCCTGTCCGGTTTCACGCGCGGCATAGCCGAATACGGTGTCCTGTTCGAGCAAGGCAGCGAATTCACCATCGGTCCACGGGCGGACAAAGTCCTCGCGATGCAACAGGGAGACCGCCGGGCTGTCGGCGATCTTCAGCGGCTCGAGCGCATAGTCCCGGCGGCGTGGTTGGAGAAAAGGTATGCGCATCAATTTTCTTGCCTTGAAAGAATGAACCCGGCCTGCGGCTTGGCGTCGGCGCCGCGCAAATAAAGCGGTTTTGGCCTTTCGCCGGGACCCTTGGCGGCAGCCAGACGGGCGTATGTGACAATATCGGCGGTAGCCGTCTGAGGCCCGATATCGAACGCGCGACCGGCCGACGCGGCAATCAGCGCCGCCGCTGTACCGGAAAGCACCAAAGAACGTTCCGTCGCCATCGCCGCCACGTCAGCCAATGTGGCGACAGCCGGACCGTAAGTCAAAACCGACATTTCATCATAAAGGGCGGCATGGATTTCCTCGCGACCCGCATCGAGCGCCGCCAGTACGGCGCGACCGGGAAATGCCGCTGCCGCCTCAGCAGCCAGCGCCTCGAGCGTCGTCACCCCGATCGCCGGAACCTTCAGCGCCAACGCCAGGCCACGCGCGGTCGAGACGCCGACGCGCAGACCGGTGAAGAAACCGGGGCCGACGGAGACGGCGATGGCGCCAAGACCGGCATAGTCGGTGGCACTTGCCTTCAGCGCTTCGGCGATGACCGCCATCAGGTGCTCGGCATGGCCTTTGCCAAGGTCGAGCACCGAACGGCCAAGCTCTTGCTTCGCCGCCTCGTCGTAGACGCAGGCGGCGCAGAGGTTGGCGGCACAGTCGATGGCAAGCAATTTCATGGAGCGACCGGTTCGAAGAGAGTTCCGTGTGCCTGCCACGGCTCGCCACCGCAAGTGGATAGTGCATAATTCGTTAAGCGGCTTCGCTTCGGCCCGCAGGAAATATCTAGGCAGCCTGTTCGATGCGCAGCAGGTGGTTGTCCCAGACATAATCCGGTTCGGAGCGTGTCACACCGCTGCCATCGACGATCTCGCCGGCGCCCGTGGTAGCCATGAATCCGGTTCCGTCGAGCGCCGTGCCGCAGACTTCGACCAGCGCGGTGACCGAGACGACCCGGCCGCTGGCCGAATCGATCACCACAAGCGAGTTGCCTTCCGGCGAGGAGACGGCGACGGTGCCGGCGGCCGGATTGGCGGCGACCGAACCGATATAGTTGCGGAAGCCGGACAGCACGTCCTGCGGCATGTCGAGCAGCTGCAAGTCTTTGCCGCGCGCCGCGCGGCCGACCAGCAGCGGACGATCGGTGCCCGGCCCCCGGTACTGGCAGCCGAACCAGACGGTGCCGGATCGATCTGCGTCCATGTGGCGGATCGACAGCTGGTGCAGTGCCTCCGGGAGTTCATGCTTCTCGATGAGATCGCCGGTGAGGCGGTCGATGAGCACATAGGACGGCTTCATGGTGGCGATGTTGAGCTCGGCGCGGCCGTAATCCGGATGGGTTTCGATGCCGCCATTGGCAACAGCGATCGTCCTGCCGTCGCCCAGCAGCAGCAGCTCGTGCGGACCCATGCCATGGGTCGGGAATTCACCGATGCGGTTGAACTTCGTCCGCGCATCGTAGATGCCAACCACGCCGGCGGCGTTGTCGAAGTCGTTTTCGGTGGCGTAGAGCAGCGCCCCGTCGGGCGAGAAAACACCATGGCCGAAGAAGTGCCGACCGGCGATGCTGGCGATGGTTAACGGCGCGTCACGGCCCGAATGATCGAACACAACGGCGAACGTGCCGGGCTGGCGAGCGAAGACCACCGAACGCGTCGACACCGGATCGAAGGTGACGTCATGGCCACGATCGGGCAGGTCGATCGCGTGCAGGATCTTGCCGGCCTCGGATAGGACAGCGGCGCCATAGCTGCCATCACGCTTGACGAAGGCGGTGGCGAAGACGGCGTCCGCCGCGAGCGTCTTCGCCCAGGCCGCGGGCGCCATTGCCGCTACGAAGCCAACGCCTGCAGCCCTCAGGAAATCGCGGCGATCTAACAGCGGGGTTTTCAATTCAGTCCCCATCCAGCGACGAGAAGCCGGCAGTCAGGCCGAATTCGGCGGTCAGCCTGGTGCCGATCAGGGTCGACAGGCTGGAGGTGATCAGCGCGAAATGGTCGAGCTTGTCACGCAGTGCCGGATCGGCAAGCGCCTTGTCGATCGGACCCTGGATGGACTTCACGGTAGCGATACCATTGATCAGCTGGATATGGATCGATTCCGCCATCCAGCGCGCATCGGCCGGCAGTGCGTCGCCAAGCTTCGACGCCTGGAACAGCGTGTCTATCCCGGACAGATTGCCGGCTAGCGAATTGGCGGTGTTCTGTGAGCGCCAGTAGATCGCCTGTTTCGGCTTGTCCGCATCCGGCTTGTCGCCGAAAAACCCTTTCAGGCGCACATCGCGAACCATTTCCAGTTCATTGATGAAGACGCCGACCAGTTCGGTCACCGCTTCGTTGCCGTCGCGGTAGAGCGGGTTCTGTGGCCCCGGATTGGCCCAAAGGGCAGCAAATCCGTTGGGCTTGTTCCAGGCATCGTTGACGTCGCCGGTCATGGTTTCGATGTTGCCGGCAATCGCCGCGCCATAGGCACAACGATAAGGATCGTCCCTGCCCGTCAGTGCATCGGCGCCGTCGCCATAAAGCACGAATTCGAGCGCGCCCAGCCCCTGCATGGCGACGCTCTTGCCGGCCAGCAGTGCCGGATCGGTGGCGGTCGAATCCTTGTTCGCCAACACAGCCTGCACCTGCTTCAGGCCGATGCCTTTGCGATCCGGCCAGAACAGCATGCGTTCCAGCCGGTTGTTGTCCTTGATCGGTCCGAAGCCGATGATTTCGGCCGACGACCAGGCATAGACGGTGGCGGAAAATTCCGAGCGCGCGGCATCGAGCTCCTCTTGCGAGGGCGCTTCGCAGAGCTTGTGCATCGCCTTCGTCAGGGATTCCGCATGCTCGTGCAGGCCGGCATAGGCTGGGCGGACAAAGCCGTCGATCGCCCCCTGGATGATTTCGGAGGCTTTGACCGCCGCAGACACCGGGACTGCGCCGAGCAGAGCCAGCGGAAGAACGAGTAACAATGCAGAGCGCTTGAGCATCACAGTGACCCCAGGAATTTGAGCAGCGCATCGCGGTCGGCGGCGTCGGCGGCGGCAAAGCGGCTGCGCGCCTTCTGCGCCTCGCCGCCGTGCCACAGGATCGCCTCGGTCAGGCTGCGGGCGCGCCCGTCATGCAGGAAGAAGGAATTGCCGTTGACCGTCTCGGTCAGGCCGATGCCCCACAGCGGCGGCGTGCGCCACTCATTGCCCGTCGCATCGCCCACGGCCTGGCCGTCGGCCAGATCGGGTCCCATGTCGTGCAGCAGGAAGTCGGAATAAGGCCAGATCAACTGGAAGGCCTGCGCCTTGTTGGGCGTGCCGCGACGGGTGACGAATTTCGGCGTGTGGCAGGCAATGCAGCCGATCTCATAGAAGACCTTCTTGCCGGTGAGCACATCTGGTTGGTCGAGGTCGCGGCGCGCCGGCACGGCCAGGTTCTGCGAATAGAAGGTGACCAGATCCATCACCGGCGGCGGCGCCTCGACCGGGCCGAGACGCTGCTCTACGCCGCTCGGCATGGCGAAGCATTTGGCTTGCGTGGCGGTGCAGTCGCCCCAGTGTTTTGGCACTTCCGGCGTCGAGATGCCGATGTCGCCGGCGAAAGCGTCCGCCGCCTGCCGGCGGATCGATGCGGCCTGCGCCTTCCAGCCGAAACGGCCAAGCGTCAATTCGCCGCTTGGGCTGTCCCGCACGATGTTCGGCCTGCCGGAAATGCCGTCACCGTTGCGGTCGAGTGGATCGGCGTTGGCAAGAATATCCGCTGGTGCAATCTCTTCGATCAGGCCAAGGCCGATCATCGGCGGCGTCAGGCGCGGCGACAGCGTGGTGCGCGGATCGAGAGGTCCATAGGCAGGATCGACCACCGAATAGCTAGGTTTGCGCAAGGAAATCACGGCACCGTCTGCCAGTTCTACCATACGCTCCTGATAGTCGACATGCATGCGGCCCTCGCCGCGCAGGCCGGGCACCGCCAGTTCCTGCAATTGCGCGCCATAGACCGGATCGGGGAAGTTCAGCACCTTTTGGTCGACAAGCGCTGCTTTCTCTTCGGCCGTACTGGCATCGCGCGCCAGCCGCAGGAACATCGAAGTCGTGCCGGCATCGCCTTGCGGGGGACGGCCGCGGCCGTCCTTCAGATGGCAGTTCTGGCAGGCGCGTTCGTTGAACAGCGGGCCGAGCCCATCCGACGCCTGCGTCGAGGATGGCGACGACACCCAGTTCTTGCGAAACAGGGCATTGCCGAGCTTGAAGTCGCCCTCTTCCTCGAAGGTGATGTTGGCCGAGGATTGCGAGAAGGAATCGCGGCTGACGTCCTTCCTGGACGTGCCGGCGCCGCCTTGCATCAGCTCGAACTGCTCAGGCCTGGAAAAATCAGCGGTCGGCCTGGTGATGGCGGCGACGCGCGCCTTATCCTTCGGACTGAGGTCGGTGCGCGTGGTGGCGATGCCGGCAGGTTGAAGCTCACCGGCCATCGCGGACGAGGAGAGCGCGATTGCGAAGACGACACAGCGCCGCCGCGCCAATCCGGCCGGCGTCTTCCGAAGGAGCGGCGAGCCGTCGGCCCGCCGCATGCGGCGCATGAATTCTAACAGGCGCCGCATTCCGGCATGTCCTTAATCGGCCTCGTGCGCCGATGCAGCGTTGAGCTGGCCGTATTTTTCCTCGCCGATCGAGGCAAGCAGGTCGAGCTGCGTCTCGAGGAAGTCGATGTGACCCTCCTCGTCGGCCAGCAATTCCTCGAACAGCTTCATCGTCACATAGTCGCCAGCGTCGTTGCAGATCTCGCGCGAGCGCTTGTAGGCGGTACGCGCGTCATATTCGCCGGCAAGGTCGGATTCGAGCACTTCCTTGACGTTCTGTCCGATGCGCAGCGGCGCCACGGACTGCAGGTTCGGATGGCCTTCAAGGAAGATGATGCGGGCCACGAGCTTGTCGGCATGGTGCATCTCCTCGATCGATTCCGCCCGCTCCTTCTTTGCCAGCTTGGCGTATCCCCAGTCCTCCAGCAGACGGAAATGCACCCAGTACTGATTGACGGCCCCCAGCTCCAGAAAAAGAGCCTCGTTAAGCCGCTCGATGACCTGCGGGTCGCCTTTCATGATTTCTGCTCCCGTATTGGACGCGCAGGCTTCTGACGCGATCCAGGTGTGAAACGATATCGACGCCGCTCGCCTCGGAGCGGGCGTGGTAATTTTCGGTGACCCGAATGATCGTTTCCACCACATTTGGGAAGCAGCCGCAACAGCGCCCGCGCTTTTGCATGGCGTGATAGACCTTTGCCGGCACGATCAGTTGCCAGGGGTCCTGATCCAGCAGCGCGATGATCGTCTGCTCGATTTCCCTCTCGGTGATGATGTTGCAATGGCAGATCAGCATTGGTTTGCTCGGATGGCTGACGGCGCCTCCCGCGCCGTGTGGCTTGATTTCCTATCGAAGCCCGTTCCGACCCCGATTGCCCGGCTCCGGATCAGGCTCCAACCCTTTGACTTACTTGAACACCTTGTCGGGTGCGTCGAGACTGTCGGACCCTTCGAAGGCGATGGTGCTGAGTTTCAGGGAGCCAACGGCGCGTTCGATCGACTTGGTCTGGTCGACCAACGCGTCGATTGCCGCCTGCACGGTCGCATTGCCTTGCGCATTGCCCTCGGCGATCTGCTGGTCATAGGCCTCGCCAGCCAGTGCCCGCGCCTTGATCGCCTCCATCTTGGCGACCGTCACGTCGAGCTTGTCCGACAGTTCCTTGTCGATCGCCGGATCGGCTGCTTTCACCATATCGGCCACCGAGGGACCCGAAACGACGGTGCCGTCGAGCCTGGTATAGCTGGCATGATAGGCGGCGCTAATGCCGATGGCATCATAGAGATGCGAGTTATAGGTGTTGTCGGAGAAGCAGTCATGCTCCTCTTCCGGATCGTGCAGCAGCAGGCCGAGCTTCATGCGCTCGCCGGCCAGCTCGCCGTAGGACAGCGAGCCCATGCCGGTGAAGATGATCGAGATGGCGGTGTTCGGGTCGCCGTCGATGAGGGCCTTGCGCGCGGCACCGTCTTCCTTCCAGTCGTTGACCATCTTCTGCAGGTCGGCGACCAGAAGGTCAGTCGCCGATTTCAGGTACTGGGCGCGACGGTCGCAATTGCCGCCGGTGCAGTTCTTGAGGTCGTAGTCGGAATAGGGGCGCTCGCCGGCACCCGGGCCGGTGCCATGCAGATCCTGACCCCAGAGCAGGAATTCGATGGCATGATAGCCGGTGGCGACGTTTGCCTCCACGCCGCCGGCTTCCTGCAATGTGCCGGAGAGGAATTCCGGCGAAAGGCTCGAAGCGTCGACTTTCTTGCCGTTGATCTCGATCTCCTTGTTGGCGATCACATTGGCCGTATAGAGCGAATTCGCATCCGATTCGGAGCCGTAGCTCTTGGCGACGTAGTCGATCAGGCCTTCGTCCAGCGGCCAGGAGTTCACCTCGCCTTCCCAGTCGTCGACGATCTTGTTGCCGAAACGGTAGACCTCGGTCTGCTGGTAGGGAACGCGCGATGCCCTCCAGGCGTCGCGGGCTGCATTGAGAGTTTCCGCCGAGGGGGTGGCGAGCAGCGCGTCGACTGCCTTGTCGAGCGCCTGCGCGGTGGTCAGCGAATCCTCATATTTGGCCAAGGCGATGTCGGAATAGGTCTTGACGACCGCCTTCGCATCGGTTTCGGCCTTTGCGGGCAGCACGAACACCGCCGCCGTCAGTAGGGCCGTGGCGCCGATCGCGGCAAGCCTGCCGCCATATCGTGCTGTCATAATCGCTCTCCAGTTTCTCGGAATTTTTGTAAACGGCGCGCGCGGCAACTGGCACCAGGCCATCTGCAAGCCATCGGGCGCAAGAGATGCCGCGCCATCGCGCGGTTCGCGGAAGAAAGACACCAAAATGCCTCCAATCGAAAGGGTTCAAGGCCCAGACATTAAAGGGATGCGCTGACGCGCGAGCTTCCATAAAGCTGCGACATCGTCGGATGTCAATGGAGATCGGCAAGAAAAATCAATTGAAACAATAGTTTAGAATTATTCTAAACTGCAACTGTCAACTTAATGTGCGGCCTGCACCGGTCTTGCCGCTGAACTGTACGATTGACAGCCGCCATCCCGAGTGCGACCCGCACAGCCTCGCTTGCGGCGGCGCCAGACAATCGCCACATGGCGAGATATCCTAGGATGCCGGCAGGATTGGAATGCAATGAAGAACGGTGTGGTCATTGTCGGCGCGGGTCATGCGGGCGTGCAAGCGGCCGCCAGTCTGCGCGATGACGGCTATGACCGGCCGGTGATCCTGGTCGGCGACGAGAACGAGTTGCCCTACCATAAACCTCCACTGTCGAAGACCTTCATCAAGGATGCCGAGGCCAGACCGCAACCGTTGCGCGGCGAGGCCTTCTACACCGGCAGCGCCATCGACTTCCGGCCGGGCATCAGGATCGATCGCATCGATGCCGGACGCCGTAGCGTGGAGATATCAGGCGGCGGCACACTTGCCTTCGACCATCTGATCCTGGCGACCGGCTCGCGCCCGCGCACCTTGTCGCTGCCCGGTTCGGACCTGTCGGGCGTGCTGTCGCTGCGCTCGCTGGCCGATGCGCGTCTGATCCGGGAACTCAGCGCCCAGAGCGACGAGGTCGTCATCCTCGGCGGCGGCTTCATCGGGCTGGAGATCGCCGCGACGTTGCGGGCAGCCAGCCGCACGGTGACCGTGGTCGAGGCGGTCGACCGGCTGCTCGGCCGCGCCGTGGCGCCGGTCGTGGCGAGCCACGTCCGGCAACGTCTGGAAGGGACAGGCGTGCGCATCCTCACCGGCACCTCGATTGCAAGACTCGAAGGCGAAATCGGCCATGTCGCAGCCGCGATCACATCCAGCGGTGAAAGGCTGCCGGCGCGCATGGTCATCGTCGGCATCGGCGCCGTGCCGAATGTCGAGCTGGCGCAGGCCGCAGGCCTCAGCATCGCCAACGGCATCCGCGTCGATCACCAGATGCGCACTTCGGTGCCTGAAATCCTCGCCATCGGCGACGCCGCCTCCTACCGGCACTGGTTCACCGGCGGCGACGTACGGCTGGAATCGGTGCAGAACGCCACCGACCAGGCGCGGCTTGCCGCACGCACCATCACCGGCCATGCCGATGGCTATTCAGCGGTGCCGTGGTTCTGGTCCGACATCGGCGACATGAAATTGCAGATGGTTGGGCTGACTGCAGGCAGCGACAGCCATGTCGTGCTGGGTGATCTGCCCGACAACAAATTCTCGATCTACCATTATGCTGGAGACCGGCTGCTCGGCATCGAATCGGTGAACCGTCCCGGCGACCACATGCTTGGCCGCAAGATGCTCGGCGCCGGCTTCTCGCCGACGCCGGGGATCGTTGCGACGGGACCGGACGGGCTGAAGGCTGCGCTTGCCGCCTTCCAGGAAGAGGAGCCTGTCCGCGCGGCGGGATAGGATCAAAACCCAATCACCCTAAACGACCGAGTTCGCCCGGGAGCTGACCTTCAAAACCTATAGCGAAGTAAAGGAAACAGCGGTATTTTGACCAATTGAAGTCGTCTTTGGGGGGTGCTCATGGCTCTAGATGTCATTGGCGCAGGCATGGGTCGCACTGGCACATATTCGCTGAAACTCGCGTTGGAGCATCTTGGGTTCGGGCCGTGTCATCACATGGCAGATGTCCACGCCAATCCCGAGCAGAAGGCGCTGTGGCGCGCCGCCGGCCAGGGACAACTCCCTACCTGGGATACGGCATATGCCGGCTATCTTTCCGCGGTCGATTGGCCAACGGCGCATTTCTGGCGAGAAGTGAGTGACCACTACCCTGACGCAAAGGTTATCTTGACAGTTCGTGACCCAGAAGCCTGGTATGAAAGCATGGCGCAAACGATAGGGTTCACGATGGATGCTGCTACCAATGATCCACAGTCCTTTGGTGTGGCAGTGGTTGGAAACAGTGTCTTTGGCGGTCGATTTGATGACCGAGATCACGCAATCGCTGTCTATGAAGCACATAACGCTTCCGTGAAATCAACGCTGCCACCTGAACGCCTTCTCACTTATCAGGCCTCCGAAGGATGGGAGCCCCTTTGTGCCTTTCTCGGTGTACAGTTGCCTTCCGAACCTTTTCCACGCACCAATTCGACCGCAGAATTTCGTGCTCGCATAGGGCGTTGAACGGCAGCTTGCCACCCTATCTCGGCCTTTTCCCGCAAGGTTGTTGAATCCTAGGCGATATCCTCGCCGATCAGGCGGCGCAGACTTCGCGGATCGAGCTTTCCAGAATGTCGAGCGCCTCGTTCATGACGCCGTCCTGGATGGTGATCGGCGCCAGGAAGCGGATGACGTTGCCGTAGACGCCGCAGGTCAGCAGGATCAGGCCCTTGTCGAGCGCCTTCAGCCTGATCGCATTGGCTATCTCGGCCGACGGCAGGCCCTTCTTGACGTCGTTGAACTCGATCGCGTTCATGAAGCCGAGGCCTCTTATGTCGACGATCTCGGGCACGTCGTCGCGGATCGACTGCAGCCGCTGCTTCAGTCTTGCACCCAGCGTGTTGGCGCGGTCGCACAGCTTTTCCTCATCGATCACGTCGAGCACGGCGTGCGCCGCGGCGACACCGATAGGGCTGCCGCCATAGGTACCGCCGAGCCCGCCGGGGCCGGGTGCATCCATGATTTCGGCGCGGCCGGTGACCGCGGCCAGCGGGAAGCCGCCAGCCAGGCTCTTGGCCATGGTGGTGATGTCGGCCGCCACCTCGTGGTGGTCCATCGCGAACATCTTGCCGGTGCGGGCAAAGCCGGTCTGCACCTCGTCGGCGATCAGAAGCATGCCGTGCTGGTCGCAAAGCTTGCGCAGAGCCGTCAGAAACTCGCGCGGCGCCTCGTAGAAGCCACCCTCGCCCTGGACCGGCTCGATGATGATGGCGGCGACGCGGGCCGGGTCGACATCGGCCTTGAACAGGCGGTCGAGGGCAGCCAGCGAATCGGCGACCGATACGCCATGCAGCGGCACCGGGAACGGCGCGTGATAGACGTCGCCTGGCATGGCGCCGAAGCCGACCTTGTAGGGCACGACCTTGCCGGTCAGCGCCATGCCCATGAAGGTGCGGCCGTGGAAGCCGCCAGCAAAGGCGATGACCGCCTGGCGACCGGTGGCGTTGCGGGCGATCTTGATCGCGTTCTCGACTGCCTCGGCGCCAGTGGTGACGAAGATCGTCTTCTTCTCGAACTTGCCGGGCAGCATGCCGTTCAGCCGTTCGGCCAGCCGCACATAGCTTTCATAGGGCACCACCTGATGGCAGGTGTGGGTGAAGCGGTCGAGCTGCGCCTTGACCGCCGCGATCACCTTGGGGTGGCGGTGACCGGTGTTGACGACGGCGATACCCGACGAGAAGTCGATGTAGCGACGGCCCTCGACATCCCAGATTTCCGAATTCTCAGCACGGTCGGCATAGATCTGCGTGGTCATGCCGACGCCGCGCGAGATCGACTGGTTCTTGCGTTCGGAAATGGCTGAATTCTTCATGCTGTCCTCATCGGGCCGGCGCCCGTTCTTGTTTGCTGTCGCTGACACGTCTTCTGACCTTATTTCACGTTTTGCTCAAGTTGGCACCGTCAACAGGCGATTGGGCCTGTCGCCCGGCGCCGCCTCAACCAGTCGGCCGGTACGCGTCCGAAGGAGGTTCCCTTTTCCAAGGGATCGACTATCTTCTGACGCCGCGAGGCTCCGCGGCGGGAGCGTCCCACACAGGCGAGGGAAGCCATGAGCCGGAACGTGACATCTCCCGCCTTGCCACTGTCGCCATCCAATCCTTTGCCGTTCCGAAGTGCTCCGATGCTTATCGCCTGCACGATGGCCAGCCTGCTGCTGGCCGGTTGCCAGAAGCAGGAGGCGGCCGAACGCAAGATGCCGACCATGGTGCGCACCGCCGAAGTCGAAATCTCCTTCTATGCTCCGACGACGTCGCTGACCGGGGTCATCGCTGCGCGTACGCTGAACAACCTGGCCTTCCGGGTCGGCGGCCGCGTCGCCGAGCGGCTGGTGGAAATCGGCCAGCATGTCGACAAGGGCACGTTGCTGGCCCGCATCGATCCACAGGAGCAGGAATCGGACCTGCGCTCGGCGCAGGCCGATCTCGATGCGGCACAGGCGCAATTGACGCAGGCATCCGCCGCTTTCGAGCGCCAAAAGACGCTGCTTGCTCAGGGTTTTACCACGCGCCGGGACTATGATCAGGCAGCACAGGTGCAGAGCGTTGCACAAGGCAGCGTCCAGCAGGCGCAGAGCGCGTTGGACAATGCCCGGGAGAGCTTCACCTTCACCGAGCTGCGGGCCGGCGCGCCGGGTGTCGTCACCGCACGCGCGGTCGAGGCCGGCCAGGTGGTGCAAGGGGCACAAACAGTCTTCACCATCGCCGAGGACGGCGACCGCGACGCCGTCTTCAACGTTCATGAAACGCTGGTTGCCGGCAGCTCGATGGCACCACCACCGGTGTCGATCACGCTGGTGTCGGATCCGTCGGTGAAGGCGATAGGCAAGGTGCGCGAGATTTCTCCGGTGGTCGACGCCGCCTCGGCCTCGGTTCGGGTCAAGGTCGCCATTCCCGAGACCCCTGCCGCCATGCCGCTCGGCGCCGCCGTCACCGGCACGGTCAGCGCCCAGCCGGTGAAAGCCGTGATCCTGCCCTGGCAGGCGCTGACCTCCAGCAACGGTCAGCCTGCGGTCTGGCTCATCGACCCTGCTTCCAAGAAGGTCACCGTCGCGCCGGTCGATATTCTCGCTTATGGCTCCGGCGTCATCGTCGTCGACAAGGGGCTAGAGCCCGGCCAGCACGTCATCACCGCCGGTGGCCAATTGCTCAGCCCGGGCCAGACGGTCGAGATCGCCGGAGGGGCAACGCAATGAACCGGCCTGCGCGCATGATCGCCCTGTCGGCGCTGTTTGTTGTCGGCGCCTGTTCGGCCGAGCCGGAAAAGGCGCCCGAGATCGTCCGGCCGGTGCTTTCGGTGGTGGTCGAGCCGCGCACCAGCCAGACGCTTGGCTTCGCCGGCGTCGTCGAGCCGGAATTCAGTGCCAACCTGGCCTTCCGCCTGCTTGGCCGTGTCGTCACCCGCGACGTCGATATCGGCGACCTCGTCACCAAGGGTACGACGATCGCCACGCTCGATCCGACGGCGCTGGAATTGGCCGTTCAGGCAGCCAAGGCTGGCCTCTCCAACGCACAGGCGGAATTCACCAATGCTTACGCCAGCGAGGAGCGCCAGCGCGCATTGCTGGCAGACAGGAACACCTCGCAGGCCACCTATGAGGCAGCCCAGCAGGCGCGGCAAGCCGCGCAGGCCAATGTCGAGCGGGCGAGGGCTGCGCTGGCTAAATCTCAGGAGCAGCTTGGCTATGCCCGCCTGTTTTCGGATTTCGATGGCGTCGTCACCGCCACCGGCGCCGAAGTCGGGCAGACCGTATCGGCCGGCCAGACCGTAGTGACGGTGGCGCGCTCGGATGTGCGCGAAGCCGTCGTCGACATTCCCGACCAGTTGACCGGCGATCTCGCTGTCGGAACCGGCTTCGACGTGATCCTGCAGTCTCTGCCCTCGATCCACACGGAAGCCAAGCTGCGCGAGATCGCGCCGCAGGCCGATAGTTCGACCCGCACCCGCCGCGTGCGCCTGACGCTGCTCAATGCGCCGACCGCGTTCCGGCTCGGCTCGACCGTGACGGCGACACGGGTGATGCCGATCGACCCGACGATCGAGCTGCCGCTGTCGGCACTGCTCGAAATGGACGGCAAGCAGCAAGTGTGGATCGTCGATGCGCAATCGAAGGTCGCCTTGCACGATATCCAGATCGGCGCCAAACGCGGCGGCAGCTTTGTCGTCGCCGGCGGACTTAACGCGGGCGCACGCGTCGTCACCGCAGGCGTGCACAGCCTGACCCCGGGCGAGACGGTCAAGATCCCCGAAGGAGCCGCCAAGTGAAGGGCTTCAACCTCTCCGACTGGGCGCTCAGCCATCGTTCGCTGGTCTGGTATTTCATGCTGGTGTTCGTCGTCGCCGGCGTCTCGGCCTATCTCAATCTCGGCCGCGAGGAAGACCCGGCCTTCACGATCAAGACCATGCTGATCCAGGCCAACTGGCCGGGCGCCTCGGTCAATGAGACAGTCCGCCAAGTAACCGACCGCATCGAGAAGAAACTGGAGGAACTCGACAGCCTCGACTACAGCAAATCCGTCACCACGGCCGGCAAGACCGTCATCTTCGTCAATCTCAAGCCGTCGACCAAGGCACGCGACGTGGCCCCGACCTGGGTGCGCATTCGCAACATGATCAACGACATCGGCGCCCAGTTTCCGCAGGGCGTGCAAGGTCCGTTCTTCAACGACAGTTTTGGCGATGTCTACGGCAACATCTACGCCTTCACGGCGGACGGGCTGACATCGCGCCAGCTGCGCGACTATGTCGAGCAGGCGCGCACCCGAATCCTCGCCGTGCCCAATGCCGGCAAGGTCGACCTGATCGGCGCCCAGGACGAGGCGATCTATCTCGAATTTTCGACCCGTCAGATCGCAGCCCTTGGCCTGAACCAGCAGGCGATCGTCGCCAGCCTGCAGGCGCAGAACGCGATCGCACCATCGGGCGTTATCGAGACCGGCCCCGAACGCGTCAGCGTGCGCGTCTCGGGCCAGTTCACCTCGGAGGAAAGCCTGCGCGCCATCAATTTGCGCGTCAACGACCGCTTCTTCCGGCTGAGCGATGTCGCCACCATCACCCGCGGCTACGCCGATCCGCCGACGGCATTGTTCCGTTTCAACGGTGAGGATGCGATCGGGCTCGCCATCGGCATGAAGCCCAACGCCAACCTGCTCGAATTCGGCAAGGCGCTGAAGGTCGAGATGGACAAGATCGTCGCCGACCTGCCTGTCGGCGTCGGCGTGCATCTGGTCGCAGACCAGCCTGTCATTGTCGAGGAAGCGGTCTCGGGCTTCACCCGCGCGCTGTTCGAGGCTGTCGCCATCGTGCTTGCCGTCTCGTTCATCAGCCTCGGCATGCGCGCCGGCTTCGTCGTGACGCTGTCGATCCCGCTGGTGCTCGCCATCACCTTCCTGTTCATGGACTATCTCGGCATCTCGCTGCAGCGCATTTCGCTGGGCGCGCTGATCATCGCACTCGGCCTGCTGGTCGACGACGCGATGATTGCCGTGGAGATGATGGTGGCGAGGCTGGAGGCAGGCGACAATCTGCGCAAGGCGGCGACCTATGTCTACACCTCGACCGCGTTCCCGATGCTGACCGGAACGCTGGTGACGGTCACCGGCTTCATTCCAATCGGCCTCAACAACAGCGCGGCTGGCGAATACACCTACACGCTGTTCGTCGTCATTGCCGTTTCGCTTCTGGTGTCCTGGATCGTGGCGGTGCTGTTTGCGCCGCTGCTCGGCATCACCATCCTGCCTGCGGTGATGAAGCAGAAGCACCATGACAAGCCCGGCCGTTTCACCTCGCTGTTCCGCAGAGTGCTGGTCGGGTCGGTGCGCCGCCACTGGCTGACGATCATCGCGACGGTGCTGTTGTTCGCCGCCTCGGTCGTCGGCATGGGTTTTGTCCAGCAGCAGTTCTTCCCGTCCTCCGACCGGCCGGAACTTATCGTCGATTGGAACCTGCCGCAGAATTCATCGATCGCCGAGACGCGGGACCAGATGGAGCGCTTCGAGGAGGCAGCCCTTGCCGGCAATCCCGACATCGATCACTGGAGCTCCTATATCGGCCAGGGCGCGGTACGCTTCGTGCTTGCCTATGACGTGCAGCCGGCCAATCCCTATTTCGGCCAGACCGTCATCGTCACCAAGAACGTCGAGGCGCGTGACAGGGTAAAGGCGGCAATAGAAAAAATGCTGCGCGACGACTTCGTCGGCACCGATGCCTTCGTCAAAACACTCGAACTCGGTCCGCCCGTCGGCCGGCCGGTGCAATACCGCGTCAGCGGTCCCGACATCCAGACGGTGAGGACGCTGTCCCAGCAACTGGCAGGCGTCATCTCGGCCAATCCCAAGCTTGGCGCACCGATCTTCGACTGGAATGAACCGTCGCGGGTGCTGAAAGTGGATGTGTTGCAGGACAAGGCGCGCCAGCTTGGCGTCACCTCGTCGGACATCTCCAATACGCTGAACAGCATCGTCGGCGGCGTCACTATAACCCAGGTGCGCGACGCCACCTACCTGATCAACGTCGTGGTCCGTTCGCGCGATGCCGAACGCGGCTCGATCGAGACGCTGCGCAACATGCAATTGCCGACCGGTGCCGGCGAATCCATCCCGCTGGCCGCCGTCGCCAACTTCCACTACGAGTTGGAGCAGCCGACAGTCTGGCGGCGCAGCCGCGTGCCGACGATCACCGTGGGCGCCGGACTCGTGGGCGATGCGCTGCCGGCGACCGTGGTCGACGAGCTGAAACCCTCGGTCGATGCCTTCATCGGCAAGCTGCCGGTCGGCTATGCCATCGCCACGGCCGGCTCGGTCGAGGAAAGCGCCAACAGCCAGGGGCCGATCGCGGCGGTCGTGCCTCTGATGCTGTTCATCATGGCGACGATCCTGATGATCCAGTTGCAAAGCTTCCAGCGCCTGTTCCTGGTCGTTGCCGTCGCACCGCTTGGGTTGATCGGCGTGGTTGCTGCACTGTTGCCAAGCGGCGCCCCGCTCGGCTTCGTCGCCATCCTCGGCGTGCTGGCGTTGATCGGCATCCTGATCCGCAACTCGGTCATCCTGATCGTGCAGATCGAGGATCTGGTCGCCGAAGGCAAGGACCGCTGGGCGGCGGTGATCGAAGCCACCGAACATCGCATGCGACCGATCGCGCTGACGGCCGCCGCTGCCAGCCTGGCGCTGATCCCGATCGCACGGGAGGTGTTCTGGGCACCGATGGCGTTCGCCATGATGGGCGGCATCATTGCCGGCACGGCGATCACGCTGCTGTTCCTGCCGGCGCTCTATGTGGCCTGGTTCAGGATCAAGGAGCCGAAAGGCCGGGAAGAGCCACCCGTTCTGGATGGGGCCGAACTGGCGCAAAGGTCGACTTAAGATCCTGCTGGATCACTCGTTATCGTTGGAGGGTACAGGGAGTGATTTGGCGCGCTGCCACCGCGACGATTTGGAACTTCGCCAAGCATACCAACCTTTTGGCAAATCGGCCAATGCCAGGATGCTTTCATCCAGTTGAACCACCTCTTGCAGGCCGACGAGCATTATATCGCCGTCATCCACAGGTCCGGGTTCGCTGTTGTGGAATTGCCAACTGCCACCGTCATCGTTGTAGCTGTCGTCGTCGTCATCTTCATGCACAACGTATGCGATCCAGTCGCCACGTTTAAATATGCTCTTGTCCGATAACACCGCGACATTGGGTGGGTCAGCAAACTTCCATTCCTCCATGGTAGTCCCCCAAGACGGTTGTTCTGTACACAGGAAGAACGAATTCAGGCGGTTCTCACAAACCCGTCGCTCGCTCTCAGCAGGTTGCGCGTATAGTCCTTCGAGACGCGGCGCTCGACAAGATCGTTGGCCGCCAGATTCTCAACCGCTTCGCCGCTTTGCATCACCATCAGCCGTTCGCACATGTGGGTGATGATGGCCAAGTCGTGGCTGACCATCAGGAAGGTCAGCTTGCGCCGCCGGCGGACTTCTTCCAGAAGGTTGAGCACTTCCGCCTGCACCGACGCATCTAGCGCCGAGGTCGGCTCGTCGAGCAGCAGGATCGACGGTTCGAGGATGAGCGCCCGGGCAATCGCCACGCGCTGGCGCTGGCCGCCCGACAATTGATGGGAGTAGCGGAAGCGAAAGCCGTTGCCGAGACCGACCTCGTCGAGTGCTCGCTGAATGCGCTTTTCGCCGTCGGCAAAGCCATGGATGGCAAGCGGCTCCTGCAGCAGGCGGTCGACGGTCTGGCGCGGGTGCAGCGAGCCATAGGGATCCTGGAAGACCATCTGGACTTCGCGATAAAAGGCTTTGTCGCGGCGCGCGCCGAGCGTCTTGCCGTTGACGGCGATGCTGCCCGAGGCGACCGGCGCAAGGCCGGCGATGGCCCGCAGCAGCGTCGACTTGCCGGAACCGGATTCGCCGACCAGGCCAAAGGACTCGCCCGGCTGCACGTCAAGCCTGACGCCCTTCAGCGCGCGAAAACGGTCGAAGATCACTTCCAGCCCGTCGACGGAAATGGCAGAAGTCATGCCGCCCACTCCGGCTTGCGGTCGAGCACCGGCAGCGGATGACGGTCGGCGCCGATCTTGGGCATGCAGTTGAGCAGGCCGCGCGTGTAGGGATGCTGGGCGCGACCGAGCTCGGACGCCTTGAGCTGCTCGACCACCTTGCCTGCATACATGACGATGACGCGGTCGCAGAAGGACGAGACCAGGCGCAAATCGTGCGAGATGAAGATCAGCCCCATGCCGCGTTCGCCGACCAGCCTGTCGAGAATGCCGAGCACGTCGAGCTGCACGGTGACGTCGAGCGCCGAGGTCGGCTCGTCGGCGATCATCATTTCCGGCCCGGCGATCAGCATCATGGCGATCATGGCGCGCTGGCCCATGCCGCCGGACACTTCGTGCGGATGCAGGTCGAAGACGCGGGCGGGGTCACGAATCTGCACCGCCTCCAGCATTGCCAGTGCGCGGTCGCGCGCCTCGGCCTTGCCGACCTTCTCGTGCGTGCGCAGCGTCTCGACGATCTGGCGGCCGATACTCATAACCGGATCGAGCGAATATTTCGGATCCTGCAGGATCATGGCGATGCGCTTTCCCCGCAGCGACCGGCGTTCGCGTGGCGACACGCTGAGCAGGTCGATGCCGTCGAAAGCCAGCTTGTTGGCCGATATTCGCGCCTGCGGCGGCGTCAGGCCCATGATGGCGCGGCCGGTCTGCGATTTGCCCGAGCCGGACTCGCCGACGATGCCGAGCCGCTCGCGGCCGAGCGAAAAGGAGACACCGCGAACCGCTTCGATCAGCCCGGTGCGGGTCGGGAAGGTGACGCGGAGATCCTCGACGTCGAGCAGCGCGCTCGTTGATCGCTGCTGATTGGGATCGTGGCTCATTGGTCGCCGCTCCGCGGATCGAGCGCGTCGCGCAGGCCGTCGCCGAGCAGGTTGAAGCCGAGGCTGACGATCAGGATAGCGAAGCCTGGCGCGCCGGCTACCCACCATTGATCGAGCACGAAGCGACGCCCCGAAGCGATCATCGTGCCCCATTCCGGCAGCGGCGGCTGTGCGCCAAGGCCGAGGAAACCGAGGCCGGCGGCGGTCAGGATGATGCCGGCCATGTCGAGCGTCACCCGGATGATCAGCGAGGAGATACAGAGCGGCATGATGTGGCGCAGCACGATACGGAAGGGCGAGGCACCCATCAGTTGCACCGCCTTGATGTAATCGGAATTGCGCACCGTCAGCGTCTCCGCGCGCGCAATGCGTGCGTAAGGCGGCCAGGAGGTGATGGCGATGGCCAGCACCGCGTTCTCGATGCCTGGCCCAAGGGCTGCGACAAAAGCCAGCGCCAGGATCAGCTTGGGGAAGGCGAGGAAAATATCGGTGATGCGCATCAGGATGGCATCGGTCCAGCCGCCGGCATAGCCGGCGACGGTGCCGACCAGCAGGCCGATCGGTGCGGCGATGATCGCAACCAGGATGACCACATAAAGCGTCCAGCGCGAGCCGTAGAGGATGCGCGAAAGGATATCGCGGCCGAGGTCGTCGGTGCCGAACCAGTGCTCGGCGCTCGGCGCCAGCAGACGCGCGTTCTTCAGGTCGCCAAACGTCGGCGAATACGGCGCCAGCACGCCGGCAAGGGCGGCAACGACCAGCAAGGCGATGATGATGAGCAGGCCGAGAAACGCCAGCCGGTTGGCGGAAAAGCGCCGCCACGCCACGTAGGCGCGGCCGAGTCTTGCCTGCATGCGCGAGGCCGGCCGCTCGCTGAGCAGCCAGTCGCGACGGCTCTGGATGGTATCGACGCTCATGCGGACTTCGTCCTCGGATCGAGCACGCGGTAGAGCAGGTCGGAGAGCAGATTGATGGCGATGAACACCGAGCCGATGACAATGGTGCCGCCGAGCACGGCATTCATGTCGGCGTTCTGCAGCGAATTGGTGATGTAGAGACCGATGCCTGGCCACGAAAAGACAGTCTCGGTCAGCACCGAACCTTCAAGCAGGCCGGCATAGGACAGTGCGATCACCGTCACCATCGGCACGGCGGCGTTGCGCAATGCGTGGCCCCAAATGATGCGGGTTTCAGACAGGCCCTTGGCGCGCGCCGCGACGATGTATTCCTGCGACAGCTCGTTGAGCATGAACGAGCGCGTCATGCGGCTGATATAGGCGAGGGAGAAATAGCCGAGCAGCGAAGCCGGCAGGATGATGTGGCGGAAGGCATCGTGGAAGACGTCCCACTGCCGCTGCCACAGGGAATCCAGCAGGTAGAAACCGGTGATCGGCGTGAAGGTGTATTCGTAGACGACGTCGAGTCGGGCTGGAAAAGCGACCCATTGCAGCTTGGCGTAAAACAGCACCAGCGCCAGCAGTCCGAGCCAGAAGATCGGCACGGAATAGCCGATCAGGCCGATGATGCGCACGATCTGGTCGATGAGACTGCCGCGCCTGACCGCAGCCAGCACACCAAGCGGCACGCCGAATAGCGCGCCGATCAGCGTTCCCAGCGTCGCCAGCTCCGTGGTCGCCGGAAGCGCTCGGCGAATGTCGGTCATGACGGGGTTCGTGGTCAGCACGGAGACGCCGAAATTGCCGTTCAGGGCATTTTTCACATAGATATAGAACTGCTCGATCAACGGCAGGTCGAGGCCCATCTCGCGGCGCGTGCGCTCGACGACATTGGCCGGCGCCCGGTCGCCGAGCACCGCCAGCACCGGGTCGATCGGGATGACACGACCGATGAAGAAGGTCACCGCGAGCAGACCGAGATAGGTCGTGATCGCGATGACCAGGAAGCGGCCGAGCGATGATGCAATGGCGACGGCGCGGGCGCTGCCGCGCCCGCTCCCATTTTCAACCGCGCTCATGCGGCGCCCGCGGCGTTATTTCGAGACCGGCCCGACGAAGTTGCTGTCGAAGCTCGGGCCGAGTGCGAAGCCCTTGAGGTTCTTGCGCAGGCCAGCCACTTCCAGCTGCTGGTGGATGACGACGAAGGGACTGGTGTCGAGGATCTTCTTCTGGAGATCCTTGTACATATCGGCGCGCTTGCCGGCGTCCTTCTCGAGCAAAGCCGCTTCCGTTTCCTTGGTCAGGTCCGGAATGTCCCAGGAGTTCCGCCAGGCAAGCGTGTGGGACTTGCCGGCATCCGAATTGTCCGGGTTCGAGGCAAAGGTCTGGGCATTGGAATTCGGATCGAAATAGTCCTGGCCCCACTGGCCGATATAGATGTCGTGATTGCGGGCGCGATATTTGGTCAGCGTCTGCTTGCCGTCGCCGGGAATGATCTCCAGCTTGATGCCAGCCTGTCCGAGGGTCTGCTGGATCGATTCCGCCATGCCCGTCGTCGGCTGGCCGGTGCGAACGTCCATGGTTACGCTGAAACCGTCAGCCAGACCTGCCTTGGCCAGCAATTCCTTGGCCTTGGCGACGTCGAGCTTGAACGGATTCTCGTCGAGTTCGCCGAGCACGCCCTTGGGCAGGAAGGTCTGGTGGATCTCACCGATGCCCTTGAGAATGGTCGAGCTCAAGGCATCATAGTCGACCAGATACTTGAACGCTTGGCGAACCTCGGGCTTGGCGAGTTTCGCGTTCTTCTGGTTGAGGCTGATATAGAAGACCGTGCCCTTCGGCGCGCTGGTGGTGGTGAGGTCGGCGTTCTTGGCGATGGCGTCGAGGTCGTTCGGCTCGAGATTACGGGCGACGTCGATGTCGCCGGCTTCGAGCGCCAGGCGCTGGGCCGAGCTTTCCTTCATGTTGCGATAAATGACGCGGGCTAGTTTGGCCTTTTCGCCGTAGTAATTGTCGTTGCGCTCGAGAACGACAGCCTCGTTGGCGCGCCATTCGCGCAGCTTGAAGACGCCGGAGCCGGCATAGCCGGTCTTCAGCCAGGCATTGCCGAAATCATTGTCCCATTTGTAGTCGGCGGTGGGTGCCGCGGTGACGACATGTTCCTTGACCAGCTTGGCATCGACGACCGAGGCGACCGTTGCCGACAGGCAGTTCAGCACGAAGCTCGGCGCATAGGCCTTGTCGACGGTGAACTGGAAAGTGCTGTCGTCGACCGCCTTGGCCTTTTCGGTGACGTTGTCGCCGCTGATGCCGAACTGTCCGATGATGAAGGCCGGGCTCTTGTCGAGCTTGATGGCACGCTCGAATGAATAGGCAACGTCTGCCGCCGTGATCGGATTGCCAGAAGCAAATTTGAGACCGGGCTTCAGTTTGAACGTGTAGGTCAGGCCATCGTCGGAGACGGTCCAGCTTTCGGCGAGGTCGCCCTTGACCTTGGAGGTGTCGTTGAGGTCGAGACGGACCAGCAGATCATAGGTGTTGCCGGTGACCTCGGCAGTAGATAGCTCGAATGCCTCGTTCGGATCCATGGTGATGATGTCGTCGATCGCGAAACCTTCGACCAGCGTGTCGGCGGGCGTGACCGCACCGGCAGGCGCGCCGGCCAGAAGCAGCGCGGACATGGCCGCACCCGCGAGCAAGATGCGGGAGCGGAGAGCAAACTTTTCCATCATCATCGTGATTGTTCCCTGTTTTGTTGTTTGGCGACCTGAGTTCCCGGCTCAGGGATGCAGAAAATTCTTTCGGGGCCGGAAGACGGCCTCTGACCCGCTACCGTCGTGTTTTTTGTCCAGTTGGTCAACACCCTAATCCGGCGGCCCCCAACTCGGCAACGGGGTTTTGTAAGACGATACATTGGACCAGAAGGAGCTGTTGGAAGTCGATGCATTTGGCGGCTAATCGAGGCTGCCAAATGAGAAAAAACTGCTAATTCAGGGCTACTTCAGCGCTGTCACCAACTCCGCATCGGGGAAGCAGGTTGCAGCCTGGCCGTTCTTGGCCTGCCACGTGCCGATCGAACGGCGGGTCTTGAAGCCGGGCAGTCCGTCGACGCTGCCGACATCATAGCCCTTGGCTTGCAGCGCGCGCTGCAGGGCGGCGATGTCGGAACGGTGGAGCCCGCCAACCGCGCCCCAGCTGCCTGCGAAATTCGAGTCGCCATGGGCTATGCGATCGGCGCCATGACCGATGAACAGCGCGTAGAGGTCGCTGGTGTTGTATTCCTTCAGCACGTAGAAATTGGGCGTGGCGATAAAGGCCGGGCCGCTGCGCCCGGCCGGCATCAGCAGGAAACCCTCGGATTTAAGCTCGCTCGTCGGAAACGGTTTGCCGCCAACGCGCTTAATGCCCATTGCCGCCCACTCGGCAATCTTCTTGCCCTGGTCCGGGCCTTCCAGCGCGCAGGAAACCTGATCCGGCACAGTCACCTCGAAGCCCCAGCCGCGGCCCTTCACCCAACCATAATGGACGAGATAATTGGCAATCGAAGCCAATACATCCGGCGTCGAGTTCCAGATGTCGACGCGGCCGTCGCCATCGAAATCGACGGCATGCTTCAGGAAAGAGGTCGGCATGAATTGCGGCTGGCCGAGCGCCCCGGCCCAGGACGATTTCATCGCGCCGACCGGGGCCAGCCCGCGCTCGACGATTTCGAGTGCCGCCAGGAGCTCGGTGCGGAAAAAGTCCTTCTTGGTCGACATGAACGCCTTGGTGCCAAGCACCTCGAAGGCGTCATAAGGCATTTTCGCCGCACCGAAGCCGGTCTCGCGGCCCCAGATCGCCAAAAGCACTTCTCCCGGCACGCCGTAGCGCTTCTCGATGGCCGCAAGCGTCCTGGCATTGGTGGCTTCACGCGCACGTCCGCCTGCCGTCACCGCAAGAACCGTCTTCTCGGCGAAATAGGCGCCGGGCGAGCCGAATTCGGCCTGGTGTTGTTTCTGCGGCGTGGTCGCCTTCTCGCCCGGTTTGACCAAATCGGGCAGCTTCAGATTGGGATTGATGCCGTCGAAGGCGGCATCGAAGGTGTGCCTGGAAATGCCTTTCGCCTTGGCCTGCGGCCACAGGTCGTCCTGCAGCCAGGCGCGAAACTGGTCGTTGATCGTTGCAGCGGAGGCGGGAGCGGAAATGAAGAGGAAGGCAAGCGCAGCCAGGAAAAATGCGAGACAAGACTGGCGAAGTCTGCGTTCCTTGGCGCCCCCCTCTGGCCTGCCGGCCATCTCCCCCTCAAGGAGGGAGATCGGCTGTTGTCTTTGCTTTCGCCAATCGCCGACGTTGCAGGAAGAGCACCGCCAATGAAGCGGCCAATCTCCCCCCTTGAGGGGGAGATGTCCGGTAGGACAGAGGGGGGTGCTTGGCACCAGCCTCGAAGGACGCGCAACGATCATGATCCGCACCCTCTCCCGCCAACTTCGTCAAAACGCCGTCCGCGAGCGCAGTGCAGCGGCCAGCGTGCCTTCGTCGAGATAGTCGAGTTCGCCACCGACCGGCACGCCATGTGCCAGGCGCGTCACCTTGATGTCGAAGCCGGACAGCTGGTCGGTGAGGTAATGCGCGGTGGTCTGGCCCTCGACCGTCGCGTTGACGGCGAGGATGATCTCCTTGACCTCGCCACCGGCGACACGGTCGACCAGCGAGCGCATGTTGAGCTGGTCGGGCCCGATGCCGTCGAGCGGCGACAGCGTGCCGCCGAGCACGTGATAACGCACATTCATCGCCGCCGCGCGCTCCAGCGCCCACAGGTCGGAGACGTCCTCGACGACGATGATGGTGCCGGCGTCACGGCGCGGATCGGTGCAGATCATGCAAGGGTCGGATGTATCGACATTGCCGCAGGTCGAGCAGATGCGCACCTTGTCTGCCGCCTCGGCCATGGCGGCGGCGAGCGGCGACAGCAGCTGCTCCTTCTTCTTGATCAGATGGAGTGCCGCACGCCTGGCCGAACGGGGTCCCAGCCCTGGCATCTTGGCCAGGAGCTGGATCAGGCGTTCGATCTCGGGACCGGCGATTCGCTTCGACATCGCTCTGATCTAGAGCAATTCCAGGAAAAGTGCGAAGCGGTTTTCCGTCCGGAGTTGCGTCAAAACGAAAAGCTGGAGCGGGGGGGGGGGTGCGGGGGCCCGGGCGGCGGCGGGGGGCGGTGTAGTGGGGGGGGTTGGGGGGGGGGGGTTTAAAAAAAAAGGACAGACCAC
>NZ_JAMYUT010000007.1:0-223899 GCF_040323235.1 Mesorhizobium sp. M0051
CACGCTCTCGAACGCGGGCAGATTGGCAAGGCAGGAGCGACATTCCTACTTTGCCAGATCCGGACATTTTAACTTAGCTGCTACAGGTGAAAGTTGCATAAGATATCTTATGGAACTTTGACATATTGGCGCAAAGTTAAAATGTCTTGATTCTGCAAAGTAGGAATGTCGCCCTGCTCGCTGTCGAGCGAGGGAGACGGCAGAATGGGATTGATCCTCATGAGCGAGCGCGAGCTGCAATGCATTGAGGTGCTTTCGAAAGTTGTGGAGCGGCGCACGACCATGGTGTCGGCCGCACGGGTGCTGGGACTGTCGGCTCGGCAAGTTCAGCGTCTGTTGAAGACCTTCCAGGCTGAAGGCGCTGCGGCACTTCGGCACAAGGCTCGAGGACGACCATCGAACCATCGATATTTCGCCGGCGTCGGCGAGTTGGCGATCCAGTTGGTCCGAGAACATTATCTCGACTTCGGCCCGACCTTGGCGGCCGAGAAGCTGGCCGCGAACCACGGCCTGGTCGTGTCGCGCGAGACATTGCGCAAATGGATGGCGGAGGCTGGGATTTGGCTGTCGCGCAAGCAGCGCCGGACATTCCATCAGCCGCGTTTGCGCCGGGAATCTGATGGCGAGCTGGTGCAGATCGACGGCAGTGATCACCGTTGGTTCGAGGAGCGCGGCGACCCATGCACCCTGCTCGTTTTCATCGATGACGCGACCGGCAAACTCCAGCAGCTTCGCTTTGTGAAGTCGGAGAGCACGTTCAGTTACTTCGAGGCCCTGGAGCTTTATCTGAAGGCGCATGGTTGCCCGATAGCGTTCTATTCCGACAAGCACACGGTATTTCGGGTGGCGAGGGCCGAGGCCAGCGCCGGCCGCGGCATGACGCAATTCGGGCGAGCGCTTTCCGAACTCAACATCGAGATCCTGTGCGCCAATTCGAGCCAGGCCAAGGGCCGGGTCGAACGTGTCAATCGCACGCTGCAGGACCGGCTTGTGAAGGAACTGCGTCTTGCTGGCATCTCAGATATCGAAGAAGCCAACGCTTTTCTGCCGGCATTCACGACCAGCTTCAACGACAAGTTTGCGAAGATCCCTACCCGGCCGGACAATCTGCACCGTGTCTTGAACATGCCGGCTGATCGACTCCGCGACCTGCTCTGCAAACGCGAGCAGCGCTATGTCGGCCAGCAATTGTCTTTCTCCTATGAACGCAAGCAGATCATGCTGGAGAAGAATGATATCTCATGCGGCCTAGTCGGCAGATATGTCGACATTTACGAGTTCGCCGACGGTCGCCTGGATGTTCGGTGGAAGGCATGCTCCCTGCCCTACACTGTCTTCGACAAAGAGCAGCGCGTCACCCACGCCGCGGTCACCGAGAACAAGCGGCTCGGCGAAGTGCTGACCTGGATCAAGGCTCAGCAGGACGAGGCGCGGCCTCCGCCGAAGATCAAGACCAACAGCGAACAGATCGCTTACAGGAAGCGCGGAACGAAGCCGGGCCGCAGGACGGATTTCATGAATGATCCTGCTGTCATCGCGCGTCGACAACAAGCGCTGGCAAGGCTGGATGCTGCCGAGTGAAGTCAGCTCTCAAAAGCTAAAGCCGAGGCGCCAAGCTTGAAACGCGCCCGACCGGGCTGCGCAACCCCGACCAGCTGACGCCCGATCGGGCGCTTGTGTCAGCGCCAGGAAGCGCGTCACTGTCGCATTTCTAACTTGCTGGACCCTGCCCCTCGCAAACGTAGGATGCGACATTTCTACTTTGCAGAGCGAGCGACATTTCTACATCACCGCCACATGACATTAAATGAAAACGCTTCGTTGACCACATCGTCCTGTGCAACCACGGATTCGTAGTTTGCGAAAGAGAAATCTCTCTCAAAAAGCACGTCGGCTACATTTGAGAAGAGCACATTTTTTGACCGTTCAAGGCCTTCCGGCTTGTATCAGGCTCGCCCGCGACTCCCATGGAAAGCGTGCACTCGGTCGCGAAGCCACCAGGCAATCTTAGGACACTGCTATCACGGCGCTCTAAGAGATCAGCGGCGCCCCTCTCCGGCTTGGTAATCGGCCTTGCGCTTTGATCCCTAAGCGGGGAACATGCGCGATCAGCGCGCCGTCAGCCGGATTTTCGACTGAGGTCGCACGGCGTGCGGACAAATTCGCCGTCGACAAGGCACCGGTGTTGAAAGAGGGGCGCGTCGGCGAGCGGCGGGAGGATCATTGGCAGGAGCTTTCTCGATCGGGCAGTTATGCGGAAAACAGGAATGCCGCCGCCGGATCGAAAAAGACTTGACGGCTGCAGGGCGTCAGATCCTGCGACCGCATGGCGGCGGAGGTCGGCCTGATGTCGATCTCCTGTCCAGTGGCCGTGCGCGCGACGATGCGCCGTCGTTCGCCATAGAAGGCGACATCGACGATCTCGACAGCGAGTTCCGCGCTCGCCGGCTTTCGTTCCATGCCAAACGCTTCCGGCCGGATCATCAGCCTGGTTTTTTGCCCCTTGTCGAAGGTCCTGTTGACGCTCACGCCGGAGACGACTGAACCGTCCGCCAGCCGGATCGTTGCCGCGCCATTGGCGGTTTCGAGATGTTCGGCGGTGAGGAAATTCGAATTGCCGATGAAGCCGGCGACGAAGTCGGTGGCCGGTCTGAGATACAGGTCCTCGCCGGTGCCGGTCTGCTCGATGCGACCGTCCCTGAAGAGCGCGATCCGATCCGAGAGGTGCAGCGCTTCCTCCTGGTCATGCGTGACATAGAGGATGGTAACGCCGGTCTCGCGGTGGATGCGGCGGATCTCGGCCTGGATCTCCTCGCGCAGTTTCTTGTCGAGCGCCGACAATGGCTCGTCCATCAAAAGGATCGGCGGATCGTAGGCCAGTGCCCGGGCCAGCGCCACGCGCTGCTGCTGGCCGCCCGACAGTGCGCCGGGCAAGCGCGCGGCGAAGCTTTCCAGCCGCACCAGGGTCAGCATGTCGGCGACCTTCTTCTTCACCTCGGCATCAGGTCGGCGGCGCACCCGAAGCGGAAACGCGATGTTCTCGGCCACCGTCAGATGCGGAAACAGCGTGTACCGCTGGAAGACCATGCCGATGCTGCGCTTGTGCGAGGGTATCGCCAGCAAGGATTTGCCTTCCAGTTGGACATCGCCGGAGCTCGGATCCTGGAAGCCGGCGATGGCATAGAGCGTCGTTGATTTTCCCGAACCCGACGGCCCGAGAAAGGTCAGGAATTCGCCCCTGGGAATCTCAAGGGTGACGTCGTGCACGGCGGTGAACGCGCCGAACGCTTTGTGCAATTTGCGGATGGAGAGGAAGGGCTGGATCATGTCTTGACCTTTCGCTGCAGCAGCGCCGTCACCACCATCAGGGCAAGCGTCAGCCCGACCAGCAGGCTGGAGGCGGCGGCGATGACCGGGCTCAGATCCGAGCGCAGACTGCCCCAGATCTTGACCGGCAGGGTTTGCAAGGAGGGGCTAGCCATGAAGATCGCCACCACGACCTCGTCCCAGGAGGCGAGAAAGGAAAAGATCGCGGCGGAAAAGATGCCGATCCGGATCGATGGCAAGGTTATCCTGAGCCTGGCCTCGAACGGGCTGGCGCCGCAGACGATGGCCGCGTCCTCGATCGATTTGTCGAAGCCTTCAAGTGCGGTGGCGATCGGGATGATGGCGAAGGGCAGCGCCAGCACCGTGTGGGCGATGACGAAGCCGATGCTGGTACCGCCGAGACCGAGGCGCAGGAAGAAGGCGTAGATTGCGATGGCGAACACCACGACCGGCAACACCATCGGCGTCAGCAGCAGACCGCGAAGGATTTCGCGGCCGCGAAACTGGCCGCGAACCAGGGCAAAGGAGGCGAGCAGGCCGATCATCACGGCAAGGATCGCCGTCATCGTGGCGATGCGGGCGCTGGTCAGCGCCGCCTCCAGCCAGGAAGGGTCGGCGAACAGCTCCCGGTACCATTTCAGCGTCCAGCCAGGTGGCGGAAAGGCCAGCCAGCGCGACGAGCCGAACGACAGCAGAACAATGAAAACCACCGGCAGGAGCAAGAAAGCGGCGACCAGGGCGGTGAAGCCGAGCAGCGCAATTTTCAACCAACCCATGCGGTCGTAGTCGAGCAGCATCTCAGATGCCTCCCGTCATGCGCCTGGCGCCGACAAGGCGCAGCTGCAATGCGTAGAGCGCCATGGTGACGACGAGCAGGATGAAGGCGGCGGCGCTGCCCAACCCCCAATTGAGCAGCGACTGGATCATCTGCGCGATCATTTCGGCCAGCATCATGTTCGATGTGCCGCCGAGCAGTGCCGGGGTGACGAAATAGCCGAGCGACATGACGAACACCATCAGGCCGCCAGCGGCGAGGCCGGGCAGCGACAGCGGCAGCAGGATGCGACGGAATGCCTGGATGGGGCTGGCGCCGCACAATGCTGCGGCACGCAACGTCATCGGGTCGATCGCCCGCAAGGTGCCGACCAGCGGCAGGATCATGAACGGCAGCATGATGTAGACCATGCCGATGGTCACGCCGGTGAGATTGTTGATGAGCGGCAGCGGCTGGTCGATGATGCCGATGGCGAGCAGCGCTCGGTTGATGACGCCGGTGCGCTGCAGCAGCACCATCCAGGCATATGTGCGGGTGAGCAGATTGGTCCACATCGACAGGATGATGACGCCGAAGATGATCGAGGCCAGCGCGGAGGGCATGATCGCCAGCATCCAGGCGACTGGAAAGGCGACGACGACGGTAACGGCGGTGACCACCGCCGCGACGAGGAAGGTGTTGAAGAACACCCTGGCATAGGTGCCGTCACCCAGCAGCGTTGCGTAGTTCTGCAGGCCGGGTTCGGGCTCGGTGACACTGCGCAAGAGCAGGGCCAAGACCGGCGCGACGAAGAACAGCACGATCAGGACCAGCGCCGGCAGCAGGCTGTTGAAGCCTGCCGGCATGCGGAATCCTGGTAGGCTCTGGCGTGTTTCGACCGACATGGCAGTGATCCGGCTATGGGACGAGACGGTGCTGGCCGCCTCGTCCCGTGCTGTTCAAGAGGCAGGCTTATTTCGCCTGCCAGGCATACCAGCGCGTGGCGATCTCGTCGCGGTGCTCGGCCCAGTAGTTCATGTCGAGGTTGATCTGCCCGTCGACATGGGCATCCGGCAGCGACTTCACGACGTCCGCCGCCATTTCGGCCTTGGCCTTGGTGTTAACAGGCGCATAGCCGCTGGATGCGGCAAATTCCGCCTGGCCGGCCGGGCTGCTTGCCGCAGCCAGGAACTTCATCGCCGCATCCTTGTTCTTGGCGCCTTTCGGGACCACCAGGACGTCGGCTGCCGTCAGGTTCTGATTCCAGGACACACCGACATCGGCTTCGTCGTGCTGAAGCGCAAAGACGCGGCCGTTCCACAGCTGGCCGAACGCCGCCTCACCGGAAGCGATCAGCTGCTGCGACTCGGCGCCGCCGCTCCACCAGACGATGTCAGACTTGATGGTGTCGAGTTTCTTGAAGGCGCGGTCGAGATCGAGCGGATATAGCTTGTCGGCGGGAACGCCGTCGGCGAGCAAGGCGATCTCGATGACGCCGGGCGCCGACCATTTGTAGAAGGTGCGCTTGCCCGGGAATTTCTTGGTGTCGAACATGTCGGCCCAGCCGGCCGGTTCGCCTGACACCGCGCCCTTGTTCCAGGCGAGCACGAAGGAATAGTAGAAGCTGCCGACGGCATGGTCGGTGGTGAAGCGCGGATCGAGATCGGCCTTCGGCACAGCGGCGAAATCGATCGGCTCCAGCAGGCCGTCCTTGGCCGCCTTGATGGCGAAATCCATCTCGACGTCGACGACATCCCAGTTGACGCTACCGGCGTCGACCATGGCCTTCAGCTTGCCGTAGTCGGTCGGCCCGTCCTGCAGGACCTTGATGCCGGATGCGGCGGTGAAGGGCTCGGCCCACGATTTGGTCTGGGCTTCCTGGGTTGTTCCGCCCCAGCTGGTGAAGACCATTTCCTCGGCCTTGGCGGCCGTCGTTGCAAGCAGTCCGGCAACAATGCCGGTGAAAATCAGTTTCATGTCGTTCTCCTCTGTTTGTTTTCGTTGTTGGCTGTTCGCGATCGGCGTTTTCGCCTTGATCGCGAATCCCCGTCCGCGGCGGCTACCGCATGACAAAAGGATCGGGAATTGGGTCGTCGGAGGTGCGTATCCACACCGATTTCGAACGCGTGTAGTCGCGGATCGCGTCCATGCCGCCTTCGCGGCCAAGGCCTGACTGGCCATAGCCGCCGAACGGAACCAGCGGCGAGACGGCGCGATAGGTGTTGATCCAGACCACACCGGCGTGGATGCCGCGCGCCATGCGATGGGCTTTCGCGAGATTGGTGGTGAACACGCCGGAAGCGAGGCCGAACCTGGTGTCGTTGGCAAGCGACAGCGCTTCAGCCTCGCTGTCGAAGGCAAGCGCGCTCAGCACCGGACCGAACAGCTCTTCGCGCACGCAGGCAAGGTTCTGGTCTGATGCCTCGATGATCGTCGGCGCGTAGTAGAAGCCGTCCGCCTTGCCCTCGGGGCGCTTGCCGCCGGTGACCAGCCGGCCGCCACTGGTGAGGCTTTCGGCGACGGTCTTCTCGATCCATTCGCGCTGCCGCGATGTGGCAAGCGGCCCCATTTCCGTTTCGGGATCCTGCGGGTCGCCGATCCGGATCGCCTCGGCCTTGTGCTTGAGCCGGGCGAGGAACTCGTCCTTCACTGAACGCTCGACCAGCAGGCGCGAGCCGGCGACGCAGCTCTGGCCGGTGGCGGCGAAGATACCGGCGACGACCGCGTTGGCGGCGCTGTCGAGATCGGCATCGGCAAACACCACGACGGGGCTTTTGCCGCCCAGTTCGAGCGTCGTGGAGGCAAGGTTTTCCGCGGTGTTCCTGACGATCTGGCGGGCGGTTGCCGGACCACCTGTGAAGGCAACGCGGGCGATGAGCGGATGGCTGGTCAGGCGGTGGCCGCAATCATGGCCGAAGCCGGTCAGGATGTTCACGCTGCCGGCGGGAAAGCCCGCCTCGTGCACGAGTTCGGCAAAGGCCAGCAGTGGGGCGGGGCCATCCTCCGAAGCCTTGAGGACGACAGTGCAGCCGGCCGCCAAGGCCGGGCCGAGCTTGACGGCGGACAGGAAGAGTTGCGAATTCCACGGCACGACCGCCGCGACGACGCCGATCGGCTCGGGTCGGATGGTCACTTCCATGTCGGCCTTGTCGATCGGGACAAATGAGCCTTCGTGCTTGTCGGCCAGCCCGCCATAATAGCGGTAGTAGTCGCCGACATAGGCGATCTGGGCGCGCGTCTCGCGGATGATCTTGCCGGTGTCGCGCGTCTCGAGTTCCGCCAGCCGGTCGGCATTGGCGACAACCAGATCGCCGAGCCGCACCAGAAGCTTGCCGCGCGCCGTTGCGGTCATCGCTGCCCATGGGCCGGAGTGCAGTGCCCGATGTGCGGCCGCGACGGCGCGGTTGACATCGGCGGCTGAAGCCGCGGGCATTTTTGCCCATGTTGTGCCGGTCGACGGGTCGATGCTGTCGAAGGTCGAGGCGGCCTCCACGAACTGGCCGTCTATGTAGTTCCTGAATTCGCCGGTGCTCGTCACGCGCGCGGTCCCTGGAAGGCCGGCATCACTTTGTCGATGAACAGCTGCAGCGATTTCTTCTTGCGCTCATGCGAAAGGCCGCTGTCGATCCAGATCGAATACTGGTCGTAACCGAGCGCCTCATAGGCCTTCAGCCTGGCGATCACTTCGTCTGCCTCGCCGATCACAAGATGCTGCCGGATCTTGTCCGGTGCATATTGCGGCATGGCCGCAATCTCGCCCTCCGTCAGTTCTTCCAGCACGCCCTGGCGCACCGGCTTCTTGTTCTGGAACCAAGCGCCGAACTGGCAATAGAATTGCGACAGGTCCTGCGTCAGACGCTCGGCGTCGGCTGCGTCCTCGGCGACGAATGTGTGCATCAAGAGCATGATCTCGGGTCGCGCTATTTCGGGATGAGCAGCACAGGCCGCGTTGAAGCGCTCCATCAGGCTCACCACTTCGCCATCGCCGGAGGCGAGCGGCGTCACCTGGACATTGCATTTATTGGCCACCGCAAAGTCGTGCGAATTGGGGTCACGCGCCGCCACCCAGATCGGCGGATAAGGTTTTTGCAGCGGTTTGGGCGACGAGGTGGTCGACGGGAACGACCAGAATTCGCCGGAGAGTTCGAAATCGCCATCCCACAGGCCACGGATCGCCGGCACCATTTCGCGCATGCGCTGACCCGCGCCCCAGGCTTCGAGCCCGGGGAAAAGCCGCTGGTATTCGTATGCATAGGCGCCGCGTGCAATGCCGATGTCGAGCCGGCCGCCGGTGATGACGTCGGCCATCGCCGCTTCGCCTGCAAGCTTGATCGGGTGCCAAAACGGCGCGACGATGGTTCCGGTGCCGAGCCGGATCGTGCTCGTCTTGGCGCCCAAATAGGCGATGTTGATGAAAGGGTTGGGCGAGATGGTGAATTCCATCCCGTGATGCTCACCGATCCAGGCGGTCTCGAAGCCGGCCTTGTCGGCCAGCACGACAAGTTCCTCCAGTTCGGCAACAAGCTCGGAATGCGGCTTCGCCAGATCCGAGCGCTCCATGTGGACGAACAGCGAAAATTTCATTGGCATCACCTGCGACCAGTAAGAGCTTGGGACGACGCGGCCCTGGCGAGCGGCCGGACTTCGCCTTCGACCTCGTTGCCGACATAGACACCGAAAGCATCTTCCGTGCGTTCACTGATATAGCGGGTCAGCATGGAACGAACCGCCGGATCGGCGATCTTCAGATCGGCGATATCGTCGATCTCGACAAGCCGCGTCTGGCGATCGCTGGGATTGGGTGCGGTAACCGTTCCCCGGTAGTAGACGTGTGAGCGCGACGGATCGGCCGCGTCGTCCCACACCGCAAACAGGAAGCCGAGCTGTGCGTCGACAGCCTTGGCGGCGAGGCATCCCTTGAGGCTGCGAGCGTCCTTCGGCGAGCCCAGCCCGCGACCCGCCGGCAATTCGTGGAAACCGCCCGGTGTTTCGAAGAACAGCACGCGGCCTTTATTCTCGAGAATGGCACCAACTTCGGCCCCATGAGGTGCTGCCGCCAGCGCCTCCTGGCTGAGGCCGGGTGTGACATAGGTGCCGCGGCAATAGCCAAGCGGCTGCGCGCCATTGTGGGTGAAGTCGCGAACGCGGCCGATCAGGATCGAATGGTCACCTGCGTCGACCAGTTGCTCCATGCCGCAATCGAATACGGCGACGGAACCGTCGATCAGCGGATTGCCGGTTTGCCCGGACTGCCAGGCAACAGAAGCGAATTTATCGGCGGCCTTGGAGGCGAAGATGCCGGATTCTGCCTTCTGGCTCTCCGACAGGATGTTGATGGCGAAACCTCTTGAGGTCGAAAAGGCGCTGTGCCCCAACGCCTTCTTGGCGATGCACACAAGCACCAGCGGCGGATCGAGCGAGACCGAGGTGAAGGAGTTGGCGGTGAAGCCGCGTGGCTCGCCCTCCGCACTGACCGTGGTGACGATGGTGACACCGGTCAGGAACGAGCCGAGCGCCCGCCTGAATTCGCCGGCGTCAAATGCAGCAGCCGTCTCCGGCCTAATGGCAGCGTCTTTCTCCGCATCGAGAAACGCCATCATGTGTTGAGTCACTTTTTCCGGCGAAGCGATTGTCATCATGTGTCTTTCGCCGCTGAGAACGAGACATTGCCCGTGCGGTGCCAGTCGGGCCATCGCCGCCGACATGGCCGGCGTGGAATTCCTGTCTTCCGATCCGGTCATGAACAGTGCCGGCGCTGCGAGCTCGGCCAGGCGGTCGACATGCTCGGTATCGGCGCGGGCAAACAGGCGATAGGTGCGCGCGTAGCCCTGAGCGCTGACGCCTTCAAGCGCCGTGCGTGCCGTTGCGGCTGCACTGGCAAGGGTGGCCGGCAGCGGGTCGCCGAACCAGCGGGCAAGCGTTGCGGCGATGGCCGAAGGATCGCCATGAGAGCCGAGTGCTGCCGCGCGTTCGCGCACCGCCTGCGCCAATGCCTCAGGACGACGGAACACGCCGTTGAGGCAGATGACGGAGTCGACACGCGACGGTGCGCGAAGGGCGATTTCGAGAGCGACCAGCGCCCCCATGGAGTGGCCGACGATCGAAACAGAGGCGAGACCGAGGTGATCGAGCAAGCGGATCGCCTGGTCGGCAAAGTCGGACAGGTTGGAGTTTTCCGGCGGCAGCGGCGAATTTCCATGGCCGAGCATATCGATGGCGATCAGCTCGCGGCGATCCTGCATCAGCTCGATCTGCGCCTGCCAGATCCCGGCATTCATGCCGACGCCGTGGATGAGCAGAACCGGCGCGCCGGAGCCGGCACGGATGAAGCCGGTTCCGTCCGGAGCCGTGTCCCGGACCCATGCAAGGGCGGCGGCGTCAGCCATGCAGATCACCGACCTCTTTCAGATCCTGATAGCGGTCGCCGATGCGGTGGTGCGGACGTCCGCCAATGGAAGCGCCGAGCGCCACCACCAGTTCGTCCGGCGCCGGCGCGTCGCCGATCTGGAAATGCACGGTCAGATAGTGGGAGCGGCGGCCTTCGTCGTTCTTGTCCATCAGCGGGATCATGATTGGCGTGTTCGGCCCGCCACGCAGATTGGTGAAGGCGAGATAGGTCTTGGCGCCAACGGCACGGCGATAGTGGTTGCCGAAATGCAGGGTGTGGATCAGCGCCGAGGCGTGTTCGATCTCGCCTGAGGTGCCGCAGATGGCAGCCTTGCCGTAGCCCTCGATCGCCTCGCCGGAACCGGCGACGGCAAGAATCTCACGGGTAAGCAACTCGCCAAGCACCGGCGCATAGGCCCGTATCGCGGGCGAAAGGTCATCGGTAAACCCCTTGCCTGCCCACGGGTTGTCCAAGACAGCAGCGACGCCAATTAGGCGCAGGGGCCTGGGTGCCGCCTTGCCACCCTCGATCAGAGTGGTCTCGACATGGGTCACTATCTTCCGAATAGCAGGGCTCATAGAGGTCCTCTGGAAACTGACCAAGGTTGAACTCACATTCCATAATATGGTATACCATACTATTATCGGCCAAAGCGGCTTGTCAACAGGCATTCGAATCTGGTTTCGTCATTCGTGAAAGGACCAATCCATGGACGATACACTTCGCATCGAGCGCTCGACAAAAACGCTTCGGACCCTGGCGCTGGAACGCATGCGCGAGGCGATCATGGATTTTCGGTTCCAGCCAGGTGAAAGGCTTGTCGAACGGCCGCTTTGCGACCAACTCGGCGTCAGTCGTTCCGTGGTTCGAGAAGTGCTGCGTCAGTTGGAGACCGAGGGCCTTGTCCAGATGATTCCAGGGCACGGGCCGGCGGTAGCGCGACCCGACCTCAACCGTACGGAGGAGATCTATGAGTTGCGTGCCTTGCTTGAGGGGATCGCGGCGCGTGCCTGCGCCCTCACCGCAACCAGCGAACAGATTGAAGGTCTCGAACGCGCGTATGAGGACCTGCTCAAGGCATGGGCCTCAAGCATCCCCGTCGAGGTGATGCGGGCAACATCGCGCTTTTACGAGAATTTGTTTGTTGCCGCAGGCAAGCTGATCGCCTGGGAAATCGTGCAAGGATTGAACGTGCGCATCAATCAATTGCGATCAATGACGATCGCCTCGGCCAACCGGCGCGGTCCCGCGATCGCCGAGATGGAAGATATCATGAACGCGATAAGGGCACGTGAGGCCGACAAGGCGCAAGCCGCCGCCCGGCACCATGTCGAGCAGGCTTGGAACATCGCGCGGCTGTCCTTGCGTCCCAACTGATTTTCTCCTGACGCTGCCTCTGTCGAATCGGCAAGGCTGTCCTCGGGGGGCGACTCCGGGTGCGCACGTCCGCGCCTTTCACTAAATTTTTTTGGTAGGCCCGTCCGCGGAAGCTGTTTCCCTTGCGCAAGCCTCGGCGTCGCGGTCGCTCGCGTCATGACCGACAACGTCCTAGGAGCGGAAGAAAATGGAGGAGACAGTCAAAGTCTCTCTGTTCGTCAGCATGATCTCGCCGCATGACGCTCGTCAAGTTGGGTGGTCGAACCAGGCGACTTCCACCGGCAAGGGAAGACGCAAAACTCACCTGGAAAATGGCGACTTTTGCCATTGTGGGCGTGAGCCTTGCTTTCGCGAAGGAGGAGCTAACCACCTCCGTCACCCAGGAAACGGTAATTCGGCTGCTGTGTATGACGGGAATTGGCGAAGCTGAAGCTATTGACCTAGCATCCAGGCCGCGACCCGCCCTCTCTCCAGAAAAAACATCACTGTAGTATTCCATTCCCGGTCGCTCGCCCTGCTGCCGATTTCCGGCGAATGCGACCTCGCGCGATTGGAAGGATGCCACATCAACGCGAGGCGAGAAGAGAGCCGCCGGGGCCCGCAGGGCTCGACGGCCTTCCAAGGTATCAGCCGCCGAGATTCACCCACACCGACTTTGTCTGCGTGTACTGTGATAGCGCCTCAAGGCACTTGTCGCGCCCGTTGCCCGTCCGCTTGTACCCACCCCAGATCGAGGTCATATCGCCATGGTCGAAGCAGTTGACCATCGAGGAGATCCAGACGATGACGGAAGCGGCGCTCGCATTCGCGCGCGAGGACGCCACGGTAGAGGAGACGCGAACCGTCGATCTTTCGGCGCTGGTCGGCAGCCTCTGCGACGATCTCGCTGAGCTCGGCCAAGACATCACCGTCGCCGATGGACCCAAGGTGCTGTACCGCGGCCGGCCGGACTCCCTGCGCAGGGCGATCCGCAACCTCGTCGAGAATGCCGTCCGCTATGGCGAACAGGCAAGGGTGAGCCTGGTGCGGAGTGCCGATAGCCTGGACATCGTGGTCGAGGACGCAGGACCCGGCATTCCGCCAGGCAACATGGAACAGGTGTTCGCTCCCTTCTTCCGCATGGAGCAGTCGCGCAACCGGGAGACCGGCGGCGTCGGGCTCGGCCTATCAATCGCCCGCGCCATCGCCCGTCACCACGGCGGCGATATCGTGCTGGAGAACCGGAGCGGGGGCCTTCGCGCTGTCATCAGGCTGCCGCTCATCGACATGGCCAAGCACCTTGCCCCGGCGCCGGTGCCTGAGACGAACCCTCCGACCGGACTACGATCCTTGCCGGCTTGACCGAAACCCGTCCCACGATCAGGACTGCCGCGCTGCCGCCACGATTGGATCATCGCCGTCGCAACGAAGGACAAGTCATCACCTGCATCCTCTCCCTCCCTGCCCAGCCACCGCTGTTGCTGTCGAGCGGCTGGTCCTGCCGGAAGCCTCCGGCCCGCAGCAAAGCTCCTCCCCTCAACGTTTCGCAGAGGCCATCCGATGAACCATTCACAAGCCACGACACGCAACCCCCTCATGTCCGCTGGAGTTGCAACCGCATCCCTGGCGACGTCCATCATGCGAGCGCGCGCATCCCTGGCTACGCTGTTGGCCGCCGGCCTGCTGTTGCCTGCCGCCGCTTCCGCGCAGCAGGCCGACGGCGAGCGGCTGTTCCGGCAGCGCTGCGGGGCGTGCCACAGTATGGAGCCTGGCCAGAACAGGGCCGGTCCGCATCTGTCTGGCGTCATCGGCCGCCAGGCCGGCAGCATCGAGGGAGCACGCTATTCAGCCGCGTTGCGGGAGTCGAACATCGTCTGGGACAGTTCGTCGCTCGACACCTTCCTCACAGCGCCGCGTCAGATGGTGCCTGGCACCCAAATGACTTTCGGCTTTTCCAATGCCGCTCAGCGCGCGGCGATCGCGCTCGCGAACGTCGCGTTCGAAGGCATCCGGGTTCCTGGACCGCTTGTTGGTCTCTCGGATCATCAGAGAATGACGGCATACTGGTTTTTTACTCGATGATATCAATCCAATCTCCCTTGGTCGAGGAGCCGATCCAGGAGGTGGACGGTAACATGTGGGCGGCCAAGGAGCGCACGACGACCTACATCGGCCGCTACAGCGCCAGGCTACATATCGGCGAGGCCTTCATTTCCGAAATCGATCTGCGCAAGTAGGGGAGCCATCCCATCGCCGCGATTCCCCTCCTTATGCGGCGCAGGTGCCGAGTATCGGGGTCATCGTTTTCACATGCTCATCAATCCGCTCGAGCACCTTCTCCGGAATAACGGCCCGTTCCGGAAGGCTCCACCAATGATCGTTGACGCGCTCGACGACCTTGATCACCGTCCTCAGCACGGCCGGCTCTGGCAGCCTTGCACGGTTGGCGAACGCCTTCCATCGCGGGGCAGCGAGCGCCTTGAAGGAGCGTTCGCCGCCGAGCGAGAGCGCCATCGAGTCGGCGGGAATATAGGGCACGGTCGACAGGACGTCATAAATTGGCGCAAGCTCTGGCTTGTCGCCAGGGCCCCGGTAGATCAGCGACCAGTTTTTGAGGTGCATGTCGCCGTTGCCGGTGATGACCGTCAGCGCCAGACGGCGCACGAATTCGAGCGCGGCCGTCGGCGAGACGGCCGCGCTCAGGGCTGAGGCAATGTCATGATATGCGGCGCCCTCATATTTGCGCGAGGGATAGACACCGAAAACCTGCGCGAAATCCTCGATATGGACGCGCTCACGACCAACGACGCGATCGAAGCGTTTGACGAGGAGAACCTTGCCGTCCGACAGCGTGTCGAACTCCTCGGGAATTCCCTCGAAATCGGACTTCTCGACAAGCTCGCGCTCGGGCACGTCCATGCCGATCGCCGCCGCCAGCGCTAGGTTGGCAAACTCATTTTCAGAGACGCCGGGGAACGCCGACGATGGAAATTTGGCGATGTACTGGCCTTGCTCGTCGCCCATAGGCAAGGTCAACCCACCTCCCTTGCCGTTGTTCTTGATCACAGAGAGTTTCATCTGTACGCCCGCGAGCGAGAACCGGGCTTTTGGCCTATCCTTTGAGGCATCCTCGGCAACTGCCGTCGTGCCATCGGTCGGCAAGACACGCACGGCGCCGGGAAGATCCGCACCCAGCGCGGCCAGCAGATCAAAATCGTTTCCTGCGCGCACATTGCCTGCGTGGTGTTTCTCCATCGCTTCGCGCAGTTTGTCTTCTGGAAGAAGGTTGGCGAAGAATGCAGGTAAGGCCCCGGCAAGAGGCTTTGGATCCTTCCGCAATCCTCCTGCCGCCGCGCGGAAAGAAAGGCTGAGGACGGGAAAGCCCCCGGTCGCTCGATAGGCGTCGTCGAAATTGAATGCATTGAAATCGCCTGGCGTCCTGACGATCGTTCCGACCTTCAGATCGTTCAGCAGCACGTCAAGGATGGCCTTGGGTGCTTTAAACATTCGGGGGACGATCATTCCTCGTCGGGTTGGGAAACAAAGGCGGGGAGATCGTCGTCATGCGGTCGCAGCAAGGACTTGACGGCAGGAACCATGGACTGTGGGATCAGCATCATCTCCAGGCCTAGGGCGCGGGTGATGTTCATCAGGGTGGTCGCACGTGCCGCGGCTGCGCCCGTTTCGATGTCGCGATATCGGGGACGCGATATGCCGGCCATATCGGCGACCTGCTCCTGCGTCAGCGACGCGGTAAGCCGCGCCTGCTTCAGCAGGTGACCTATTTCAAGCAGGCCCGCATATTCCGATGGCATGGCGATACCTATGAGTTTCATTCAAAGCTAGTTTGATACGCATAAGTATCTTTTGTGCTGTCAATGTCAAGGGGTTGATCTGTTTGTAGATCATTTGTCATATAAATGAACTGTTTGGGGATCATGACCTTAGGTGAGCGCTGATCCCGCATCGCCAGGGCCGGTCTCGCCATCGGCCCGCATGGTGAAGATCCGCTCCGGGGTTGCCTTGACCTTGCGACCGAACTTGGTGCCGATGGCCTTGGCCTTGGCAATCCCATCCAACAGCCTCTCCGAGCGAATGGCCGTCTCGAACTCAGCGAACACGGGCCAGCATCTGGAGCATGGCGGGCCTCGGCATTGTGATGATGCCGATCGCCGCTTTTCAGGCAGAAGACAACGACGGCGCGTCGGTTGAGGTGGTTGGCGTCACCTACAGGCAGGACGACAACGAAAACCTGTCGTTCGTCGTGATGGTGGATGTGGGCGATGGCGAGATTATCCCATCACTGCGCGACAGTGTTAAAGCAGCATGAACCTTGCACCCCGATCAACGAGCGTCACCAGCACTACGGAGAGCGCCGAACCATTCCGCGGCAGGCGCGTTTCATGGAAGGAATTCTATTCGCTGCGGCCTGGCTTGCGTTCTGCCAATGATAATGAGCGGAGGGGTACGGCCGGCAGGACCGACTACGTTCGGCCGGCGAAATGACACGTGGGCAACTCCCAACCGCACCTTGGTTTTCCAGATCGGCACCAGATGCCAGTGACACCTACTCAAACTCGAGTAGGGATCCGGTTGTCGTCCTCGCCGATCGAAGTGGACGGCTAGGCCTTCATCGACCGCAGCCAATACAGCGTAACACTCAATCTGCTCGTCGGAAAGCTCGCAGTCTAGGACTTTGTCTCGCACTGCTTGAACTGCCGAAAAGGTAGAAACGATGCGTCCGGCGGCACAAAAGCAGAGATATCCCTCGACAGCGTCAATGACGTCGTCGGGAACAATAAAGTTAAAATGGCGCAAATTAGATGTGGTGGAAGCTACGCGGTTTAGCATTTCGCCTTCAGTAAGCCCCAGCAGACGCTGGCGCCGAAAAAGAAAAATTAGCAAGAACTATTTGGGCGGCGCCGACTTTTATCCACCGCTTTCTAGGGGATAGGGGGCGTTCCGATATCCGCCATATCGCGCCCATTTCCCCAAAAAAATATAACATGACCACTTCCCCACACCGTCGCGCTTAGCGACGGCACTGTGCAGGTGTGTCGCCTCGGTTGGGCGGATCTATGGAAACTCCGACCCGACCTACGGCCGGCGAATGACAATCAGATCGGCTCGCCGAACTCCTCTTCGTTACGGGCGGTCGGGGTGCTCTCATAATCGGGCTGCGGTCGTAGGCGCAAATCAACTCGAGCCTGAGCGCGCCCGACTTCTTCACCGAATTTATACGCAACATAGAGTGCGCCGATTCTGACAAGCCAACGGATCATGAAGGTCTCCTTCGGCGGGAGAAACCCGGCGAAGGGCGGATTGTTCCACCGGATGCTGAATGCAAGTTGCCGCTCCGATGGGGGTGGCGCATGGTGTATTGGCGAGGAAAACGATGGACGAAGCCGAAGCGCTTGAAATTACCTTTACTGAGCTGGATGCAGCTTTGCCGAGGCTTGCTGCCAGCGTGGCACCACCGTCGGCAATCAATCTAGCCTCCGGCCGACACTGTCGATATGTCGAACAGCATCCTCAGCAGGCCCTGGTTCTCAAGTCCGTCCGAACACTGAGTGCTCTAACGGCTTGTGCATCCACGTCGGTGATCAGCATATGGCCCGGCGACACCGTGATCGAGATCGCGAGTTCGGCACGCGCAAGAGCGTCTTGAGCGGTCAGGCTGCTGGCCCAGAATACAGGGACCTCCCCTTCCCTGATTTCGACCGCATCGCCCCAGTCGGGAGCCATCAAATCTCGTATCCCGATGGTCACCGGCTCCCCGACATGGATGGGGGAGCCGTGCGCATGCGGGAAACCTGCGGTAAGGGCGCGAACCTTGTCGACGTCGCATTGTCTTATCGGGCGCATGGAGACGACCATTTCGCCACCAAACGATCCGACTTGGAAGGTCTCGATCCTGGTTCTAAACTTGGGAGAAGTTTTTCCGACGTCGATGCGACGGAGTTTCACGCCCTTTTCGGCAAGTGCTGCCTCGACGGTAAGCGAACTGCCTAGCGCAAAAGCGGCAAAGTCATCCCGCCACAAATCGATGATGTCGGTTTTCCGACGGATCATCTCCCCAAACCAATAGATGTTGTACTGGGGCGCATCGGTGCGGATATCGATGTCACCCAAGGCGGGGAGCAATGGACTGCCGGCACGACTCACGGCCACCAAAGGACAGGGTTTCGGATTGCGGACGCAAAACTGATGGAAATCTCCGGCAAAGCTGCGGGGCACAATCACAACGTTGGCCTGCAATTTGCCGCGCGCAAGCCCTCCCGTATGCCCATCATAGGCGCCCGTTCTAACCAGTCTGCGCAGCCTATCTGCATCGACCAGTCGCAAGTCCTCGTAGATCAATGAAGTGGTCTGGCGAGCCATGGATTCCGAGGATGTGCATGTTTCAGAGACACGTCGAGAAGGCGTAAGATCATCGACGGGTCGGCCGCCTGTCAAATTATCAGAATCTTTCCTCGTCGATAAATTGTATTTATTGGTCGACAAACAGAGGCCTCTGTTATTATTAGCCTCTGCTCATAAATCTTTCGCTCTCATTGGCAGCTGCGGCAGCCGATCGCTTCTATCTGTCGTGCTGCTTCGTGCAGAAAGGCCAGGTCCCGGTTCATGTAGAAGAGCAGGAAAGCCGCGTAGAGGACAAGTACGAGGCTGAACACCAGCGTCTTGACGACCAGCGAGAGCGCAAAGACATTCAGGTGCGGCGAGGCGCGCGCCAGGAAAGCCAGCACAATGTCGGACAAGAGCATGCTGACAACGACCGGGAACACAAGGGTCAACGCCATCACCAGGATGCGATTCAGCAGATCGAGAAATATCCAGGCAGCATCCTTGCTGAACACAGGCAGAAGTTGGTCGATCGGCCAAAGGCCGTAGCTGTCGTAGAGGCTCGTCAGGGAGAGCTGCAGGCCACCGGCTGCCAGATAGATCGTCACCATGATGACGGCGAGCAAGGTGCCGGTGGCACTCGTCTCATGGGTCATCATCGGATCGATCAGGGTCCCCATCGTGGAACCGCGCTGCAGGTCCAGGATATCGCCCGCAGCCTCCGCCGCCCAGAACGGTATGCCCATTGCCAGCCCGAGCGTCACCCCGACAACGACCTCCTTGAGCATGTACAGAACGATCATCGTTGTCGTGATATCGGTGTTCGTCAGTTTGGTCACGATCATCGGAAAGACCGGAACCGCCAACGCCAGGGCCACCCCGTTGCGCAGAAGGCCGGATAGCGGCACGCGTGAAAAGAGCGGCATCAGGAGCATGAAACCGGTCAGGCGTGCGAGCGCGAAAGCCCCTGCCAGAAGATAGAACTGAAGCTCTTTGACCGACGCGAAGAGTGGTTCGACCGGCATCCGCGTGCCTCAGCGCGTGACGACGGGGAATTCGTCCAGCGCCGTCGAGGCCTGCTCCGCGATCTGCTGGCCAAGCAGCGGACCGAAGACGATGATGACCAACAGGATCACCACGAGCTTGATCGTCTGCGGCAGCGATTGGTCCTGAATCTGCGTCAGCGCCTGGGCAAGGCCGACAAGGATGCCGACAGCCAGCGCCGCGATGATCGCCGGACTGGACGCGAGCAGCACCGTCAGAAGCGCGCTTTGGACCTTCGCCAGGATGAAGTCATTGCTCATGGGAACCCCAGCGGTGTCAGACGTAACTCAGGATGAGGCCATGCATCAGCCGCGACCAGCCATCAATTGCGACGAAAAGGAACAGTTTCAGCGGGATCGAAATGAGAACCGGCGAGACCATGATCATGCCGAGCGTCATCAGGACGTTCGCAACAACGATATCGATGATGAGGAAAGGAAGATAAAGCAGGAAGCCGATCTCGAAGGCGCGGGTAAGCTCGGATGCGACGAAGGCGGGAACAAGGATCGAGAGATCGTCATCCTTGAGATTCTGCCGCGCCTGTTCCGGCCACAGGCGGCTTGTGCCATCGAGAAAGAACTGCCGTTCTTCCGGCTGGGTGAATTTCATCAGATGTCGCTGCAATGGTTCCCTGACCATTTGTGCCGCCCTGGCAAGGTCGTCCGTAGTCTGGAACTGAACTTGTCCTTCCTGAAGCCGGCCCGACATCTCGCTCAGCAACGGCGTGGTGACATAGACCGTAAGCACAAGCGCTATTCCGTAGAGCACCAGATTGGGCGGCATCTGCTGGACGCCAAGCGCGTTGCGGACAAGAAACAGCACGACCGAAATTTTCAGGAAGCCCGTCATCGTGACGACGGCCAGCGGCAGCAACCCGACGAAGCCTACAGCGATCAGAATCCCAAGGAGGTTGGGCGAATTCTCAAGCATTGTCGAACATACGGACGATCCGCACGCCCAGGTTTTCCCCAATCCGCACGATCTCGCCACGACCGACACGCTTGCCGTTGGCGATGATGTCGACAGTCTCCTGCGTTACATCGGTGAGCGCAATGATAGCGCCGGGCGCAAGCTGCCTTACGTCCCCAAGAGGCATTGCCGTGCGGCCGATCTCGAAGGCAAGCGCGACCGGCAACTCGTCCAGAGTCGACTCTTCCAATGTCTGGCCGGCTGGCGGCGGCGTGTTCTGGTTCATGGTCCACTCCCAATTCGATCCAGCGATTGCAGACGGCGCGGCAAGCAATTGCGGCCCACCGGCAGTCAAGGTCACCGGCGCATAAAGACGCTCGGCAATGATGAGTGCCGCCATGCGTTCTTCCTCCGCATCCCTGAAAAGCACCACATCGCCAGGCTGCAGGCTTTGAAGCTCGCCAAGGGTGATCGTCAGCGCGCCACGTCGAAGGCACACCGACAGTGGGAATTCGGCCGGAATCGGCGGCCTCGCTTTGCCGATCTCGTCGAGAAGGCGGCCGATCCGAACCGCCAGGCCGGCGTCCGTCGTGTTCAACACGCAGTCTATCGTTTCGTCGTTGCCGGCCATGACAAAAGCGAGGGGGATTTGCTCCGAAACCGTATCTCTTCGCTCAACCGAGGTGAGCGCGATCCTCTCACCCAGCTTGCTCTCAATCCTTTCGAGGTCCTCTTCGAATGCGGATTCCAGCAGCAGTGCGGCGTGAGTGGGCGCCAGTCGTTTCATGTCGACCAGCTCGTCCGCCTTGGCGAAGGCTCGTTCGACCACAGAAAGCGGCAGGCGCAATTTGGCGACCTTGCCTGCGACGGTGAACGCAATCGTGCACAGCCGCTGGTCCGCAGGGTTCGCCGCCGGCCAGACGGCAGCAATCGTCATTGCCTTCCCCGCGATGGTGATCTGCGCTGGGGCGCGGCGGCGGTAGAAGGCGTTCAATGCCCCGACTTCCGCGGCCGCGACGGATTCCAGTGTCAGCCGTTCGCCGACGCCCGGCAGTCCTGCTGAGCGTTTCACCGGTTTTCCGCGCGCTTTCGTTTTTGCCGACGCCAGGGCCTGAGGCATTACACTTCCATATCCACGATCACGGATGGGCTATCGTTCTGTTGGCAAGCGCGGCGGATCGCGTTCCTCTTCCTCGACAAGCTCGGAAAGAGCGAGGCGACGGCGCGCGCTGCGTTTGGTCAGATGCTCCAACAGGCCATCCAGCTTCGTCACCGCCTTCAGGCTCGCACGATGATCATTGCGGGCTGCCGACAACTCCTCTTTCCGTCGCTCCTCGGCGGCGCCGGCAATCTTCTCGTTTTCGCGCAACTGCTCGGTTTTTCTGGCGGCGATTTCGAACCGTCCCTGAAGCCGATGGAAGCTGGCAGCCTTTACCGGCTGCCCAACCAGCGAACCGAACGCTGCCTCTTCTGCGTCAACCGTGCGCCGGAGGTGTTCGGTGACCGCAGCGGCTGCCGCCTGAACCTCCTTCGCGGCCCGATGCGCAGCGGCGTGCCTTCTGATCACGCCTTCCTTGGCGCGTTCTTCCCGGCGGCGTCTGAGGTCGCCCAATCGAGCGATCATGTCACGATCTTTCATTGACGATTTCCCGCATGAGTTGGCGCGTCTTGTCGATGCTCTCGTGTGTAGCGGACGCCTGACGCAGAAAGGCGTTGATGGCATCGATCTTCGCCACCGCCTCGTCCGCGACGGCATCGCTTCCCTTTTCGTATTCACCGACCCGCAGGAGAAGTTCGATGTCGGCGTAGCGGGCAAGCAACTCACGCAGGCGGCTGGCGTCAGACCGATGGGCCGGCGGTACAACCGCATCCATGAGGCGGCTTCGGCTGCGCAGGACGTCGATGGCCGGGAAATGGTTCCGCTGCGCGAGTTCGTTCGACAGGAAGACGTGGCCATCGAGGAGCGCCTGAATTTCCTCGGCGACAGGATCCAGCGTGCCGTCGCCTTCCAATAGAACGCTGTAGAGGCTTGTGATGGAACCGACGCGGCCGGGGCCTGAGCGCTCGAGCAGGCGGGGCAAGACCGCGAACAGCGAAGATGGAAAGCCGCGACGCGTCGATGGCTCGCCCGAGGCCAGGCCAATCTCGCGCTGCGCACGGGCAAACCGCGTTATGTTGTCCATCGTAAGCAGCACATGCTTACCCTGGTCGCGAAAATATTCGGCAATGCTGGTCGCCACATAGGCGGCCTTGACGCGCTCGATGGCAGGCCGGTCGGAGGTCGCGACGACGACGATTGCCCGCTGCCGCCCTTCCGGTCCAAGCTGATGTTCGAGGAACTCACGCACTTCACGTCCGCGCTCTCCAACAAGGGCGACCACGGCAACATCGGCATCGGTGCCTCTGACGATGTCGGAAAGCAGGATCGACTTGCCGACGCCAGGTTCGCCGAAGATGCCGACGCGCTGCCCGCGCGCGCAGGTGAGCAGCCCGTCGAGGACGCGGATTCCGAGCTGGATCGGCTCGGAAATCAAGCTGCGCTCCAGCGGAGATGGCGGATAGGCATTGACCGGATAGCTGCCGGTCATGCCATCCTGCGAAAGCGGCTTGCCGTCCAAGGGCTCGCCGAGCGCGCTGATCACCCGGCCGAGAAGCCCGGGACCGACGGGCACACGCTGGTCCTTTCCGGTCGCGACGACCTCCGTCAGGCTTGAAAGACCGCTCAGATCGCCAAGCGGAACAAGGATCGCCATTTCGTCCATGAGGCCGACGACTTCCGCCTTGGTCGTCTTGCCGGTCCTGGGGTCGACCAGTTCGCATATCTCGCCGATCCGGGCCTCCTCGACGGTCGCATGGATGATCGTGCCGGTGACCCGCCGTACACGCCCTTTCCTGGGCCGGCTGGCATCGTTGCGGAGGGCGGAGCGCAGGTTCGGAATGAGGGACGCCAGACGGCTTTCGATATCAATAGCGGGCTCTTTCATGGAACCTCCGCCTTTGACGCAATCGCGGCAGCTATGGCTTGGAGCTGCGCGTCGATGGTCGCATCGACGACGGCAAAGTCGGTCGAAACGATGCAGGCGCCGGTTGCCAATGCGTCATCCGCGTCGATCTCGACCGTCATGCCCAGATCACTCTCGCGCAAGACAGCGTCCAGCTCATCGCGAACCCTGTCGACGGAAGCGGGATGAACTCGGACTTTCAGATATTTGGCGCGGCGAATTTCAATCACAGCCTGCCTTGCCGCCTTCGCGACAAGCGTGCTGACGTCGAATTCTCCAAGCATTCGCCTGACGACATCGAGGGCCAGGCTGATGACTTCGGCTTCCAGCCCGCCAAAATAGTGATCCACCTTGACCGCCGTCTCGCTGATCAAGCGTGTGGCGTCCGCATCGCCTTGCGCCTTGCCGTCTTCATAGCCCTGCGCATATTCAGCCGCATAGGCTCGCCGAGCGGCATCACGCAACTGCTGCGCATCGCGCCTTGCTTCATCGAGAAAGGCATGCCCATCCTGCAGGGCGCGCACCTCGGCGGCGCGCAGGATCCGGGCGAAAGGGCGCCCCGGCACGGCATCGGTCGCTTTGCCCGGTTCGATCATCCCGCCGAGCTCATCGCTCGTCGAACAATCGCGGGACCGGTCTCGGCAAAGGGTTCGCCTGCCGTCTGATCGACAAGCTCGTGCGGCACCAGCTTGAGGCGCACCCGCATGCTCGTATCGCCAGGCATCGCCTGACACCAGGCGCCAAGGCAACTCAGGCCGTGGGCATAGACACGGCCGTAAATGTCCTCCAGGGGTTCCAACCGCTGCATCGGACCGGCCAGATCGCGGTTGGCGACCGCGAAAGCGCAGAGATCCGCGCCAAGCGCTGCCTGCCACGCGGCCGCTTCGCGTCCAACAATGACAGCGGCCAGACTGCCGGCCCAGTAGATCGCGCCGGCGCGAAGCGCAAGTTCCTCCAGCTCCTCGCCGGAGGACAAGGCGATCGCTCGATCGACCTCGTCGGCCGGCTCTTCGACTGCTGAAGACAGCTTATGACGCTCCACCAGAAGCTCCGATAATCGTTCATGCAGGCGTCGCGACTGCAGCATGCGCTCGCAGGCAGCCTCGCCGATCGTGCCGTCAAGGCATTCCGCGAGCCTGGCCGCATCCACATAGGATGCGGGGTTGGATACGAATGCCTGCCATTCCGGGCTGGCGGTTTGCTTCGAGCCGGTCTCGGTCATGTCTTTTTCACAGACAGTGCCGAAGCATCGAGCGCATAGACGCCGGGCTGTCGGTACCACCGGAGGTAGGCCAGCCGGGCAGCCAGCGCGAGTATGGCCGCCGCCATGCCGTAGAACAGCCACATCGCGGCGACGACGCTGTCCGGATGCAACCAAAGGCCGAGGAACGTCGTGAAGCCCGCCTCGCCGGTTCCCTGCTCGGGGGCCGCCGCCGTTACCGGAATGAGGGTGACGGAAACATTGTCATAGGTCAGTCCGGCGATACCCTTGGCCACCAGCATCTTGACCTGTGGGATCAGCTCATTCATCGGAACCGATGCGCGATGCCGGATGAAGACGGAGGCGGACGACGGCACCAGCTGCTGTCTCAGCGGATCGTTTTCGGGCAGGACAAGATGGACGCGCGCGGAAAGCACGCCGTCGATATCCGAGATCGTCTGCGACAGCTCCTGGCTCAGGCCATAGATCATCGCCGCCCGCTCTTCCACCGGCGAGGACACCAGCCCACCTCTCTTGAACACGTCGCCCAGCGTCTGGAATTCCTGTTTGGGCAATCCGCTTTCATCCAGAATCGCCATTGCGTCGGCGAACCGATTTTTCTGCACCGAAACCGTCATTTTCCCATCTTTAGCGGTCTCGCGTTGGGCAGGAATCCCATGACGCATCAACGTGGCCACGATCTCGTTGGCCTGCCGCTGGTTGAGATTGGAATAGAGCTCCTCCGAGCACGCCTGCAACGCAAGCATGCCGATAACAATCAACGCCACGCGCCACCGGGCGCCGCATCGATTCAATAGCGTTGACCGCCACGGCAAGGTTAGCGTCGGCACGAAATACCCCGCGGCATTCACTGTTGTTTGATCAGCGTGCTGGTGGACGACGTGACGGCCGTCACGCTGCTCGTCACCACCTCGAGATTGGCGGCTGCCCACATCACCGAAATGGACCGTTCGAGAAGTTGCTCGGCATTCTTTGCCGGGGAATTTTCTGCTTCCTTGCCTGACGGGGCCGTCTTGCCGGCGGCATCCTGCACCGTAGCTGCATCGGCGCTCACCGGGGCGTTCGCCTGGCCCAGGGCTTTCTGGACCTGCTGCATGGTTCCGTCCAACGACCGAACGGCCGACCCGAACAGGGCCGACGGATCCGTGAACGCCCCGCCCCCTGCCTTCTCTGCCTCGGCCAGATAGTCGAAGAGTTGGCGTTCGACGATCGCTTCCGTCCTTTCCGGCTTGGAGGATTGCCCAGCCATTGCCGGATTGGCACCGGACGACGCTTGTGCCACCTGCTGACCTTCCCGTGTGGCGACATCACCGCGCTCAGGCGTGTTGACCCTCACGGCGTCGTGCTTTTCCTGCTTGGCACCGGCCATTCGATTGCCAGGCTGCGCCGCGGCGCCAGCGGTGATCTGCTGTTGTGAGCTTATGCTGGTGGTCAAGTTTGCAAGCGTAGCCTCCAAGGCTCCAATCGGTGCGATCTGCATGAACCTGCCTCCCGTTCCCTAGTTCTTCTCGGCGGAGGGGACGTCATACGCCTCCACCTGCCTTCCGCGGAAAACGCGGACCGAAACAATCTTGCCCGGCTCCGGCTTCGTGCCCGTTGCCGCGGGAACTCCGAGCGTTTTCCTGACCAGTTCGATGTAGGAGGGTGGCCCCGATACCGAGACGACATCGTCTTGCTTGGAAACCTTTACCGGAAACCTCGGATCGATGACGCCCAGCCGCGAAAGCCGATCTTCCGCACCGGCAGCCGTGTTTGCATCAAGCGGGATCATTTCCGTCTGGATTTCGGCTTCGGTCGCAACGTTCATGACGATGCCGTCGAAATGCCAGACCAGCCCGTATCGATTGCAAATCTGTTCCAGAAACTCGTGGGCCGTCCCCGCCGGCATGCCGGCGCTCAGGCGTCCTTTTACAAGCTTGCTGACGCGCATCGGCACTCGCATGTTGCGGCCAAGCTCGACCAGCGCGTCTGCCACCGACTGGTCGACCGTGATGTATTTGTAAGGGCCAGGTGGCCATCGCGGTTCGGCAGCGTATGCGTGCTGCGAGCCAAAGCCGAGCGCCAGGACCACGGCAAGGCCGCTGGCGGCAAAGGCAGCCCTGGCTCCCGACAACCGATCCGCATGGCAAATACCGCGTCCCGTCAACTTTTGTCCTATTGCAAGCGACCCACGAGTGGTGACCCGCATCGCTCGCTTCATGGTTTTGCCCGCCGGGTTCACTCTAACGTGCGCACTGCGAAATTGGAAGTCCAATTGGATTGCCGATGCTAGTTCGGTGCCAAATGTTGCGAACAGTGAGCAAAGCGATATGGTGCGCGCTGGAATCAGGCGGGACCCGTGTGTGATCCCCTGTTCAACGCCTGGATGCAGAAAGGTGTCGGTGGTGGCAAACAGGGCGCTGCTCGCGAACGCGTTCGCTCCCGCCAGCATAGCGGGAGGCAGTATCCTGTTCGGCCCACGTCTCAGCCGGAGAGTGGCAGCGGCAGCCTTGGTTGCTGCCACGCTGGTTGCCGCCATGGCTTCAGCGCAGGCCCAATCGAAGAGCGCTTATGACCCTAGATGCTGGACTTACGATCAGGCGAGAAATGTGCTGGTCTCCCCTTCCGCTCCCGACCAGACGTCGGACGAAGGAATGCTGCCGGAGCGGTTAGCGATCCCAAGGCAAATCGTGAACTTCAGCGAGGCTCAACCGAAGGGATCGATCGTCATCAACACCACGGAGCGGCGTCTTTATTACATCCTTGGGGACGGCAAAGCGCTGCGATATGCAGTGGGGGTTGGCAAGGAGGGCCTGGAGTGGGCCGGTCGCGACACGATTTCGAGCAAGAGAAACTGGCCGGATTGGCGACCGCCTGCCGATATGCGATCCGGGAAAGCATCCAAGGGTCGCTTGCTGCCCGTTCATGTCGCGGGAGGACCAAACCCCATTGGGCGCCCGCGCCCTTTATATCGGAAATACGCTTTATCGCGTCCGCGGCACCAACCAGCCATGGACCGTCGGACAGGCCAACTCCTCGGGATGCATCCGCATGACCAATGAAGACGTTATCGATCTATATGACCGCGTAAAGATTGGAGCTCAGATTATTGTCCGGCATTGAATCGTGATCCCTTTCAACATCAAGCAGCTCGAAACCTTTCTCCTGGTTGCCACGTTCGGAAGCTTTCGAAAGGCAGCGGAACGCCTGAACACGACGCAGCCGGCGGTATCCACCCGAATTGCCGGCCTGGAAGAAGCGCTGGGCGCCAAGCTGTTCGAACGGCACAGCAGCACCGTCAGGCTGACCGCCGAGGGACAACGGCTGCTGCCACCTGCTCAACGGGTCCTGCGCGTAGCGGAACGGCTGCAGCTGGCGGCCAACTCTCTTTCAGAGACGGCAGGGGTGCTTCGGCTCGGGGTTGCCGAATCCATCGTGCACACCTGGCTTCCGGATTTCCTGAAGGAATTGCAAGCAAACTACCCGCTTGTCGATACGGATATTGTCGTTGATGCGACGACGACCCTTCGCAACGAACTCATGTCCCACAGGCTCGATCTTGCAGTGCTGATGGGCCCGATTCTGGAGCACAGCATCGAGAACATCGAGCTGCCATCCTTTCCGCTCGTCTGGGTCTGTTCGCCGCAATTGAAATTGGCCAACCGAAGCAAGCTGACGCTGAATGATCTGATGCAGTTTCCGATCATCAGCTACGCGCGCACCACCAGACCCTACAGCGAACTTTACCGCAAGCTCACCAGCGAACTGGAAAAGACGCCGCGTATCTTTCCGGCCAATTCGCTGGCCGCCTCCATCAAGATGACTCTCAACGGTATCGGGATAGCCTCGCTCCCCGAGGAAGTCGTCCAGGACTATACCGCAAGCGGCACATTGCGCATTGTCGACTGCGAATGGCACCCGTCCGACCTGCGGTTTACCGCCTCCTATTCTTCCGAACCATCCAATCCGATAGCGGAGCGGGCGGCGAAGCTGGCCGCCTGCGTCGCGCACGCCTATGCCGCGAGAAGCGGCAAGGCGCAGCCTGCTGACGGACGCTAGATTGGGCCGGCAGTTCTTCAGCCGACCGACGTGACCGGCAGGTAGATGCGGTCGCCGGAGAAAATCATGTCCGGACTCAGGATATGATCCATGTTGAGCACCACCGTGGCCGCCACATCCGCTGAATGGGTCCTGGCGATCAGGCGGATAGAGTCGCCGTTCTTGACGTCGACCCACTGATAGCCATTCTTCTCCAGCGTTGGATTCGTGCGGCCCTCGGAATTGCTGCTGCCCTTGGGGTGAACATCGACATAGTCGCCGGAGACCCAGCCGCTATGCATTTCGCCGTCCGGTCCGAAACCTGCGACGGGTATCCAGGCTTCTCCCGAAGGATCGGTCGAAGGTTTCGCGGTCTGTTCGACGAATGTGCCGGGTTGCAGAACCGTCGCCACTGCCGAATGCCCGTCGGGCTGGGTCCGCAAATTCAGGCCGTCATCCGCTTGGACGACAAGTTGCGGAAAGGTCTCTGGCGGGGTTTGTTCCCCACCTGGAACGTCCGAAGGATCATCGGATCGCTGGGACGAGGCATCGCCAGCCGGTTTTTTCGGGTCGGGTGGAGGGGCCGTCTTCGCGCCCTTCCAAGGCTCCGCGAGCAGGGAGTCCAGCGAGAAGAGAAGCATTCCAACGCCGAAGGTGATGCCCAGGGTCCACCGATCCCATGCGGTCCATCTCTTGTCGGACTTTTCCGCCGCCGCGATATCGGCATCGGTTCGCGGTACCGAACGGCTATTCATTCGGTCCGTCCTTATGGCCGACGCCCAGAATTCCGCGCAGCCGAACGTGAACATGGTGCCGGCGACTGTTGCGATCGGCGCCGGCCAGGAATGCAGCGTATAGACGGCGCAGCCAAGCACATAGCCTGGTCCAGCCAGATGTTCGGCCAGGTTTCGGATCACCGGTCTGCCGGTGAACGACTGCAGCATCGACTTTGTGCCATAGACGACGTTGCCGAGCGTAAACGTGCTGTTGACGACAAGATCCTTACCCTGGATCATCCCGGTCGCGGCACCTGGTGCTGCGGCAATGAATGTGGCTCCGCCGAGCGCATTGAGGAATCGCCCGAACGGCTTGTGAGCCGCGGTTGCGTTGGGGAAGAGCGCCTGCGCCCCGAAAACGAAGCCTCGCACGCCAAATGCCACTCCACTTGCGGTGGCGGTCCAAGTTGGCGGCAACGAAGTCCACAGCGTGTAGGAGGTGGTCGACATGCCACCAAAGGTAGCGAGCGCCTGAGCGTTTTCCCTCATCCTGGCATGGCTCAGCGCCAGATCGACGCGGGTCGCTTGATCCGGCGTCATCGCCTTTTTATGGGTTGCCCGATAGGTCGTCAGTTGCAGCACGGAGAGGCCGTTCGTGTGATCCCCGCTCATCCACTCGAACTGCTCAAGCGTGAACTTGCGGAACTGGCCGGGGCTCATTTCCTCGAACTGTTTTGGTGTCACCGCTTCGATTTGCGGCTGGGTCAGCGCTTCGGTGTGGTGGATCGTGAAGGCGCCCCATTGATCGCGGGTCAACGCCGGGATCTGCTTCGCGGTCAGCCACGGCACCTGCTTGGGATCGAGCTTCGCCACGTCCACGGAACCGACCATGGTTTCGGGGATCGCCGCAACCTGGCGCTCGGTGAGGTTCTTCAGCAATCCGGCCTCGCTCAGATCCTTGAATTGCTGTGACGTGAACTTCGCGACCTGGCCGGGCTTGAACCACGGAACCTGGCGCGCTTCCAACTTCGACACGTCGACAAACTCGACCTTGTCTCCTTTGATCGCCTGCAATTGTGGTTTCGTCAGGTGAGGCGTCAAACCGGCTTTGCCGAGATCCCGGAACTGCTGGCCGGTCATATTCCGGATGTGGCCCTCGGTCAGCCAAGGAATCTGTTTCCCGTCGAGGCCCGCGATGTTGACCTGGCCTATCTTTGCCTTCGCGATACCCCGCATTTGGCTCCTGGTCAGAGAGGGCAGCAAGCCGGCCTGATCCATGTCGCGGAACTGCTGTTCCGTCAGTTCGGCCACCTGCTCACGCCTGAGCCAGGGGATCTGGTTTGGCTCGAAATCGGCCATGTTGAGATCCGGCACCTGGTCAAGCGAAGTCGCCCTGACGCCATCTCGGGTGAGCGCGTGGCCGCCGGAAGCACCGCGTATCCACGGCAGCACGACGGCTTCGCCGGTGTCGGGGTCGTACACCAGTATGTGCGTCTTGTCCGCCAGCTCCGGTGCATCGGCCGGCGCACGAGGCCCGTCGGAAGGCGGCACATAGACCTGTTCCGAGCCCCTCGGCTCGGTGCCCAACATTGTCGCGGTGATCACCTTGCCGCTCTCGTCCTTGAGCTGCAGGGTTCGGCCCGGACCGGTTCCGGCCGTTGCCGATTGTAGCTGCGGCGCAGCCGTGGCGGGTCTGTTGTGTCCGAAGATGTTGCCGACAATTCCCGCATCGTCGAGCGCCCGCTGCAAGTCCGCGGAAGGCGGCGCATCGAGGAAAACCCAGCGCGGTTGATAGCCCGGGTTCTCGTTCCGCAGTGCCACATCCTTGTTGATCTGCTCCTGCAGTTTCGGCGTGAGCGGCACTTCGCGCATCTGCGCGACGCCGTTGATCGTCGTCCAGCGATGATAGGTCTTGACCTCGATCGCCTCGATCACGTCGTCGCTCTTGAAGACGGGCGAATCCACATATCGCCCACCCACGCCTGAGACGGGGTGGGACCCACCCAGGTTGGCATCGACCGGGAAATGCGCTTCTCCAGGCGACCCATTGAGTTCGCGCGTATAGATCTCGCCGGCCTGCCATTTCTCAGGCTGGCGCATGTTGCGGACCTGTTGCAGCGAATAGGTCGTGGGAGGCGCCGCCTCGATTGCCTTCCTGGCAGGGTTCGCCGCCGGCGGCACGCTTTCGCCCTCCGGCCGCCCCTGAGTGCCCGGCACATGGTCCTCGGAGGCGCCGCGCATCCATGGCAGGACGTATGCCTCTCCGGTCTCGGGATCGCGGAACAGAATATGCGACTTGTGCATCAGCTCCGGTTCGTCGCTGCGCGCTGGCGGTCCGTCGGCGGGCGGCACATAGACATTCTCTGCGCTCTTTGGCAGCGGTCCATAACGGGTGGCGGTCACGGATTGACCGTGCTCGTCCCTTATCTGGATCGGGCCGTTTCGGCGGCTGCCCACCTGCGAGGAGAGGAAGGTCAGCACGCCGTCGGCAACGTTCTGGCGCATGAAGCCGCCATCGACGATCGATGGGCCGAATTCCGTCCGGAACTGCTCGATCGCCGCGCGCTGGTCGGGTCTTGCATTCTTTTCCAGTTCGCCGAGGAACTGCTCCAGGGAGGCCTTGCCGCCCTTCGGGATGCCTGTCGCCGCCCCGTCGCGCGAGGTTTCCACGGCGTGGGCGAGCCAGGCGGGGATCGTCAATTCCTCATTTTGCCCGTCGGCGCGATCGAAGGTCAGTGTCGCGGTTTCGTTCTTGGCGATCGACGGCGCGATGCTGGCCGCTCTGGACTTGTACTGGATTCTCACCTCGGCGCTGAAAGTCAACGCACCTGCAGGCAGAGGATGCGTCGAGAGTGAAAGCGTGTAGCGCGTGGCCGGGGTGCCGTGCGAACCGTAGAGGTTCTTATAGATGTTGCCGGCGCTGGGCATGTAGCGGGACTGCGGTGATTCGTCGGGTTGGAAGCGCGCGGGAAGCCATGATTGTAGCGTCGATTTCACCTTGTAGGTCGCGGACGTGACCATCCGGTCGGGATTGAAACCCAGTACGCCAGGCAGCCTGTTGTGATCGTTGAAGATGACGTCGACCAGCATGGCCTCGGGATTTACAATTCGAGCCTTCTCGCCGGTCAGCAAAACGATGTCTGCCGTCGGCGCCTTGCCCGGTACTGCCGAGAGACGCAATCCGCTCAGCGTCGGCTCATCGACCAGAGAAACCGTGTTCGACGGATCGATCTGGCCGGCGTTGACGAGGTCACGGATCGAGCGGATGCCATCGCCCTGGCCGATGGCTGCGATGAGTTCGGACGCCTTCGCCGGGTCCTTGACCGCGAACTGGATTTTCAGGCTTGTCGAGCCGAGAGCGGACTGGATCTGGTCGTATGCCTGCGTCGACACGATGTCGCCCGGCTGGAGCGTGTCCTTCACGGACAGTTCCGGTCGCTTCTCTAAGCCGACGCGCGGCATCTGGTCCACCGCCGCGACATGATTGGCCACGATCGGCAGGCGTATACCGGCTTTGGTCTCGGTCATGACACGGTCGAACGGAAGCGCGCCTTGCAGCTGGACGTGGCCGGATCTGTTTTCCGCCGGCACGCCAAAGAAGTCATGCTGGCCAGGTGCCAGCGTGACCTCCTCGCCCTTGAGCAAAGGCGTGTAGGCCATCTCGATCACGGTGCCTTCGCCATCGGGTGTCATCCCAACGATGGCAGCGTCCAGCGGCTTGGCGTCATAGCCGGTCGCATCGCTGAATATCGCCTTGCTCGCCGCCGCCGACAGATCGCTGCTGCGAACCGGGAAGGCCGTCTGATTGGACACCGGCCAGACACCGGCCTGGAGGCCTGTGATGTTCCTGTATTCGCGTGCCCGGTAGGATACGACGCCCTGGGTGCCGAGTGCGTCCTTGAACGGCGTCAGGCTGCGTTGGCTGACGCTGTCGACGATCGACCACCCGATCATGCCGACATCGGTCTTGGTTCCGACACCGAAGCCAATGGCCGCGATTGTCGGCGAGCCGATCCCGAATGCATCGCCGGTGTTCAACCGGACCCGGAAGGTGACACCGACGCGGAAGTCCGGCAGTATGTCACGAAGCAGCGTGCGCGGAATCTGAACGCCGTCCGGCCCATAGCGCTCGGCCATCTCGCGGCTGGAATAATAGCCCTTCTCCTGCTCGTAGCGGGCCACAAGCTGTTCGACGGCCAAGCCGTCGAGATAGGCCGAGGGCGTCCTCGGATCCTTGCCGCTGGTGTAGACATACCCGCTCGTGTCGTGTCCGGGCGTGCCGGCAAAGCTGCGTGTCTCCGGGTCCCAGACGAGGCGCACCGTTCCGTCTTGTCCTGTCGGCTTGCCCGGTACGATGATGGGATCGCCATCGGCGGGATGGGCAGTACCGGGCGGGGTCGACCCCTGAGGATCGTGGCCCGGCTGCATTGTCGAACCATCGCCGCTGCCGTCATCGGCCTTGATCACTTCTCCAGGTATCACCGGATGGCTGGGGTCGTGGAAAACCTGCTTCCCGGTCGGCCTGTAAACGCCATCGGCACCGATCTCATAGACATTCATTGGGCGCCCCGAGGAATTGGGCTCCGGCGCCGGCGGCAATTGCCGCGGTCCGTTGCCGCCAGGCGGCTGCTGGTGCGGTCCGTCGCTGCCCGGTGGCGGACTGGCGTCCGGACCGTTGGAGCTCGCCTGCGTGCCCGTTCCCGGCCGCAACGTACGCAGGCCGTGGATGCCGAGGCCGGTGCCGGTGATGCCGGTGCCAAGACCGGTAAGCGCATTGGCAAGCTGGAGACCATTCATCTGATCTCCGTTGACGGCAAGATCATAGGCAGAGGTCGCCAGCAAGGGTGCGCCGACAATCACCGAGCCGACATCCATTCCCCACGCCGCCTTGTTCAGGCCGGCGGTCGATTGCATGTAACCGCGGGTTTCGAGCGCCAGGGAAGAGCCGGATCGTGTCGCACCTATGCTGCCACGGAAGGCCTGAAGCGCGGTCATTTCCTTTCCCGCCAAGCCAATGGTGCGCAGGCCGCTGGATGCCATGGGCAGAACCGTGGTCGCCGCGCTGGCGATGTTCATCAGTGACTCTCTATCGTCCCACTCGCCGCCATGTTCCAGATGGTTGACCTGGTTTATGACCGCTCGGGTTCCGAGATAGGCAGCACCCGTATAGGCCAGCGGGGCCGCGATCGGCGCGGCCGGCGTGAACGACAGGATGGTGGCGATGCCGGTCCCGATGCCAACCAGCGGATCGGCGACCTTGTCCCAGACCGAGACGTTGCGCGCCTTCACCACTTCAAGCGCGATCTTGCCGTCGTCTCCCGCCTTCATCTCCAGTCCTTTGGGAACGACGAGCTTGCCGCTCTCACCAAACTGGCTGTTGTTGTCCTGGAAGTCGCCGAGGTCGTCGAACTTCTCGCCTGTCACGTCGACATAGCGAGTGTTGCCGTCTCCGTCGCGCACGGCAAAGAGCGTGACCTGCTGCGTCCCGACCTCGTCGTCGACATAGAAGATCGGCACGCTGCGCACATACGGATCGTCGCCGCCAATATCGCGGATCTCATGCGTCACATTCTCGATCGCCTCGCGGCCATCATCGGTCGAAGAATTCAGGCCGAACGTCCTGGCGACCGTGTCATCGAGGGTCGGACCAGATTGTTCCCGGAACTCGTTGTCATAGCCGCTGTCGAGCAGTTGCTGGAACTTCGGCTGATAGATGCCGTCGAGCGTCTGCTGCTGATGTTCGTCCAGATAGGTCTTGTCCACCATGCTGTTGCGGTCGGCCAAGAGCGAGGGATCGCTGAGCCGAAGCTCATGGTAATCGCTGAACCCTTGCACCACTCGGCGCAGATCCTCGGCCTGTGCTATCTGAGCTCTTGTCGCATCAAGCTTGAGCTTGGAGACCGCCAGTTCGGGGTCGACCCAGCGGCCACCATGATCGTTATCCTGTGTGTCCAGGTCGATCCAGATTGCCTTGCCGCCCTGGGTCAGCGCATCGATTCCTGTCTGGTTGTATTTCTGGGCAACCTCCGGCGCCACCTTGATCGTCTGTCCTGCGACCTCGATTTCGACCGGCTGCACGCCATCGGGCAGCGTCCCTTGGGGCGCATCGACCGCTCCAGGCCCGTGTTGCGTCAGCGCATTGTTGAAGTTGGTCTGCAGGCTCGTCAGCTTCGTTTTCAGGTCGGTGATGCTGTTGCCGAGCTGCTTGTCTAGGACATCGTTCAGATTCTTTGCCGCTTGCGCCTCGCCGGCCTTCGCGGTTTCCAGGCCGTTGGCGGTGCACATCTTCTCCGTCGAACCGCTCAGAAGCTGTTGCCAGTCCTTGTTGAGCTGGCGGTCCCGATATTCGTCCGAGATATTCTTGTCGTTCAGACTGTAGGTGAGCTGCTGCTCCGTCGTTCCCTTGTCGAAATGATTGACGACCCAGAGCTGGCCGTCGCGGACCTCGAGCGTCGATGTCTTGTAGTGTCCGAGGTAGTCGCCGCTATACCGGTTGTATTCCTCGTTGGGGTCGAACTCCTGTTCGCCAAGATACTGGCCAAGCAGCTTTTGCTCGAGATCCGTCTGCTGCGCGCCGACCTGTGCGGCAGTGGTATGAGCGTCGAAGTAGTTCTGGTAGGCCTGCGCCAGTTCGAGCTGACTGCCTGCTGTCGTCTGCAGCGCCTTGAGGTCCTTGTATTCCTTCGAGTCCGTGGGGACGCCGTCCAGTTCGGCCTTGCCCACCAGGAAATCGATGGTGAGCTTGTCGCCCTTGCTCAGATGCAGGCCGACCTCGGAAAACAGCTTGTCGACGGCCGCGTGCTCGGCGACACCCTGAGCGTGTTCGGTATACCGGTTCGGGCCGTTGACAGGGCCGACAGCTGTTGCATCGGGATCACCCAGCGGCGTCAGCTTGCTCTGCCCGGCAATGGCATCCTTGAGGACGCGTGCGGCATTCTCATATTCGCCACGGGCATCGCGTGCGTTCTGTAGCAAGGTGTTGGCCTTGGTCAGCCGCTCCCGCGCATCGGCGAGCGTGCCCTTCGGTTTCTGCGCGGTCCATTGCAGACCGTTAGGCGCCAGTGCCCTGTTTATGATGGTCTGCGCGCCATCAACGGCATCTTTGTAGGCGGGATCGAGCATATCGACGTTGAACTGCTCCTGCTGCTGGCCGGCCAGAGCTCGCGTCTCGGTGATGCGCGACAGGGCGATGTTCTCGGAAATGATGGCCTGGGCGACCTGGGGATCGACCCAGGTCCAGACGCCGTCGATCTTCATCGGCGTCCACTTCCCGCCGGAAGGTGCGTTGCCCTGTGGCGGATCGCCGAACGGATCGACAACCCTGTTTTGCCCATCCAGCTTGGGCTTGGCGGCCGTGCCCAAACCGTATTTGTCGATCAAGGCCTGTTTGTCCTGTCCGGCCTTCTCCGCGGCGTCGATGAGGCTGGGCAAGGTCTCACCGGCCAACAGCCCTTCGACAAAGGTCTTCACGACCTGGCCTTCCTTTGCCTCCTCGAAATTGCTGCTGTTGGGGTTCACCGCCAATAGCGTCCTGGCCAAAGCGGCCTGCGTGCTTCCTGCCTCGATCTTCAGGTCGGTGCCGGTGGTGTTGTTGTGCAGCGTCATGCTGTCATCGGGCTTAGTGGTCAGCGTATAGCCGTTGAAGGTGACCTCCACGGTAGTGCGCGTCCCGTTTTCGATGGTGACCTTTTCTCCGGGCTTGATGATGTCCGGATCTCGGGACGAATCGAAAAGCTCAGGATTCGTCCGTCTGAGATCATCCAGCGATACGCCATATTGCTGCGCGATAAGGGTCAAATTGTCGCCGGGCTTGACCTCGTGCTCGACGGGCTTGCCGCCATTGATCTTCTCGGTGATGGTCGTCGTCACCCGGCCGTCCTTGTCGGTGACGATCTTGGTTTCGGTCCCCGTTTTCGGATCGACGATCGTGGTCGTGGTCTCGCCCGTTTTGGTGTTGTGCACACTGTTGCGGGTCTTGCCGTTGCCATCGACGGATTGCGAGGTTTCCTTGCCGTCGGCCGTGGTCACGACGGAGCGTTCGTCGTGCTGATAGTCGTGCGAGTAGACGGTCTTGTCGCCGGTGTGCGGGTCAACGAGCTCCACCGACTGCACGTCGCCATTGCCGCTCGCCGCTGCCTGCGTCTTGACCTGATAGCCGGCGGCCTGCAGTTCGGCCATCACATGCTCGCTGGTGAGGCCGTTGTCCTGCGCGATCTGCTCGATGCTTTTCCCGTCGGCCAGACCTTGCTTGATGTTCTGCGTGCTTTTCCCACCCGGATCCTGCGCGGCCGCCAATATGGTTTTGTGGCCGTCAGGACCGGTGACGGTGGTCACGGGAAGGGACGGACCGGCGCCTGGCGTCACCGTTTCCACCGAAGCACCGTTGGGCAGCGACGTTCGCTCGGTGACGGTGCCCTTGCCGAGATCGTCTTCGTAACGCGTCGTGATGGCGCCGGTATCGGGATTGTAGTTGCTGGTTTCCTTGCGCCCGAGCCCATCCCGGATCGGTGTGGTGGTCGCGGTGCCGTTGGGTTGCTCGACGCTCGTATAGTAGCTGTCGTGTTGATAGTCGTAATATTGCGTGACGGTGCGGCCGCTGGCATCCGTGATTTTCGTTGTCTGCACGTCACCATTGCCGCTGGGGTCGGCGGTCGACACGGTCATCCCGCCAGACCTGAGCGCGGCGATGACCTGGTCGCGCGTCATGCCGCGGGCAGACGCAATCTGGTCGATACTTTTGCCACCGGTGACGTCGTTGACGATGTTGCGGGCAGTCGTCGCTTCCGCGGCGTTGTCGTCGGGCTTGCTTGCGTCAAGTTTCACCGGCATCAGCGTGGGTGCCGCGAGATCAGTCCGCACATAGAGCGCCGGCGTCACCGTCGTGCCGTTGCCGGATATGCCGGTGCTGGCGTTCAACGCCGGCGCTGCCGGAGCCGCAGCCGGCGGCGGCTGAAGGGAACTCAGTTGCGTGTTCACCTGCGCCAGTTCCTGGCGGGCCTGCGCCGCCCAGTCGCGCTCACCCATCCGGTTGGCGAGCCTGATCTGCTCCCGGAGTTTCGCCGCCTGCGCCTCCAGCCGCGCTATCTGCTCGGCGTTTGCCGTGGCATTGACCTTTTGCGGCTGGACGGGCGGCTTGTTGAGCGTTACCAGGCGAACCATCTGGACGACCTCCGGAATCACTGTTGCCGGCAGCCTGGCCGCCGGCACGCCCGCCCGATCGCACCCTTTTGGATGTTATCGAGGGGGCTTCCAATAAATGCCGAAAGCGGCAAGCTGCTCTTCCGACTGTTTTACCCGTTCTGCGGCATCCGTTTCGGACCGCGCTGCCGTCAGTGCCGCCAGAAGTTCGACGGCGGCGAACGCCGGCGCCATGCTTCGGAAGAACGACTGCGAATTCGACGTGACGATGATTGTCTCCCGCGCGATCCGCGTCAGCGGAGACACGCTGCTGTCAGTGATTGCCACCACGCCGACGCCCTGCCGAGCCGCCTGGCGCGCCACGTCGATGGTCGTGCGTTCATAAGGCGCCATGCCCACAGCCAGCAGCACGTCGCCACGTCCCGCGTGCTGCAGGGCATTCAGGCCTTGTCCGGCCATCTCGCCGACAAGCGTCACCTTGCGGCCAGCGCCAGCCAGAAACGACATGACGTGAACGAAGTGGCTTGCGACCGGGTAGGCGGAGCGTGAGCCGAGACCGAAAAGATCGCGCGATCTTGCAAGCAGGTCGGCGGCGGCAATGAACTGCATGGCATTGCCGTATTCACCAAGACTTGAAATCTGGGCCGCAAGCGTGTCGGCAACGACGCCGGCCGTCGAATATCCCGGATCGCCACGCTGTTCGATACCCTGTCGCGCCGGCTCCCCGGCGATCGTCTCACGCAGAGCGCGCGCATAAAGGCTGCGCATATCCTCGTAGCCTTCAAGCCCAAGCCATCGCGCCAGCCGCATCATCGTGCTGTGCGAAACACCGGCCTGGTTCGCCTGCTCGCGCATCGACATCAGTGCGACATCCTTGGGATGATCCAGCACGAAACGCGCGGCGACCCGCAGTTGAGGCGGCATATTCTCAAACCGTTCGACCAACAACTCGGCCAAAGGACCTTTTTCCATCCTGAAATACCCCATTCACCCGCCTGGCAGATTACTCCTCACACGTTGGCAATGCAACACTTGGAACTTGAGTGGCTCATATATTCCAAATGGACTTTCAATTTCGGCCATGCTGCCTTAGAGTGCCTTGGCAACCTGCCGGATCGCAGCGGTGTGAGTCCGGAGTTCGTAATGAATAGTCCCTCAAGGAGACAATGATGGCTGCTACCCCTCCCATTACCTCCGGCTCTACCGGGTCGCCGGAACAGAACCTGGACAAGATGATCAAGCAACAGGAGCGCATGTTTGGGCTGGAGATCACGAAAGAGATCGCGAAATCCCAACATGACATGCTGATGAGCACCGCGAAGACGCTCGGCCAATCGGCTGAAAAGGCCTGAGCCAGCGGATTCTCGAACCCATACGCCGCCGCAAGCAATCGGCGGCATACTGCACGGCCTTTCAACGCCGTCGTCTGGCTGCATTTGAAATCGTCATCGGCGGGAGATGAAGTGGCATGACCGCTAGCCCTATCGGCAGATATCTGGATCCGGCGCCGGCGGCGCGCCGGTTCCGCTCGATTATCGCTCCCTCCCCGGCAGCCGGACATTCCGTCGCGCTCAGCGTAACCCACGGATTTCACGCCGGCGCCGAAATCAGTCTGGTCGACCCAGTCTTTACGATCGGTTCCAGCACGGAGTCGGACATCGTCCTCAGGGATGCCGGCATCGCGCCGATCCATGCAAGGCTGCGGCGCCAGGGCAGCCAGTTTGAAATCGAAGCCGTTGGCGGCGATGTCGCACTGGCCACAGGCGAGACCATCCACGAGGGACATGGCAGCCGCTGCAGGCTGCCGTTCACCCTAAGCGTCGGTGACGCCGGCATCCAGTTGGTCAACTCCGAACGCCCATCGAATCGGTGGGCTGTTTCCAATCGCCCTCTCCTGGTTGCAGGCAGCGTTCTGCTTGCTGTATTCGCTGTTTCCGTCGCGGCGAACGGGTTCTCCTTCGCCAAGCCCGATATTGGCCAGAAGCTGGCCTCACAAGACGGCGAACCGGTCAGGATGGCCTTTGCGGGTGACGCAGGGCAAGAAGTCCTGGACGATTCATCGCCGGCGCAAATCCAAAGTGCCGCCGACGCGGAAAGCCAGCTCAAGCAGCATCTCGAGCAATCCGGCATAAGGACATTGACCGTTCAGCGATCATCGGGACGCCTCGTGGTCTCGGGGATGATCCCCAATGACAAAAGTGGTGTCTGGACGGAAACGCAATCCTGGTTCGACCAGGCGTTTGGCGCGCATATTGCCCTCGTCTCCAACGTCATGATCGGCAACGCGGAGCAGGCTCCGCGCCTGACGCTGCAGGCAATCTGGTATGGCGAGCGGCCATACGTCATTACCGCCGACGGCGCACGCTATCACGAAGGCGCATTCACGAATGACGGCTGGACCATAAAGCACATCGGCGAGACGGAACTTCTCCTGACCAAGGGCGGCGCCACGGTCGCGCTGAAATATCCGTGAACCGCCGGCTTGAAGGGCCGCGGTTCGACACGGCAAGGGTTGACACACCCGGCCGCGAGGTCCGGCAGGCCGAAAGCGTACGCGGTCAATCGATCCACCGGCGACGGATGAATGGCGCCGACAAAGCCACAAACCGTGCCCAGGGAACGAAGTCAGCCGCTGGCACGGAAATGTCAGAAACTGCGGAATTCCAGCGCTCTCAGGGTGCCGCCGGGGAATCGCTCGATGAGATACTCGTCAACTTCGTCATGCCCAATATTCCCGAGCCAGCCATCCTGCGGCGCTCCGTGCCAATTCTCCAGCATTTTGTAACGCACCTGGTCCCTGACCTTGAGGGCGGCGAGCAACTCAAGACACTCGCCAGAACGCTGATGGAGGATGAAATCGAGCGTCATCGCGATCTGCTTGGTCGCATGCAGGAAGGAATCGAAATCTGACCGACCCGCATGACACCGTACACCTGCTGCATGTCTTGGGCTATCTCTATGGATGTCACGGGCAGGCAAAGCGGGGCGCGGCGTACCTGCTTATCGCTGCACAGCTCTCGCCGGGAAATGCCGGCGTGCTGCGGACATTGGCGCACCTGCTCATACTCGATGGCGAGGCGGAAAAGGCGCTTGCCACGATCGCCAGGCTGGAGACCTTGGACGGAATGGACCACCCGGCGCTTGCATTGCTGAAGAGCCGCGCCTTGCTCGTGGCCGGGCGCAAGACCGAGGCGCGCAGTGCCTTGCTGAGCTTCCTGTCGCACCGAGGTGTTGAATGACCATATCGGAGCGACTTCTGCGATTCCTGGCCAGGCTTTCACGCCGCAGCGACCTGGTCATTGCCGTCCTGCTGCTCGTCGCAGTGGTGATGATGCTTATCCCGTTGCCGACATTCCTCGTCGACATTCTCATCACCGCCAATATCGCCATCAGCGTGCTTATCTTGCTGGCTTCGTTTTACGTTTCTCATCCGCTCCAGTTCTCGTCGCTGCCGTCGGTCATCCTCATCGCCACCTTGTTCCGGCTGGCCATCACGATCACGACCACGCGACTGATCCTGCTCCAGGCCGACGCCGGGGATATCATTACCGCTTTCGGTACCTTCGTCGTCGGCGGCAGTATTGCGGTGGGCTTGGTCATCTTCCTGATCATCACCGTCGCGCAGTTCATCGTGGTTGCACGGGGTGCCGAACGCGTCGCCGAGGTGGCCGCGCGCTTCACGCTCGATGCGCTGCCGGGCAAGCAGATGAGTATCGATGCCGAGTTGCGCAACGGCGACATTGACCAGGCGGAGGCACGCCGTCTGCGCCAGCAGTTGGAGCGCGAGAGCCAGCTGTTCGGCGCGATGGACGGCGCCATGAAATTCGTCAAGGGCGACGTCATCGCCGGGATCGTGATCATTCTGGTCAACCTTGTCGGTGGGTTCGCCGTCGGAACGCTGCAGCACGATATGTCCCTGGGGGACGCGGCTGCCACCTACTCGCTGCTCACCGTGGGTGACGGGCTGGTGGCGCAGATACCGGCACTGCTCGTCGCCGTGGCCGCCGGTACGATGGTGACGCGCGTCGGCAGCGCCGACGGAACTGGCGATCTTGGCCAGCAAATAACCAGCCAGCTCCTGCGGGATTCCCGAGCGCTCGCGCTGGCCGCGGTGATCATGGTCGGCCTTGCCATGGTGCCGGGCTTCCCCTTTATCGTGTTCCTGATGCTTGGTGCCTGCTTCGGAGCGGGCGCCTATGCAGTCAATCGGCGCACAGCCCAGGAATCCGAGCCCAAGGACATCGGCCAGCTGCCCGAACGGTCGGGGAATTCCGCCTCGCTTTCAGCAATCCCCACCGGAATACTGCCTCCTTCCTATCGCGTCGTGGTACGCCTCGGAACAGAACTCGGACGCTCGATTCCCGAGCCCGAATTCGCCGCGCTCGCCGACGGCGTGCGCCGCGAACTCTTCGGCGATCTCGGTATCGACGTTCCGGCTATCGGCACGCAGGTCGACGAGATGCTTTCACCACGAAGCATCCGCATCGATCTGGAAGGAGCACCCATCCTGGATGCCGAAATTCCAGCCGACCGCGTTCTTGTCGAAGCGGACGCAACGCATCTCGATCTGCTCGAAGTGACCTACGAAAAAGGTCCTTCGGTTGCCGGTCAGCGCAAATTCGTGTGGGTCGATGACAGCGACATATCGGTGCTGAAGGAAGCCGGCTTCGCCTTCTCCACACCGGCCGAAACAGCGGCCAGATGGACCGGAAATTCGCTTCGGCTTTATGCCGGCCATTTCGTCGGGATTCAGGAAACACGCAGGCTTCTGTCGGACATGGAGCCGGATTATGCAGACCTGGTCAGGCAGGCACAGGAGATCGTGCCACTGCAGAAGATCGCGGAAGTGCTTCGCCGGCTCGTCGGTGAAAACGTGCCGATCCGCAATCTGCGCCTGATCCTCGAAGCCCTGATCGAATGGGGCCAGCGCGAGCAGGACGTCGTCCTGCTGACGGAATATGTTCGCACATCCCTGAAACGCCAGATCAGCTTCCGCTCCGCCGGCCGCACCAACATCATCGCCGCCTATGTCCTGCAGCGGTCGGCCGAGGATATCCTGCGAAACGCAGTGCAAAGCACTTCGACCGGGACATTCCTGAATCTTTCCGACGATGATGCGCAGGCCCTGGTCACCGAAATCGAGCGGGCGCTGGCGCAGAACTCCACCGATGTCTCGCCGGTGGTCCTCGCCGCGATGGATGTGCGGCGTCATATGCGTAGCCTGCTCATGCACAATGCCATCGAGCTTCCGGTTCTGTCCTTCCAGGAACTCGCGCAAGAATTCAACGTCCAGCCGCTGGCCACGATCTCGGGCCGCTCGGGCAAAGCCGGCGCGCGCAGCGTCTCCCAGTCGTTGACATCGGCTCAGCCGAAGGCCGGGCAAGAGGCAACCTCATGACGCCAGCCGGACGGACGGGGACATTTGGGGAATCAGGAGAGGAACGGCATGACAATCCACGATAGCGCAGCAGGCGTTCGATCAGCCGCTGTCGCCAGGCGGACGGATTTGCGCCGGCTCGCTATCGCGACGGTTGGCTTCCTGCTGGCAGTCTTGTTCACATTTGCCGACGCGTCGGCGCAGAAGGTTTCGCCCTTGTCGAGCAAGCCAGCGCTCGACCTGCCGGTCGGGCAAGGACGCTTGCTGCGGATCTACGAACCGGTCGAATCCGTCCTCATCGCCGACACCACGATTGCAGACCTTCAAGTCGTGTCGCCGAGCATGGTCTATGTGTTCGGCCTCAAACCCGGCTTGACCAACCTCATCGCGATCGCCACCGATGAGCAGATCGAGGCAACGGCCCAATTCCGCGTCACGCCCGATGTCACGCCCGCCAATGAAGCGAAGCATGCAATGCAGCCGAACTCGGTGACAAATCTCCATATTTTCGGAACCCGCATTGTTGCGATGGGCGAGGCACGCGGCGTCGACGAGGCAGGGGATCTCGACAATGTCGCCCGGACATTCTCGCCGGCGCCAGCGCGATGACGACGGGCAAGAATACGGCATGCAACCGCATATCCACCTCTCCGTATTCAAGCCCGCCCCACCTTACACAGGCCAGCGCGGCCCACTGGAACCACGACAGTGCAATAAGATTGCAACATGGCCGAAGAAGCTGAGGAAAAGAAATTACCAGCGTCCGACAAGAAGCTTCGTGACGCCCGCCGCAAAGGCCAGGTTTCGCAAAGCCGCGACCTGGTCTCCGGCTTCACGCTTTTCGCAGCGCTCGCGTATCTTTATTTTTCCTGGCCGATGCTCTTCAGCCGCCTTTCGGAACTCGTGCAGACCGTGACGGTGCCCGGCGGCTCGTTCGGGGAGGTCAGTTTGCGGGCCATCCGCCATTCGTTTTCGTTGCTGATGCTTGCGACATTGCCGCTGGTCGGGATCGTTGTCGTTTTCACCATGGCCTTCGGCATGCTGGGGACATTCGGGCCGGTCTTCTCGTTTGAGCAGCTCAAGCCGCAGTTCGATCACATAAACCCGGCGAAGGGCCTTCAGAAAGTCCTGTCGCTCCGCAACGTCGTCGAGTTCACCAAGGGCCTGATCAAGGTGGTGTTGCTGGCAAGCCTGTTCGTATTCGTCTTGGCCGAATGGCTGCAGCCGCTCTTCGATGTGCCAGGCTGCGGTCAGTCATGTCTGGAGCCGATTATCAAGGCGGTGCTGACGCCCCTTGGAGTTGCCGCTGCCCTGGCCTTTGTCGTTATCGGCTTGATCGATGTTCCCATTCAGCGCTGGCTGTTCCTTCGCGACATGCGCATGACGACAACTGAATACAAGCGCGAGCACAAGGATCTCGAAGGAGATCCATTGATCCGCCATGAACAGCAGCGACAGCGGCGCGAAACGGTGATGCAACCTGCGAAGCTGGGCGTGAAAAATGCCGTCATCGTTTTCGCGTCCGCCGACCGCGCCGTGGCGTTGCGCTACGTTAAGGGCGAAACGCCTGTGCCGACGGTCGTCGGCAAGGGTCAGGGCCGCGCCGCCCACGAGATAATGGCTCAAGCGCGCCAGGCAGGTATCCCCATAGTTGAGGATGCGGCAGCTGCCGAAACACTCTTCGAGCAGGCGAACACCGGATCTTATATCGGCCAGCAGATGTTTTCGCCGGTCGTTCGCCATCTCGTCCGGCACGGGCTCACCTGAGGCAGGATCGCCGCAGAAGTGCCCGGCAAGCATTCCCACTCAATTGTTTAAACAGCATGCACCAACTGAAATTGCTGACAAATTTATTCTGACGGTGAGAAGATTCCGACGCTGGGCCCGTCAAAAAGTTACAGTATTGAATTTAAAAAGAAAATCGCCATGAAAATTTTTATGAGGTTTCGCCAACTATCGGGACCAGTCGGACGATTTATGCCCTTCTCGTCCTCTGGCGACGCGCCCGAATCTGCCCCTAAAACCAGCGTCATCAAACCATATCGCGCTTAGAAAACCAATGCCATCGGGGTCTCGGCAGGTCTCGGCACTGGCTGCATTGATGTTGCGCAAAAGTTTATCTGTCGACCCAGGGACCGCCTGCCGCCCAACGCGCATTGAAAGGCGCAGCCTGCGTCGTTGCGATCGTGGGCGGCATGACAAGCTCGGCGATGCGCGCCTGGATTTTCGAAGTGGTTCTTGTGCGAGGGCGACCTCGGTCCGTCTCAGAAACACCGCCCACTGGACTTGCTTTGCCTCGGCGAAGCCCGTCGTCAGCGCCAATGGCGTCTCGGTGGGAAGCGGCGTTTCACGGCGCTCGAAGGTCGTCTGCAACGCCCGCGCCAGAACCTCTCCTTCAAAGGCGAAGGCGCCCGCCCGGATGAAGTTCCACGGCACTGATCGGCGGCGCGACGACAAGCTCGGCCTCAAGCCAAGCAATCTCGGCGTCGAGCGGAGCCTTGCGCTCGACCACGCGATCGGCCGAGATCACGCCTTTGATCCGAGGTCGATCATCCGCTCCAATTCACCGCGCCGCTTGGCAAGCTCGCTCTCGATCCGGCCGCGATTGTTCGCCGGGTCAGAGTGGCAAGATCGATCTCTCTGTCAAAGCGCAGGTTCCGCCCACAGCATAGTTGCAACTCAACCAGCGACGCTGACAATCTGTCAGTGCCGTTGCCCATACGGGGTTCGCTCTGCGCCACGGGCATGTCCACGGGAAGGAACATGGGACCCGCCGACGGCAACAAGAGCCCTTCCTCCTCAGCTCTCGCCGCCAGATGTAAATCTGCTGCCGCGTCACATCATGCCACTCGGCAACCTCAGTCACGGTCGCCCCTCAATTCCAACCGACATGACGATGTCGAGCTTCTTCTTATCACCCCAGCGACGCCGCCGTTCAGCACCAAGAATCTCGACACGCATCGCAAACCTCGCACAAGACACGCCGCAAACGACGCCATCACGACGATGTCAGGCAGGCGGTGACAATCGGGCGGTTACGGGAAAACTGCGGCTCCGCCGACAGCTTGAAGTGCGTCGCCGTCTCGCGCGTCATCCAACCGGTATGCAGGCAAAGGAGCCGTCAGGCTGCGCAATGTGTGGATCGGCGTACAAAATTCCTTTTGCGCGAAAAACCAGGGTCCGATTCGGTGGTAATTGACACACCGACGAAGAGATTGCCGACGGTTATATCCTTGCTTGCTGTTCGAACCCGGTCGGCCATGTGAAAGTCGACGTATAGCAACCATTCCGCGATCTTTGATCAAGGTGCGTCTTCAAGCGCGGCGGCGCCTTGACGGTCCGCGGTCAACCCAAGTCGATAGGCGAAGCTATTGATGAAACGCGCTTCACCGACAGGGCAACCTTGATTGGCTGCTTCCTCGAGCCGCGGCCGGGTTTCGGCCCAGCTCAGTGATGAGTTTGATCCACCAACAGCGCCCAGAAAGCGAACAGCGGCGCATCCAGCGATCTCATGGCGTGTTTGATGCCTGGCGGATTGTAGAATGATCCGCCGATGCCCGGCGAAAACCAGGCCTTGTCACCCTGCTTGAACTCGCCATGTGAAAGCACGAGGTAGGTCTCTTCCGGCGGATGATCGTGGTCGGGATAGCGGACGTGAGGCGCCATCAACGTGACGCCGAGCCACAGATCGTTTCTGTCCTCAATGCCGCCTGGGCCAAGTATCATCGCGTTGGCATGACCGTCGCGGAAATTGCTGCTTGCAGACGGGTCGGGGTTCGATTTCAGCCGCCATTCGAGCAACGGCTCGATCGCCTTGAAGCGTTCGACCAGATTGCGAAGTGTGGACGGAACTGTCTCTTCTGCCAACGCCGGGCCGAGATAGGAACAGACTGGCAAACGGCTCCCAGCCGTGGTCCTTTCAGGCCCGGGAACCTCCGCTTGGGCGAAGAGCTGGATGATCGATCGGCGCGACCGCAGGTCGTGGGAGAACCGGTCGAATGCCACGAATGCTGTGTCTACAAAATATTGCAGCGCGTCACTTCTGACCATGACCGAACCCTTGTTATGAAGAGCGAACGCTGTCGTCCGCCGCCCGGCAATCAGATATCTTTCGCCAAGCGAAGTGCGTCGTAGATCGCAGCGTGGGTGTTGCGAGCTGAAACGGCATCTCCGATGCGGAAGAGTTGGAATAGGCCTTGCGGATTCCGCACCACCGACTGCGCTTGTCCGGCAATGAGCTCATCATGCGAAATCTCGCCGTGATTGGTCGATTTCGGTTTCAGTTCGAAATAGATGTCGTCGAGCGGAAGGGTGCCGTGATTGACGACAACCTGGTCCACGACGCGCTGCTTGGATATACCGCCGTAGTCGCTGCCGACGTTTGCAATGAGCTGGTTGCCATTCTTTTCAACAGACTCGAGTCGATAGGTAACGGTGAAGGTCACATCGAGTTTTTGAAGAGATCTCATGTAGGGCACGAGGTTCATAGCCATGACCTCGGGTGAGAAGGACCGGTCCGGTGTCATGATCTCAACCTTGGCTCCCGCGCCAGCGAGGAATTCCGCGGCCTGGAGTGCCGCGTGGTCACCCGCGTCGTCGAAGATGAGGACATTGCTTCCCGGCTTCACGTCTCCGGAAATGATGTCCCATGACGACACCACGAACTCGTTGCCCTTGGAAAGGACGTCGGTATGCGCCACCCCGCCCGTCGCAACGATGACGACGTCGGGATTTTCCGCCTCGATGGTTTCTGCTTCCGCCCAGCTATTGAACTTGATGGTCACTCCATGCTTTTCGCACTGGGCCATGCGCCAGTCGATGATGCTCATCATCTCCTTGCGGCGCGGGCTCAGCGCTGTCAGGCGGATCTGCCCGCCAGGGTCGCTGGCGGCCTCGAAGACCACGACCTCGTGTCCGCGCTCACCCGCCACGCGGGCGGCCTCGAGGCCAGCCGGACCTGCGCCGACCACGACAATCTTCCTGCGGGTTTCTGCCTTGGGGACGATGTGCGGCATGGTCAGTTCGCGGCCGGTCGCGGCGTTGTGAATGCAGTATGCCGCTCCGCCCTGATAGATGCGGTCAAGGCAATAGTTGGCACCCACGCAGGGCCTGATTTCGTCTTCGCGCTTTTCGATGATCTTCCGCACGATGTGTGGGTCAGTCATGTGGGCGCGCGTCATGCCGATCATGTCAACTTTGCCCGATGCAATCGCGTGGCGCGCAGTCGCCACATCCGGTATTTTCGCTGCATGGAAGGTTGGGAAGTTGGTCGCGGCACGAATCTCGCCGGCAAAATCAAGATGCGGCGCATTCGCCATTCCCTGAATCGGAATGACGTCGGTCAGGCCCGCATCGGTGTCGATGTGGCCGCGGATCACGTTGAGGTAGTCGATAAGTCCGCTTTCCTTGAGGCGCTTGGAGATTTCAATGCCCTCCGACACGCCATTGCCGCCGGAAAGACATTCATCCGCAGTATATCGCACGCCCAGGATGAAGTCCTCGCCGACCCGTGACCGGATCGCCTTCAAGACATCCATGCAGAAGCGCATGCGGTTATCAAGCGCACCGCCATAAGGACCGTCAAGTTCGTTCGTGAGAGGAGACGTGAACTGGTCGAGCAAGTGGCCGTAGGCCTCGAGCTCGACGCCATCCATCCCGCCTGCTTTCATTCGCTCCGCTGCGTCCGCGAAGTCCTTGATGATGCGTTCGATATCCCAGTCTTCAATTTTCTTGGGAAATGAGCGGTGTGAGGCTTCTCGATGATGGGACGGCGCCACAACCGGAAGCCAGTCGCCTTTGTCCCAGCGTGTACGCCGTCCAAGATGGGTTAGCTGGATCATGATGGCGGCACCCTCTTCGTGCACCGCATCGGTCATCTGCCTGATCCACGGCACGATCTCGTCCTTGTAGGCGAGCAGGTTATTGAAGACCGGGGGGCTGTCCTTCGAAACCGCCGCGGACCCGGCTGTCATCGTCATCGCCACACCGCCCTTAGCCCTTTCCACCGTGTAGGCAAGATAGCGCTGCTTCGGCATCCCGTCCTCCGGATAAGCCGGCTCGTGGGACGTCACGATGATGCGATTGCGCAGGGTCAAATGCTTGAGTTTGTACGGCTGCAGAAGGGGATCGTTCGACATCTGGCGGACTCCGGGATGGGACGGTATATGCGAACGCTATTCGAAAATGTACATATATGTCAAGTTTCGAAGCCGAGGCGTCGACTAAATAGACATCGATGTACATTTTTCTGGTTTTCACTTTGACAGTTTGTTAGGTTCGTCGCTCATGGAGCAAATTTCGAACGACAGCGGATGGCGCGGATCACCGGAGGGGTGGCTTGAATCCGCCTACGACTTGCTTCTGGAATCCGGCGTCGACTCTGTGAGAATTTCGCCATTGGCCAAGAAGTTGGGCTTGTCGCGCACCAGCTTCTATTGGTTCTTCAAGGATAGAGAAGAACTGTTGGCTTCCCTCGTGACCCGCTGGCGGGACAAGAACACTGGCAACCTCGTAAAGCAGGCTGAGGCCTATGCCGAGACGGTCGCCGAAGCGATGCTAAACGTTTTCGACTGCTGGCTCGACAAGTCCTTGTTCGATTCACAGTTCGAGTTCGCAGTCAGAAGCTGGGCGCTTCAATCTCCTGACATTCTGGCAGAGGTGCATAAAGCCGACCAGGCGCGTCTCGATGCAATGAGCCAAATGTTCGTCCGCTTCGGTTACGAGGAAAGCTCAGCCGATGTTCGAGCGCGCACAATCTACCTTGTGCAGATTGGCTACATCTCAATGCAGACCAAGGAAGATCTCGCGAACCGCATGAACCGCATTCCCGGGTACGTAGAGATCTTTACAGGTGAGGCCCCGCAGAAGCGCGAGCTAGACCGGTTCTTCGCCAGACATGGCTATTCGGGGGGGTGAGGCAGGTTTGACAATGGGCGAACCCTTGAGCATCGGAATAATCGGCGGAGGTGGCTGGCTTGGACGCGCCTTCGCCGAGGCCATCATCGATGCGCAAATAGTGTCCCCCGAGCAACTCACTCTCTCTCATAGAAGCGGGCAACCCGGCTTTCAGCCAAGCGCAACATGGACCAGGGACAATCAGGAGCTGGCGGATCGATCTGATGTCATCATCGTATCGGTCCGCCCCCAGGATTGGCCTGCTATCGAGATTTCTGCGTATGGCAAGCTCGTCATGTCGGTCATGGCCGGAATCCCTCTCGACCAATTGGCTAAACGTCTCAAGACCGACCGTGTCGTCCGCACGCTTCCGAATGCAGCGGCAGAGGTGCGGTATTCCTATAGTCCCTGGATAGGCTCCCAGGAGGTCACCGCGGATGACCGCAATGTCGTTCGCCGTATTCTGGAGGCCTGTGGTGCTGCCGATGAGGTCAAAAGCGAAGCAGATATCGACTATATGACGGGCCTTACAGGCTCCGGCCCAGCCTTTCCGGCGCTTTTGGCGGCAGCGATGATCGACGATGCGGTCAGCCGAGGAATGAACCCAGATATTGCCCGGCGGGGCGTCAGCGCGGTGCTGATTGGAACCGGCAAACTCCTCGCGGCTCGCGCAGAAAACCCCAAAGATATCGTCCAGACTTTCGTCAACTACCGCGGCACTACCGCGGCAGCGATCGAGGCCATGCGCGCAGCCGGATTTGAAGCAGCCGTGCGAGGCGGCCTTGCTGCAGCGCTTCAGAAATCTGTGGCTATGGGACAAGCCACCTGACAGCCGCACGAGCCGTGCCTCCCTCCGACCGCTGGTGAGATACTATGTCAAAACTCTTTCCGCATCTGTTCTCGCCGGTAAAGCTGGGCAGCCGCACCTTGCGAAACCGGATCGTGTTCGGGGCTCATACCGCCAACATGGCCGAAAATGGCGTACCGACCGAACGACACGTTGCCTACTATGCCGAGCGAGCCATCGGTGGGGCTGGCATGATTGTTGTCGAACCCATGCCCGTTCATCAGGCCGCCGTCCTGACACGCGGCAATTTTCGACCTGGCGACGATAGCGTCATTCCTCATTTCCAGCAGGTCACACGCGCCATCAAAGACCACGGAGCGATCGCCATCCAGCAGCTCTATCATGTCGGTGCGCATGGCGATTCGGACAACTCGTTTCATGCACATTGGTCGCCCTCGGGCCTTCCAAGCTACCATGACAGCGACGGTTCCCACGCTATGTCCGAGGATGAGATTTGGGAGACCATCGACGGCTTTGTCCAGGCCGCGCGCCGCTGCCGGGAGGCCGGCTTCGATGGCGTCGAAGTCTGGGCCTCCTATCTTGGACTGGTCGATCAGTTCTGGACACCCTGGACAAACCAACGCCAGGACCAGTGGGGAGGCTCGCTCGAAAACCGCACGCGGATCTCCCGCGAGATCCTGACCCGCATCCGCGAAACTTGCGGCCGAGATTTTATCGTTGGGCTCTCGGTCAGCGATGAGCCAGACTACACTGTCGCGCTCAGTCGCCAGGAGCTGGCGGAGATCGTTCGGCTGCATGATAAGCAGGAGCTGATCGACTACGTGACCTGCGGAACCGGCAGCTACCTCGATTTCTACAAGATAATGCCGACCTTTCTCTATCCGGAGAAGCTTGGCGCCGATCTTGCGGCGACCCTCAAGGGCGTGGTCAAGACGGCCCTCGTGGTGGCCGAGAGCCATATCAGGACGCCTGAAAACGCCGAAACCGTGCTCGGCGAGAAAGCTGCCGATCTGGTTTCGATCGTCCGAGGCCAGATCGCCGACCCGCATCTGTCACGCAAGGCTGCGGCAGACCGGCCAGAGGACGTGCGGGGATGCATATCCTGCAACCAAATGTGCTGGGGCCGTCGTTCGCGCGACTACTGGATCAGCTGCCTTATCAATCCCTCTGCAGGGCGCGAGTTTGAATGGGGCGGTGACCGGTTCACCTCCGCTGTTATCAAGAAACGGGTACTTGTCGTCGGCGGCGGCCCCGCCGGCCTCGAAGCGGCTCGGGTTGCCGCCGAGCGGGGTCACGACGTCGTGCTGGCCGAAGCTTCCAGCAGATTGGGCGGGAACTTTCTGCTTGCCGGACTGCAACCGCGCCGCGGCCAAATCCTCGACCTCCTTGGGTGGTATGAGCGCCAGCTCAGCAAACTGAATGTCGACGTGCGACTGAACACCTATGTCGAGGCGTCGGAAATCCCCTCATTCCAGGCTGATGCCGTCATCCTGGCCACGGGGTCCGTGTCTCCTGAAACCGGCTTTCAGAAGGCGCTGCCGGCAATGCCGAGCCTGCCCGGCATCGAAAGAGGCAACGTCTTCTCGATCGAATCCGTCATGGCTCGCGTTGCGCGACCAGGCAAGCGCGTGCTTTTGCTGGACGAGGGAGGCGGTTGGCGCGGTGGCGGTACAGCCTGGAAACTTGCCGAGGATGGTCATCAGGTGACCATTCTCACGCCCGATCCGCTGATCGGCAAGGAACTGCAGCGCACGGCTGCCGATTTCCCGCTGCGGCGGACATTGCGCCAGCTCGGCGTCACTTGGTTGGTGGATGTCAGCGTGCTGGAATGGCACGGGGATGGCGCGACCATCGTTGACCACAACACCAGTGAAGAGAGCTTTGTGCCCGGCGATTGCCTTGTTCTCGCAACCACCAATGTGGCGGCGAATTGGCTGGCGAAAGAGTTGGAAAATACGTCCCAGCCTTTCGTGGAGGTCGGCGACGCCGTCGCCCCGCGCCAGGCGCCCTACGCCTTCCACGAAGGACGGAAAATTGCCTTGGGGCTATGAAGCGCGCACGTTGTGCTTGCGCTTCATGTAATCCTTGGCGGTCTCGACGGCGACCGCCGCGTCGCGGCAGTAGGCATCGGCGCCGACGGCCTTGCCGAATTCCTCGTTCAGCGGGGCGCCACCGACCAGCACGACATAGTCGTCGCGGATGCCCTTTTCCTTCATCGTGTCGATGACGACCTTCATGTAGGGCATGGTCGTGGTCAGCAGTGCCGACATGCCGATGATGTCTGGCTGATGCTTCTCGATCGCATCGAGATATTTCTCGACCGCATTGTTGATGCCGAGGTCGATGACGTCGAAGCCGGCGCCCTCCATCATCATGCCGACAAGGTTCTTGCCAATGTCGTGGATGTCGCCCTTGACGGTGCCGATCACCATCTTGCCCTGCTTCGGCGCACCAGTGGCGGCGAGCAGCGGACGCAGGATGAACATGCCGGCCTTCATGGCATTGGCCGACAGCAGCACTTCGGGAACGAACAGGATGCCGTCGCGAAAATCCTCGCCGACAATGCGCATGCCTTCGACCAGCGCCTCGGTCAGCACCTTGTAGGGCGCCCAGCCGCGCTCGAGCAGGATGTTGGTGCCTTCCTCAATCTCTTCCTTCAACCCGTCATAGAGATCGTCGTGCATCTGCTGCACCAACTCGTCGTCGGAAAGTTCGGAAAGGATGATCTCGTCGTCGGACATTTTGCCTACGCCAATTGCTTGTCAGTGATTTACGGGCTGCCGGCACCTTTGTCATAGGTGCCGGCAGCATTTGCTTGCAAGTCGCGGGAGTTAAATCAGGCGTCCAGCCAGACGTTCTGGAAGTCCATTTCGTAGGTCTGGTGCATTCCGTAGTTCTTCACCTTCTTGCTCATGTGGCAGTAGAGCTTCTGCCAGAACGGCTGGATGATGACGCCGGAATCCTGCAAGATCTGCTCGACGTCCTTCATCACTTCCTTGCGCTTGGCAGGATCGGCCAGCGAGAGCGCCTGCTTGAGCTTGGCGTCGAAATCCGGGTTGGCATAGGCCGTTTCGTTCCATGCTTCGCCGGTGCGATAGCCGAGCGCCAGCACCTGGACGCCCAGCGGCCGCATGTACCAGATGGTCATCGAGTACGGATATTTCGTCCAGTCATTCCAGAAGGTCGAGCCCGGCAGCACCGTACGCTTGACCTTAATGCCGGCATCGCGCAATTGGCCGGCGATCGCATCGCCGGTGTTCTTCTGCCATTCGTCCTCGACGGTGATCAGTTCGTGCTCGAAGTCGGCCTGCCCCGCATCCGCCATCAGCTTCTTGGCGGCGGCGGCATCGCGTGTCTTCTTGGGCAGCGGATAGTATTCGGGATGGATCGGGGCGACGTGGTGGTTCTCGCCGACCGTGCCGAGCCCGGCGTAGCCGAGCTGCATGACGGCATTGTTGTCGACGGCCATCTGCAGCGCATTGCGCACCCGCTGGTCGTCATAGGGCTTGTGGGTGATGTTGGTGCGGGCAACGAGCGTGGTCGCTGTCGCGACCTCCGACTTTACCAGATCCATCTTGTCGAGGGCGTCGATGAAGTCGGCCGGCGTTTCGAAATCGAGGTCGATCTCGCCGGACTCGAAGGCATTTAGCGTGGCGTTGAAGTCGGTGCCGTAGTCGATGAACTCGACCCCGTCGAGCGGCGTTTCGCCACCCCACCACTTGCTGTTCTCGCGACGCTTGACGACCGCCTTCGTACCCACCGCATAAGACACCAGTTCGAAAGGTCCGGTGCCGATTGGCTTCTTGATCGGGTCGGCGCCATCCTTGTCGAAGTCGCGATGCACGACCAGCGCCGGATAATCGGTGAAGCCCGGTATGATCGCGATGTCGGGTTCGGTCAGCTTCAGCTTGACCGTGAGGTCATCGACCTTGGTGATGGCGCCATCCTTGGCCTTGCCGGTCTTTGTGTCGATCAGCGCGCCGACGCGTGCCGCCATGGAATTGCCGGACGCACCCTTCTCGCACCAGCGGTTCAGATTGGCGACCACGTCATCGGCGTTGAAGGCATCGCCATTGTTCCAGGTGACGCCTTTGCGCAGATGCAGTGTGTATTCGGTGGCGTCGTCATTGACGTCCCAGCTTTCGAGCAGGACCGGCTCGAAGGTGAACTCGTGCGTGTAGCGGACGAGCGGCTCCAGCCAGCTGCGGGTGACGTTTGCCATCTCGGTCCAGTCATAGGTGCGCGGATCCTTCTGCGCCTTGACCGACATCGCGACACGCAGCGTTCCGCCCTTTTTCGGTTCATCAGCCAGGGCTTTGGTCGGCTCGGCAAGGCCGATCATGCTGTAGGCGAAAGCCGTCGACGCGCCGAAGGCGCTGGCCAGCGCCAGGAATTCGCGCCGGTCCATATGGCCTGCACGCGTCTCTTTCGCCATTGCCTCGATAGCGCCCGGGACGCGGTCGCCATTGCTTCTGAAGAGTGTCATTTTTTCCTCCCTTTTGTTCCCGTTACGTCTTTAACTGACGCTGTCCGGCAGCCGCTCCTCGCGCCGCGCGATGAAATCCGTCAGGCCCTCGGCGATGCCTTCGTCAAGCTTCGGTTCCTCATAGTCGGCGAGCATGTTGCGCGCCTTCTCGCGACCGCGCGTGTCGTGGTCCTTCGCCCCTTCAGCCTTCCATTGTTCGTACGAATTGAAGTCCATGATGCTGGGTATGAAGAAGGCGGACTCGAAATGTTCGAGCGTGTGTTTGGTGCCGAGGAAATGGCCCTGCGGGCCCACCTCGCGGATCGCCGCCATCGCTTCCTTGAAATCGTCGAACGGCAGCCCGCCGGCGTATTTGTACCAGCCGACAAGCTGTTCGCAGTCGGTCGCGAATTTCGAATAGCCGCAAGTCAGGCCGGCCTCGAGCCATCCGGCGGAGTGCCAGATGTAATTGGCGCCTGAAAGGATGGCGGCATGCATCAGCATGTTCGCCTCGTAACCGGCCTGCGCATCGTTCAGCTTCGACCCGACATGGAAGCCAGACGTGCGCCACGGCAGCCGGTATTTCCGCGCCAGCGCCCCCATCAGATACATCATTTGGGCCGCCTCCGGCGTGCCGCCCATGGGAGCGCCGGTCTTCATGTCCACCGTCACCATGAACTGTCCGTAGACCTGCGGCGACCCAGGGCGCAGCAATTGCGTGAACGCGACGCCAGCCACCGCTTCCGCGTTGACCTGCGCCACGGCACCCACGGCGGAGGCCGAGGTCGAGGCGCCGCACAGCGCGAAGGGCGCCAGGATCACCGGCTGGTTGCTGCGCGCATAGACCTTCATCGCGTCCAGCATGGTGGCGTCCCAGACCAGCGGCGAATTGCAGTTGGTAATCGACACCAGCACCGGATTGTCGCGGACGAAATCCTCGCCGAACACGATGCCCGCCATCGCCATCGTGTCTTCAGCGCGTTCCTTCGACGTAACGATGCCCATGAAAGGCTTGTCGGAATGCTTCAGCGCTGAATGGATGATGTGGAGGTGACGCTTCGGCACCGCAATTTCCATCGGCTCGCAGATGACCGAGCTCGACGAGTGCAGTGCCGGCGCCATGTAGGCGAGCTTGTGGAAATTGTTGAGGTCGGCGAGCGAGCCGTAACGCCTGTTGTTGTCGAGGTCGCGCACGTAGGGCGCGCCGTACATCGGCACGAAGATGGAGTTGTTGCCGCCTACCCGCACCGTACGCTGCGGATTTCGCGCATTGAGCGTAAACTCTGACGGGACTTTCGATACCAGTTCCATCAGCAGCGCACGGTCGATACGGACGCGCGTCTCGGAAACATCGGCTCCGGCGGCCTTCCACAGGGCAATCGCCTCGTCGTCGCGGAATTCGCAACCAACCTCTTCGAGGATCGAGAGCGACTCCTGATGGATCAACTCCACCGCCTCATCCGGGACCATTTCATACACAGGGATCTTGCGGACCAGGGTCGGAAAAGAGGCCATGGGAATTCCGCGCAGCGTCTTGCGCCCCACGCGGCCACCCGCTCGACGGTTGGCAGGTTCGGTTATTTCAGCGGCCGGTGCGTTCATGGAAACTCCATCCTCCCAGATTCAGTTATCTTAGCGAGACGAAATTCGGCTGTGACGCTGGAAAATTCTAATCAATGCGATAAGCTCTGATTATGGGTAGCTTGCGACATCTCTTGCCCTCCGCGAATGGGCTAATCGCTTTTGAGGCAGCTGGCCGTCTGCTCAATTTCACAGCAGCCGGCAAGGAACTTGGCATGTCCCAGGCAGCGGTTTCACTCTCGATCATACGCCTCGAGGAGCAGTTCGGTACGAAGCTTTTTGTCCGCCGGCATCGAAAAGTCGAACTCACCGAACCGGGGGCCCGCTTCTTTGCCGACGTGACACTTGGGCTTTCTCATATTCAGAAGTCTGCGGAACGCCTCAAGGCATCTGCCGGTGGCAACCACGTCACGCTGTCGGCATCGACCGCGTTCGCTACGTTATGGATTGTTCCTAGACTGCAGCGTTTTCGGGAAGAGTTGCCGGGAATAGAGTTGCGCATCCAAACCAGCGATCGCGATCTCGATCTTGCCGCTGAAGGCATACCCCTCGGCATCAGGGGCGGTGACGCTGATGACATGCCGGATTACGGGCTGCTACCGATGGCGCCAGAGGAAATATATCCTTTGTGCAGCCCCTTGTATCTCGATCGCCACGGAACGCCGCAAACGATCGAGGACTTATGCAAGCATCGACTGATCCACCTGGATGAGCCGCATCGGCCGGCGGTAACTTGGCCAGACTGGCTGGCCGCGGCCGGGGTTGACGGCGCCCTCGCCCCCCAGGGCCTTCGCATCAACGACTATGTCTCGGTGATTCAGTCGGTCCTGGAAGGTCAGGGCATTGCCCTCGGCTGGGCACATCTAACCGACCGACTGGTAAGCAATGGGAGCCTGGTTCGGGTAACCAACCATGTTCATCGTACCGGAAAATCATTCAACGTCGCCTGGTCCAAGTCTCAGGAAGTTACCGGGCATGTGGCAGTTGTCAGAGATTGGCTAGCGAAGCAGAGTTCGTTTTAAGTCGCCCCGAAGTTATGCAAAATCGAGTGCTAGTGGTGCGCTGCTGCATCTGACGATTTCGCCGGTGAATTCGTTCGCGGTGGTCTTCTTGAAGGTGCCGATGGTAGCCATTGTAAGTCTCCGTTTTCTGTTCCCGAGCCCGCACCATGCGGCCTCGATAGCGATCGGTTGGCCGGAGGCGACCGACGACGCATCGCTTGCGACCAAAGCAAAGCGGAGGACGGCGCAGGAACGACTTTCTTGTCTCGCGAAGAATGGCGGCGCGCGGGGTCCCCATTTGGCTTGCCGCAGGGGGTGGGGGCCGGCAGGGAAGTCGAGACGCGCCGTTGCGGCCTAGGCGGTCGAGGCTTCAGTCGTCCTTCGCCCAGATCATATCAGCCCATTGAAGAGGCCGTTTGGAGCGCTCTTGGGACGGATTGGCAACGGAGATGTTGCGGCCAAACTCGCCGCCAGCAGATCGCCACGAGTCCGCAACATTCGGCCCTACTTCATTCACTACCGGGCTGAAGACGTGCTGTCCTGCACGATCACCACGGCGTCGGGCAAGCCGCAATGTTCGACGCTCGCATTTGGGAGAACACCAAGCGCGTCGTCGGCTTTGCGGAGGTCACGGCAAGCGGGTTCGCCATTGGCGTTCCGACGGATGGGATTTGTGGGAACTGGCGACCGACGACAAGGGCAATGAAGGCAAGTGGGGCATCATCCAATCCGGCCCGAACACTCTCGGCGAAGTCTCGATGGTCCATCTACTTCACTGGCCGCCGCACCACGAAGACCGGGTTCGCGGTCAAGCCGCCCTTCCTCGATCTCGCATGGAAGAACGTCGAGCATTGGCAGTCGGGTTCTGATCAGCGCAACATTCTGAAATATGCCCGCTTCCCGATGCTGGCAGGCTCCGGCGTGAAGATGCCGGCGAAGAAACCTGGCCGGGATCAAGAGCCGATCGCCACACTCGGCCCCAACTCGCTGCTGATCACGGAAGACCAAGGCAAGTGGTATTTCGTCGAGGCGGAGGGCAAGGCGATCGAGGCCGGTCAGAAAGACCTTGATCGGCTTGTGGCCGAAATGGACGAACTGTCGATGAAGCCGCACCAAAAGGGTTCCGGCGTCATCACGGCGACCTCTGTCAAGGCCGGGGAGAACCGCGAGAACTTGGCGATCAAGAACATGGCGCTCAACCTGAAGGATGCGCTGGAGAGGGCTTTCGTGTTCGCGGAGCGCTATCGCGCTGCGGCCGACACGTTTCGGGCGCCCTCGGTCAATGTCGCGACGGAGTATGACCACGAGACGGGCAAAGACAGCCAGTCGGTCGACAGCCTCTTGAAGGTCCGCGTCGCTGGCGAGATCACGCGCGAAACGTTCTGGAGCGAATTGCAGCGCCGTGGCGAGCTTTCGTCTTCGTTCGATGCCGTTAAGGAAGCCGATGCGCTCGCGTCTGAAGCAACCGGGATGGGCGCAGAGGAAGACGCCACGGACAACGTCGACCCGAACGCCATCGAAGACTACGTCGATGACCCTTCAGCGGTCGTGGCATAGGAGGCACATCATGCAGCTAAAGCCTTGGTCGCTCCGTGGATTGATCGGCTCTTGTGGGCGGCCGGCGGCTTCGTCGTCGGCGTCGCCTTCACCCCCTTTGTCGCTTGGAAGGTGTTCCTATGAACGGCCGCAGCACCTTCCACGCCTACCGCGCAACCGCAGCAAATCGGGCCTTGTCAGTACCGGCAAACCCGAACGCGTTCCAGCACCCGGTGGTGATGGTGCCAGTGCCTCACCCACTTCACGTGACAGCGGTTATAGTGACGATGCCGGTAATAGTAGCGATGCGGGTAGCGCGCAACGTAGCCGGGATAATAATCGCGATAATAGCGGGGGCCGTAATAGCGGCCGCCATAGTCGTAAAACGGGCCGCCGCCGTAGAAGGGGCCACCACCGAACGGGCCGAGGCCGCCGAACGGACCAAAAAAGCCGATGCCAGGACCGAAGAATTGTGCATCCGCAGGCACGACCGTGGCAGCGGCGGAGGCGATGGCAATCACCGAAGCAAGTAACAGTTTTCTCATAGCAACCTCCCAGAAGGCCGATCACCCGATAAACGCCAGCAGGAACCGTATGTTCCCGATCGCTAATATTCTCGCGCGCCGTCTGCAAGCAACCTTCGCGCCAGGACCTTCGCCGAGGCGGAGGCTGTCAAGCTGATCGTCATCACGCCGGCTCCGGACGGCATCACCGGCTAGTCGCGGTACTGCAACGGCTTGTGGTCGGGTTCGGCGTGGTGAAGCACTTCGCCTAACTCCCCCATGTCGATCTCTTGGCCGCATATGGGGCAAATCACGAAATGCTCCGCTTCAGGCTTGTAAGGCGCGTCATGGTCGGTCCCTTTGTGGCAGACCGCGATGTTCCTTGCTGGCGGCCGGTTACGAAGAACCTTCGTCAATTCGGCGCGGGCTAGATCGACCTTAGACTTCCGTCGAGCGTCGTTCATCCACTGCAACGTCGGTCGGGGCATTTTTGTCGCCGGCCTGACCATTTTCCCGACGCCGGGAAAATGATCCCAAACCAAGGACCATCGCTATGTCTGCCCTCCCTCTGTCGGCGAAAGCCGTCTGGAGGCCACTTCGTGCGACCGAAATCAGGATCATCCACAACTGGCCCGATGTCCTGAAGCGGGCTTGGTCGGTTCGCATCCTTGCGATTGCCGGCATTCTCTCCGGCGCTGAAGCGGTCTTGCCGCTCTACAGCGATCGGTTCCCGCCAAACGTCTTCGCCTCCCTTCTCTTCGTCACGATCGGCGCGGCGCTCATCGCCCCTTTGTGGCGCAACAACCAAAGGATCAAACCAATGAAAAGTCGTTATCTCCAGACCGGCGCAGCGGGACTTGCTTTGCTGGCCGCCGCCACCGCTTACACCGGGTCGTGGGAGGGGACGAAGTATGTCCCTTACTACGATGTCGGCCATGTCCTTACCGTGTGTCGCGGCCATACCGGGAGCACGAATATCGTTTCCCGGTAAGCGCTAGACGCCGGCCGAATGCGACGCCATCACGGCGAAGGATATCGTCAACCATGAGAAGCGCATGGTGGCGTGCGCTCCACGAATGCGCCAACAGTGATCAGAAGCGGGTCCAGATCCAGCGGGACGCGACCGCCGGCCAGTCTTCTTCCGCATTCCTGACTACGAGGGTCAGAAGCGGGAGCGCAACCGCGACTTGGAAGCCAACATCATTCGACCGCTGAAAAAAGGGCGCGGTCCGTGACGGCGCCCTGAATTGACGGGTTCAACGCTTCCCTACCAGCCTTGTCGAGCATACCAGTCGTCGATGTCGCGGCGTACGCGATCCTTCTCAATGCCATAGCGCTCCTGGATTTTGCCTTCGAGCTGATCGCGCTTACCGGCGATGCGGTCGAGATCATCATCAGTGAGTTTGCCCCACTGTTCCTTGACCTTACCTTTGACCCGCTTCCAATTTCCTTCGACGCGGTTCCAATCCATGGTGGCGACCTCGTTGGAAAAACGGTCGTATGGCCGTGAGGTTCCGCTACAATACCGCAGAAGCGACAACCGCGACTGGAAGCCGACGTTCGATATGGCTTGACCAAACATTAGCAACCTCTAACTATTTGTGATTGCGGCAAGCGATGCTCACCCATCACTGCCGAAGATCGGGATTTCACCGGCCCGATCGGCCCGCGCCTCCCGCAAGTGGCGCGGGCTCAATTGCACAGGAGATGCAAAGACCGACCATGGCTTTGGATGGCCAAAGAAATTGGCGACAAGGTGCGGATCGAGACGATCACGACGGTTTGTCCATTTTCGTACCGTCTAATATTTCAGGAAACTCGGTCGGCTTTTTTACGTTTATGGATTGCCAGCATTTCATAGTCCCCCTCGCTGGTATCTAAGAGGCCCGTCACCTCTCCCGGAGGTGGCGGGCTTTTGCGCCTGTTGGAACGGTTTGTTGGGTCGGCTCGCCGCCAGCGGCGGGCCGGAGGGCTGGTTCAGTCGTAGACCTTGACAATCTTGCGAGTGCCAGGATCGACAAGAACCGTCCGATTGTCGATCACGACATAGCGGTATTTAACGTTCGGAACTTCGTGAAGCTCGACGGTGTCTGGCAGCGATGAGCCGATATTGAGTTCCACGCCGGGAACCTTCACCGATGCCAAAGGCTGCTTCTTCACATACTCGTGGATGACCGTGTCCTGCTCAGGCGTAATGACCACGTCCTCGGCTGCGGCCGCGCCGATACCTGCGAGGAGCAGAAACGCCGCAACGGCGCCGGTAAGGTGCATTCTCATGTTTTCCTCCTATGAGATCGACGCAGAACTCCGCGCCAGCCAACCAAACTTCGAGCAGGTGCAGGCGTTCCCCGACAGGGCTTCGGTCCCACGGGACATGGGGCCAAAGTCTGATAGCAAAACGCAATAGTCTTACCCATGACGTAGCGTGGAACAGCTTACTTTCGCGGGTGTTGTTTCTCGGAAAAGTCGGAGAAATCAGATGGATAGAAGTGTCAGTCAAGCGCGCTGGGTGCTCTCGCCGCTATTTGGGACCGTCACCTTTTTCTCGCGATCGCTGGATGACAATCTTGTAGATCGGCGCAGCTACGTCTCTTCCTGCGCCGATAAGGGTTCGCTCGCTTCTGCCGAGAGGCGTGCGAACCCTCTATCTTCAACGATGCGTATGAGGCGACCCTAATGTTAAGCGACAAAGAAACCCGATCTCTAGAGGCAGGCATGCTCCTGGCAGTGCCTTTCTGCGTGGCGGTCACGGCGCTGATCGCTATCTTCGCCTTGGCCTTTTGACGGACAATGGTTCGCATGAACCGCTTCCTTTTCGTCGCGGCCGACTTTCTTTCCCGGCCCCCCGGGTTTTATGTGATGCTCATAGCCATGGTGCTTTGCACAGCGCTGGTACCTTTTGGCCTGACAAACACGGTTACGTATGCCCTGTCGGTCGCGGCCATCGTGATCACTGGTGTTGTCCTGATACAGGGCTATCGCGACACCGCCGCCATCCACGCCAAACTCGATGAGATCATCGTTGCACTTGAGGAAACCAGAAACGACGTTGTCGGGCTGGAGCATGCCGACCCGGAGGAGATCAGGGAAAAGGTTGTGAAGCTCGAAGAAGAAGCAGCGCAAGCATCTGGCCCATTCCAATCAGCTATTAGCTAAGCACGAGCTTTCGGAAGCAATAGGAGGTAGATCACGAATAATTCATTTTGCTCGTTGGAGCGGTGGTCGTCGTATTATTGATACTGAGCTTTTTTGGCCTTCGGTAAGTCTACGTCGCGTCCTCAACGCCATGCGGATAGCGCTCTAGGTATCGAAGACGCTCCTGGGATTGGCCGCAGTCGATGCGAAGTGCCTTGGGCGGCGCTGCGCCGAGTTGTGACCCAGTGAGGCAGGTTTGCTTTCGCTTTCCGCTGCGCGCGCGCAACAGGATGACGCGCGGACCGAGCGAATGTGTCAGAAACCCCGCAACTGGGGCAAGATAAGAGATCGGACCCTCGCGGCTCGCTGACGTGGCAGGATCGAACGCGAGACGCGTTTCTACATCACCTCGCTAGTTCTCGTCGCCAATCTGATTGGCCCTCTCATCCGCGACCATTGGGCCGTCGAAAACTCGACATGGTCTTCCGCGATGACGAGTGCCGCCTGCGAACAGACCATGCCCCCGCAAACTTCACCACCATAAAACACATGACTCTCAATCTCATACGACGAGCGCATGGGAAGGATTCGTTGCGATTGAAACGAAAAGTGGCGGCCTGGGACGACGAATTCCTCGTAAGCGTCATCTCACGATAATCAACTCACCCGATCCCCCTGGAGCCAGCCCTTAGCCATAGGAAATAGTTGCCCTAGAAATCGCTCTGTGTGCCAAACGATCCTGCCGCCGGCCTCACGGGTGCTCTGGACCATGACGACACTCTTGAGGCCAGGCCATTGATGGCTCCTTTGAAGCCAGTCGATATCGTGGATAACCGTGATGTCTCGGGTCTCGATGCGACCGTGATCGCCATCGACCGTGCTGGCGCGGCTCACGGTGGTGTCCTTGAAATTGCGGGCTTTTTGCTCGGCGGCAAAGCGTTCGACGTCGCTGGCAGAACCAATGGGAACGGTCGCCTTGATTTGACGAAGCCTGCATGCTGCTCGCTCACGCGGCACACCCATGGGCTCGTGGCTCATGACGAAAAGATTCCACAGGCGCCTTGACAATCAAGAGAAATGTTCTCTATTCGTTCTCATGGCGCACGATCCGATCGACACGCTGGGAAAGGCGACCCGGCACAATATGCTCGTCAAGGCGGAGTGCAGTTGCGGCAATGTCCGTTATTGCCGTTCGGCCGACCTGATGATGGTCTATGGGGCGGTGTCGATCCTCTAAAACTGAAATTCGATTGCAGCCAGTGCAAGCCAGAAATCAAGATCACGCTGCTTGAGATCCATCCGGAGCACCTGCCGAAGCGGTTGATGATCCACAAGCCGATGAAGGTCGACGGCACTCTGCCGACCATCAGGCAGATCCTGAAATGACCCAGAAAAACAACCGTTTCCGCCAACGCACCGGCATCGCAAGCTACATCGTCCATCCAGTGCATCCTCCAAAGAATCAGATGCTCTCGACAGATTCAGCTCCTAAACCCCTTGTCACGCGTTAACTCACCCGATTGCCCTGCCGCAACTGTAGTATTAGACCGCTTACCACGCGACTTCACGTCGGGGCTTGCGCTGATGGCAGGGCGTGCGGCTAGTATGCTGTCAGATCATTGGACTTTGAAGGGCCAAGCAATGCCGCCGAGCGAAATGACCACCCACGAGCCGAGCGAGCAAACTGTTCTCTCTGTTCGAAATCTGACCGTCTGCCTGCCAAAGAACATGGAGCGGCAGAACGCGGTCGAAAACATATCCTTCGACATGCGGAAGGGTGAGATGCTCTGCATCGTCGGCGAATCCGGCTCCGGCAAGTCCGTCACCGCAAACGCGATCATGGGCCTGCTGCCGTCTTCGGTGCGGATCGCGCAGGGAAGCATCCGCTTCAAGGGTCACGATCTCGCCAGCGCCGCGGAAGACGTGATGCGCAGTCTGCGTGGCCGTTCGGTCTCCATCATCTTCCAGGATCCGCTTTCCGCGCTCAATCCGCTGATGACTGTCGGCCAGCAGGTGGCGGAGGTCATGGAAGCACACCGGTCCGGCACCTCGGCGACCCGCGCCAAGGCGGTTGTCGACCTGCTTGGCGAAGTCGGCCTGCCGGAACCGGAGGTCTTGCGCCACCAGTATCCGTTCCAGCTCTCTGGCGGGCAACGCCAGCGCGTCATGATCGCCATGGCGCTGGCGCTCAAGCCTGATCTTTTGATCGCCGACGAGCCGACCACCGCTCTCGACGTAACCACCCAGGCGCAGATACTTGCCCTGATCCGGCGGCTGCAGCGCGAAAGGAACATGAGCGTCATGTTCATCACGCACGATTTTGGCGTCGTCGCGGAAATCGCCGATCGCGTCATCGTCATGGAGAAAGGCGCGATGGTCGAACAAGGCGCCGCCGCCGCCGTTCTGGGCAATCCAAGCCATCCCTACACCAGGCGGCTGATCGCCGCCGTCCCGCATATGATCGAGAGCGAAACGAAGGCGCGTGAGGATACTCCGATCGTGCTGGAGGTGCAGAAACTCGACAAGACATATCGGCCGGGCATCGGTTTCTTCTCGAGGTCCCGCATCGTGCACGCCGTCAAGCAGGTCAGCTTTGAGGTTCGCCAGGGCAGAACGCTCGGCATCGTCGGCGAGTCCGGCTCGGGGAAATCGTCGCTGGGCCGCGTCCTGCTGAAACTCCTGGACAGCGACGGAGGCAGCATCCTGTTCGACGGCAAGGATATCGCGGCGCTTTCGGACTCCGAGTTCCGACCGATGCGGCCGCACATCCAGATGATCTTCCAGGATCCGTTCGCCTCGCTCAATCCGCGCCAGACGATCGCCAAGATCCTCACCGTCGGCCCGATGGCGCACGGCCTGTCCGCCCCGGAAGCGCGCGCGAAGGCGCTGCGGCTGCTGCGTCTGGTCGGCCTCGACGAGGGTGCCTACGACCGCTTTCCGCACGAATTCTCTGGCGGCCAGCGTCAGCGGATCGGCATCGCACGAGCCCTGATGATGGACCCCAAGGTCCTGGTCGCCGACGAAGCGGTCTCGGCTCTCGATGTCTCCATCCAGGCGCAGATTCTCGATCTGCTGGCGAGCATCCAGGAAGAAATAAAGATCGCCATGATCTTCATCACTCACGACCTGCGGGTGGCAAGCCGGATCTGCGACGAAATTCTGGTGATGAACCGCGGCGAAGTCGTGGAGTGTGGCCCGCCGTCGCAGATATTCCGGTCGCCACATCACCCCTATACGAGGCAACTGATCTCCGCCATTCCCGGCAAGGATTGGATCCCGGCGGCTTGAGCCGCGGCCACCCTGAAGCTCTCCTCCCCTGAACAATAAATGACCGTGCCGACAAAGGCGCGGCCGCATGTCTGCTCCTTGATCAGGCTGCCGATGCGTGCCGCGCCGGTCTCCTGCTGAGCGGAATAGTTGCGTTTGTCCACTAAAAGTAGTTGCATTTATCCACTACTCGCTCAATCATACCCTGGAAGACCCTCGACAACCCCGGATGGGGCTGCGGCGATCTCGATGAAGGCTGTCCACGACAGCCTCTGGAGAGTGTTCGATGCCGGTGAAGAAGAACAAAGGTCCGCCTTATCCTGTCGAGACGGTCGGGCTGGATGTCCTCGAAGACACGTTGAGCTTTTATATCCGCAGCATCAACATAGCGCTTTCTCGCGATCTCGATGACCGCCTGGAAGGTCTCGATGTTGCCCGGGGAACGGGCAAGATCACCACCCTGCTCCTTGTCGACAGCCATCCAGGAATACGGCCATCGGTCATCGCGCAGCTCATTATGCGCGATCGCTCCGCCATGGGCAGGCTGGTCGACCAGATGATAGATCACGAACTGATCACGCGTCAGGCTGCGCCGGACGATGGACGCGCACAGGAGCTCCACATCACCCAAAAGGGGGCAGACCTCGCCCGCAAGGTGCGCAAGATCGCCACCAAGCAATCCAGCGATTTCTTCGCCGATGTGCCTGAGAAAGACCAGAAGCGTCTGCTGGACATATTGCGGCGTGTCTATCGCCGCACCGCGGGACTCGACCAATGAGGAAACCCGCGGGAATCCGAGCCGGCCAGCGTGTGGCACTCGTGTCCGGTGCCAGCCGCGGCATTGGTGCGGCTTGCGCCCGGCACCTGTTCGAGACGGGCTGGACATTGTCGCTTGGCATGCGCGCATCGGTGCAGCCCGACTGGGCCGATAGCGAACGCGTCCGCGTGTTCCCGTACGATGCCGCGGAAGCCGGCAGTGAACAAACGTGGGTCGACGGCACCATTGATGCCTTCAACCGGATCGACGCGGTTGTCGCCAGCGCCGGCATCATGATTCCGAAGTCGGTCATCGACATCGACGACGCGGATCTCGATCTGATGTTCGAGATCAACGTCAAGGCTCCGCGCCGTCTGGTGCGCGCGTCATGGGCGTCGCTTGCGGCGAGCCCCGCGGGCCGGGTGATCATACTGGCCTCGTTGTCTGGCAAGCGGGTCAAGTCCGTGACCGCGGGATCCTACTCGATCTCCAAATTTGCCGCAGTCGCGCTGGCCCACGGCATCCGGCAGGCGGGGTGGGACCTCGGAATTCGGGCCACTGCCGTCTGTCCAGGTTTCGTCGCCACCGACATGGCCCGCGGCATCACCGATCGCTCCGATGCGCTGATGACCGATCCGGACGACCTCGCACGGATCATCGGGTTGCTTCTCGATCTGCCCGATCATGCGAGCGTCGCGGAATTTTCTATCAATTGCCAGCTCGAGGAGTCCTACTGAGCATGCCCGGACCGTTCGTCGTCCCCGTCCATGGAGATACCGAGCTGCCGAAGGAGGTCGACTGTGTCGTCGTCGGCGGCGGCATCATCGGCACCGCGACGGCACTTGAACTGGCCGAGACAGGCTTGCGGGTCGCCCTGTGCGAGAAGGGCGGGATCGGACAGGAGCAGTCCAGTCGCAACTGGGGCTGGGTTCGCATTTCCCGGCGGGATCCACGCGAGGTTCCGCTGATGGCGGAGGCCTTGCGCATATGGGCGAGGCTCTCCGAACGGACCGGACGAGACACTGGCTATGCCCGGGCCGGAATTGTGTTCACATGCGCGGACGACAAGGAATACGAACAGCACGAGCGCTGGGGACGCCATCTCGAAGGCTATCAGTTCGAGTCGCGAATGATCGGCCCGGGTGAACTGCGTGACCTCCTCCCCGGCTCCAATCTCGACGTCAAAGGGGCGCTCTACACGCCCGCCGACGGTCGCGCCGAGCCCCAGAAGGCCGCGCCTGCAATTGCCGAAGCCGCACGAGACCGCGGCGCCGCCATACTGACGGAATGCGCAGTGCGCGGCGTGGAGACGACGAATGGTGCCGTCTCGGGCGTGGTGACCGAACGCGGCTTCATTGCCTGCAAAGCGGTCGTCCTTGCCGGAGGGGCCTGGTCGAACCTGTTTTGCGGAACGCTTGGTCTCAACCTGCCGCAGTTGAAGGTCATGAACACGGTTCTTCGCACGACGCCGGTCGAGAACGGGCCGGACCAGGCCGTGTGGGCAAACAACTTCGCCATACGCAAGCGCCAGGACGGTGGCTACACCGTCGCCTCCAGCATGAGCAATGTCGTCGACCTCGTGCCGAACTCCTTTCGCTATGCGCGCGATTTTCTTCCGGCCTGGAAGACAGAGTGGCGATCGCTGCAATTCCGCCTGGGCGGTCGTTTCCTAGACGAGGCAAGGATGCCGACCCGCTGGGCGATGGATGAGGCGAGCCCCTTCGAATACTGCCGCGTGCTCGATCCAAAGCCTTCCAAGAAAAGCTCGGAGCGCGTCCTTGCAAATGCCCGCAACGCATTTCCGGTTCTGGAAAAGGCACAGGTGGCGCAGCGCTGGGCCGGCTATATCGACGTCACGCCCGACGCCATTCCCGTCATTTCGGCGGTCGACAGCGTTCCCGGCTTTCACGTGGCGACCGGTTTCTCGGGCCATGGTTTCGGCATCGGCCCCGCGGCAGGCAGGCTGATGGCCGATATCGTCACCGGACGGCCGCCGATCGTCGATCCCAAGGACTTCCGGTGGTCGCGGTTCTCGGACGGATCGAAGGTCGCGCCGATCACTGGATTATAAGCGCTCCGACAAGAGAGCGTGACGCAGCGAAAGTGGAACACTATGAAAAGGAGCCTCCAATGTCAGACAAGAGCAGCAGGAGCATAATCTTTCGACCGACGCGTCGTCAGGCGCTTGGAATGGCAATCGCCGGTGCCGCCGGCCTCACCATGCCCAACCTGACGGGAGCAGGCAGGGCCCTTGCGGCAACCCCGCCGAGCGAACCCAAGGGACAGGTGATCGTCGGCTTTTCCCAGGAGCCCACCGTCTTCAACCCGCATTTGCCCCATATCGAGGTCGACGAGGGCATACACTTCAGCGTCTTCGATCCGCTGTTTGGTGTCGATCCCAAGGGCAATTTCTTCCCCGCGCTCGCCAAGGAGGTGCCGACCGTCGAAAACGGCGGCATCTCGGCCGACGGGCTCGAGTGGCACGTCAAGCTGCGCGACGACGTGAAGTGGCATGACGGACAGCCGTTCACCGCCGAGGATGTTAAGTTCACGCTCGAACTGCTGGTCGACCCGAAGTTTCGCAGCTGGCGACGCGCCGGCCACGAACTTGTCCAGGACCTGACTGTCGTCTCGCCAACCGAGATCAAATGGAAGATGAAGGAGCCTTACGCGCCCTACCCGTCGATCCTGGCCGCGACCTTCATCGTTCCCAAACATGTGCTCGGTGCGGCGGAGGACAAGAACAGCGCGCCGTTCAACAATGCCCCGATTGGCACTGGCCCGTTCAAATGGGTGGAACGCATGGCCGGCGACCATATCGAACTGGCCGCCAACACCGACTACTTCGCCGACGGCCCCTACCTGAAGAGCCTGATCTACAAGTACATTCCGGATCTGACCGTTCTCTACACCCAGTTCAAGACCGGTGATATCGACGTCATCGGACTACAGTGGATCACAGCCGACCACTATGAGGAAGCCAAGGCATTGAGCGGAACGTCGGTCGCCGTCATTCCCGCCGCCACGGTCGAATCGCTCAGCTTCAACATGGAGCGCCCGCAGTTCAAGGAACTCGCCGTTCGCCAGGCGCTGTACCATGCGCTGGACAAGAAAACGATCATCGACGCCCTCTACTATGGGCTGCCGGCCCCGACCGAAACCTACATGCCGCAGCAGTCCTTCTACTACAATCCGGATTTGCCGAAGCAGGAATACGACGTGGACAAGGCAAAGAAACTGCTGGACGACGCGGGGTGGGTCCCCGGTGCGGACGGCATCCGCGTCAAGGACGGTGTCCGCCTCTCGTTCAAGAATTCGACCACGGCGGGCAATCATATCCGCGAGCAGGCGCAGCAGTTCATCCAGCAATCATATCGCGACATCGGCGTCGAGGTGGTGATCTCCAACCTGCCGCCGGCCGTGATGTGGGGCGACTACTGGATGAAGTCGGAATTCGATTCCGTCGTCGTCGGCATCAACTTTCTGACGGGCTCCGATCCCGACACTTCGGACTATCTCAGCTCGAAGTCGATTCCGGCCAAGGGTGGCGCCGGCCAGAACACCTGGCAGTATGCCAGCCCGGAGGTGGACAAGCTGCTCGAATCCGGTGGCGTTGAATTCGTGCCGGAGAAGCGCAAGCAAGCCTACCTGAAAATCCAGGAGACCGTACGCAACGACCTGCCATTCCTGCCGATGTTCCAATACGCGACGGTGCGCGGACACAAGTCCGGTGTCGAAGGCGTCGAGCCGAACATCAACGTACGCATCGACTCCTGGGACGTGGCCACCTGGCACTGGGCATAGTGCCGGAATAGGCCGAGCCGGCCATCACCGGCTCGGCCTGCATAGCCGACAAGGCGCCTCTGGCGCGACTGTATCTACGGACACCAAAACGGAGACAACCGGCATGCTTGGCTATCTGCTGGGACGCTTCTGGCAAAGTCTCGTCCTGCTCCTGCTGGTCTCGGCGATCGGCTTTGCCGTCCTGAACCTCGCTCCGGGCGGACCGCTCTCGCAATTCACCCTCACGCCAGGAATGACGCAGGCCGATCTTGACCGGATCGCCACGCAAATGGGACTCAATCGCCCCCTTCCCATCCAGTACCTCGACTGGCTGAGCCACCTGCTTCGCGGTGACTGGGGTCATTCCTACCGGGACGGCAGGCCCGTGCTTGATATCATCTGGGAGCACCTTGTCGCGACATTGCTGCTGATGGGCGTATCGACCGCGATCGCCATCTTTGTAGGCACGTGGATAGGTGTCCTGGGCGCGCTTAGACGATACTCGATCTTCGACTACGCAGCGACGGTCGGCGCGATGGTGGCACTGTCGATCCCGACCTTCTGGTTCGGGTTGATCGCGATTTACATATTCTCGCTGCGGCTCAGATGGCTGCCGGCCGGCAACATGTACACGATCGGCAATGGCTCGCTCGGCGACTACGCGATCCATCTCATCATGCCGAGCATCGTTCTTGCGCTGGTTAATGTCGCCGTGTGGAGCCGCTACATGCGCACCGCCACGCTCGACGTCATCAGTCAGGATTTTGTCCGAACGGCCCGGGCCAAGGGGCTGAGTTCCCGGCGCGTATTGATCCGCCACATCCTCGGAAACGCCCTGCTGCCGATGATCACCCTGCTGGGGTTGCAGCTGCCAACAATACTGGGTGGAGCGCTGGTGACGGAAACGGTCTTTACCTGGCCCGGCATGGGACGGCTGTTCCTCGATAGCCTCGGTTACAGCGACTACCCCGTCGTGATGGGTCTGTTGATGATGTCCGCGGTTCTTGTCCTGGTCGGCAATCTAGCCGCGGACCTCACCGTCGCATTCGTCGATCCGCGGATTCGATTGAGCTGAGGACGAATAGATGACCCAGTCGGATTTCCTCATCCCCATCCACGCCAGGCACCGCTGGTGGCAAAGCCGCTCCGTGCGCCGATTTGCCCGTCACCGACTGGCGATGTTCGGCCTGGTGATGATCGTCGTTCTGGTGCTGGCCTGCGTCTTCGGCCCCTTGCTGCTGCCCTTTGACGATCTCTACATCGACCTGCGTGGCCGGTTCTCGCCGCCGTTCACGGGCTATCATTTCTTCGGCACCGATCCGCTTGGCCGTGACATCGCGGCGCGGCTCTTCATGGCTGGACGCATTTCGCTCCTGGTCGGCTTCGCTGCGATGGTCATCAGCACAGTCTTTGGAACCGTGCTCGGTATCGCTGCCGGCTTCTTCGGCGGCCGCATCGGCACGGTGCTGATGCGTTTCGTCGACGCGATGCTGTCCTTTCCCAACATCTTCCTACTGCTGGCGATGGCGGCCTTCATCAAGCCGAGCCCGATCATGATCACTCTGATCATCGCGGCAACGAGCTGGATGGAAATCGCGCGCATCGTCGAGGCGGAAGTGCGATCGCTGCGCGAACGCGACTTCGTCGTCGCCGCCCGCATGCTGGGCTTGAGCAACAGCCACATCATGTTTCGCGAACTGTTGCCCAATGCGATCGGCCCGATCATCGTCGCGGCCACGCTTACCGTTGCCCGCGCCATCCTTCTGGAAGCCTATGTCAGCTTCCTCGGCTACGGCATCCAGCCTCCGCTGCCGAGTTGGGGCAACATGCTGAACGGCGCCCAGCAGTATCTCGACAGCGCGCCATGGCTGGCAATCGTTCCCGGTGCCGCCATCACCCTGGCAGTCACCAGTTTCAACTTCATCGGCGACGGCTTGCGCGATGCGCTCGACGCACGAAGCGACATGCTGTGAAGCCGCCCGGAATGGCAAGGTTTTCGCCGTTTGAAGTCTCGCTCTGGTATGCGACCGCGGCGCCTCCGCCAAAGACCGGCCCTCTGCAAGGACGCAGGCGGGCGGACGTCTGTATCGTCGGCGGTGGCTACACCGGGTTGACCACCGCACTCGATCTCGCCCGTGACGGCATAGACGTCGTTCTGCTCGAAGCGCAGGAGATCGGGTTCGGCGGCTCGGGGCGCAATGCCGGCCACTGTACGCCAACTTTCACCCATTACAGCCTGCCCGAACTGCGTGCCATGCTGGGCGACCCGTGGGCCGAAAGGCTGATCGCCCGGCAGACAGGAGCCAATGGACAAGTCGCCGGGATGATCGAGCGCTATGGCATCGATTGCGAATGGCAGCAGAACGGCTACGTCATGGGCGCGCTGACGCCAGGCGCCGTCGCCAAGCTCGAGCTAAAGGCGCAGCAATACAATGCCGTCGGCGCCAAGACGCGGGTGCTCGACAGACAGGCGACCGAGGAAATCACCGGCAGCCCGCGATATCATGGCGGCTGGTTTCATTCCGAGGCTGGTCACCTCAATCCATTGGGATATGCAAGGGGCCTCGCCCGTGCTGTCATGGAGGAAGGTGGTACAATCCACACCGGGTCGCGGGTCCGCGACGTCGTGCGGCAGGACGGTGCCTGGGCAGTGCATGCCGGCGAAGGAACCGTCGTCGCCGACAAGGTCATCTTTGCGACTGGCGCCTACACCGTCGACGGATGGCCAGGCCTCGACCGGACCTACAAGATCCAGAGGGTGTTCGTCGCCGCCACCCAACCGCTGACGGCCAGCGAACGCCAAACCATCTTGCCGCGCAACACGACGATGCATGACGGCCGCGGCGACATCTTCGTCTACAAGTACAACGCCGAGGGACGCATCGTCGCTTCGATGTTCCCGATGGGCCGTCGTGGAAGGGACATGGCGTTCACACACCGCCTCATGTCCGATCGCCTGCGCTGGCTTCATCCGCAGATCAGCAGCGACCTGAGATGGGAGTATTTCTGGTTCGGCGAGCTGGACATGCAGAAGCGCACCATCCCGCGATTCTATGAGCTCGCGCCGGGCGTCGTCGCCCTGACAGGACTGTCCGGTCGTGGCGTGCCGACCGGAAGCATGCTCGGCGGCATACTCGGCGAATGGGCGAAGGGCGTCCCTGAAAAAGACCTGTCGCTGAAGCTCGAACCACTCCGGCGGGCACCCTTCTTCATGTCGTTCGCTCCCGCCGCGATGTTACGGTACTATCGCGTCTCGGACTGGCTGCGGGCAAAGGCCAGCGGGTCTCAACTCCCACCCCACGCCTAGCCAGGGTCGAATGGAAGATTTCGCGACGCCTTTCGGATCTGAGTCTGGCACTGGCATACAAAGGTATGCGCCATTCGATCGATCGACATTGTTCCGGCCGAAACCGGCACCCGAGCTGGTCAAGCCCCACAAGACATACCAAGGAACGTCTGACCCAAATCAAGCGCCTTGCGCGGCGGAGGGCTTTATGGTCCCGACGGAAAGGGAAGCGGCAGTCAATTCTGCTTCGATAGAAGGGAACAAAGTTTGACCACGGGATATAGCAGCAAAAGCTGCCGCCCCCCTGGTTCCAGCGGCGCGCCTGACCTGGTGGCGGGTCGACCATGGCTCGAGCGCGCGGCTACCTGCGGTATCAGTGAAGCGGCCGACGAACTCGCGGAATTCGCATCTGGTTGAAGCCCGCATGGCAAGCGCACCAACCGACGGCCGGTTCTACAGGAGTACTCGCCACGACGGACGTCGGGAGTTCGCTCTGGAATTCTTAAGTTGAACACGCTATATGACCACCTACATGGTCAGGAGAATGTCATGGATGTGATCAATCTGGCAGAAGCCAAGGCCCATCTGAGCGAGTTGGTCGACCGGGTCGAGGCAGGCCATTCAATCGACATCACTCGGCGCGGCAAGCCGGTTGCACGGCTCACCGCCGTGGCCAATCCTCGCAAACCAATCGACGCTGCCCTGCTCCGGTCTCTGACGGCGATCATGCCGCTGCAGACTGAAAGCGCTGCTGATCTGGTGCGCGCGATGCGGGACGGCGACCGCTACTGATGCTTTATCTCGACACGTCGCTGATCGTCGCCGCGCTCTCCAATGAAGCGATGACGCCGCGCGTCCAGACTTGGCTGGCGGAGCAGGATGCGGCGCAGCTTCTGATCAGCGACTGGACCATCACCGAGATGTCTTCGGCCATGGCGATCAAGCTGCGGACCAGCCAGATCAGCCTGGAACAGCGCGCCGGGGCGCTCGCCATGTTCAACAAGCTGGTCGCCGAGAGCTTCACCGTGCTCAGCGTGACTGGCGGGCAATTCCGGACCGCGGCGAAGTTTGCCGATCAGCATATGCTTGGGCTTCGGGCCGGCGATGCGCTGCATCTCGCCATTGCATCGGAGCATGGCGTCACGGTGCACACGCTCGACCAGCGCCTCGGCAAGGCCGGTCCGGCGCTCGGCGTGCCGACGCGGTTGCTGACATGAAGCGGGCCCTCCCCACTCTACCCTTGTCTGAGGCATCCATGGCCGGTGACTGGAGCGAAGAGCAGAATGAGGCGATCGTCGCGGATTATCTCACGATGCCGGGAGCGGAATGGCAGCTTCGGAGAACGATTTCATTGACGAAATTCAGCTGTTGGGGAATCCCATGCTTTCGCAGACCATCCGCGAATCTACGACCACGTAGAATGAGCTCCGCCCGACGGACCGGGCCAGCAGTCGAGGTGACCGCTTACTCCGTCGCAATATTCTCGAGGAATGTCGCCGGCGGCACGAAGAACAGAGTGCCGGTGATGGCGCGGCTGAAATCCAACAGCCGGTCGTAATTGCCTGGCGGCCGGCCAACGAACATGTTCTCCAGCATCTGCTCTATTCTGCGCGGCGAACGGGCGTAGCCGATGAAATACGTGCCGAACTCACCCTTGCCGACGTCGCCGAACGGCATGTTGTCGCGCACGATCTGCAACTGCTCTCCTTCCTCGACGATCGTGGTCAGCGCATTGTGCGCGAAGATCGGTTTCACGGCATCGTCGAGCTCGATGTCAGAGATCTTTTTTCTGCCGACAATTCCCTCCTGCTGCTCGATGGGAAGCGTGTTCCAGGCTTTCAGATCATGCAGATACTTCTGCACGATCACATAGCTTCCTCCCGCGAATGAGAGATCCTCATCGCCGATGATCGCGGCCTTGACGGCGTCTTGATCCACCGGGTTTTCGGTCCCATCGACGAAACCGATCAGGTCGCGGTCATCGAAGTAATTGAAGCCGTGCACCTCATCCGCCACCGAGACCGCGCCATCGAGCCGCGACATGATCTGTGTCGCCAGCTCGAAGCAAAGATCCATATGCGCCGCACGGATGTGAAAGAGGATGTCGCCTGGCGTCGAGACAGCGTGATGCTGGCCATGGATCTCGCGAAATGGATGCAAGTCCTTCGGCCTGGGCGTTCCAAAGAAACGGTCCCACGCATCGGACCCAAACGCCATGACGCATGACAACCGACCCTCGAGGTCACGGAACCCAACGGCGCGTAGAAGCGCGGAAAGATCGCCACACAAGGCGCGCACCGCCGCGTCATGTTCGGGCCCGGATCTGACCGTCACGACGAGAAATATTGCGGCCCGCGTCAGCTGCGTGACGACCGGTTGCGAAACAGCAGATGGCACAGTTGAGTCCACAATAGATCCTTCCGATATGTCACTCGGTACGAGGCAGTCGACGGGCAAGGCGCAGCAAGGCCGAGTTGCGATTTGTTCGATACGAGTTGCCGCAGGATCGCTTTCGTATCAGCCAGGCATCAGCTGTCAGTATTCCCCGACGTCGATAACAGCCTGGGCGAAGGCCTGTGGGGCTTCCTGCGGCAAATTATGGCCTATACCGCCAGTGATGATCCGGTGGTCGTATCTGCCTGAAAATTTCTTGGCGTAGGCGCTGCTGTCGGGATGGGGTGCGCCATTGGCATCACCTTCGAGGGTGATGGTGGGCACCGGGATCAGGGGACTTTCGGCCAGCCGTTTTTCCAGGCCGTCAAATTCCGGCTCGCCTTGTGCCAGGCCGAGCCTCCAGCGGTAATTGTGGATGACGATGCTGACGTGATCCGGGTTGTCGAGGCACGCTGCACTGCGATCGAACGTGGCGTCGTCAAAGTCCCATTTCGGCGAGGCGATCCGCCAGACAAGATTCGCGAAGTCCCGCCGGTATCGTTCGTAGCCAGCCCGCCCGCGTTCCGTGGCGAAATAGTATTGATACCACCATTGGAGCTCTGCTTTCGGCGGCAACGGCATTCTGTTTGCCGCGAGGCTGCCGATCAGATAGCCGCTGACCGAGACAAGGGCTTTGCAACGCTCGGGCCAGAGCGCCGCGACGATGCAGGCCGTGCGCGCGCCCCAGTCATAGCCGGCGATGATCGCATGGCTGATCTTCAGCGCATCCATCAACTCGATGACATCGACAGCCAGCACAGACTGCTGGCCGTTGCGGACCGTCTGACTGGAAAGAAAGTGCGTCGTGCCATGGCCGCGTGCATACGGAATGATCACGCGATAGCCCGCCATCGCCAATAACGGAGCGACTTCGACAAAGCTGTGGATGTCGTAGGGCCAGCCATGAAGGAGGATAACCACGGGACCGTCGGGCGGACCCGCCTCGGCGTAACCGACATTCAGGACGCCAGCGTCGGCTTGCCTGAGCACTGCGAAGGAAGCGGCCGTCGACCGCTCTGTCGTTGCTCCATCCAACCCTGAAACAGGTCGTGCCTGAGCTGTGAGAACTGTCGTGAACTGCGTAACAGCCAGACCGATTGCCGCGGCGCCGACAAAGGCCCTGCGATATCGATCGATCTCTTTCGGCGGTTCTGCATTTTCCATTGTTGCAACCTCTTTCCAGGGCAAGATCGGATGCCCTGCTGTTTGACGCAGCTTTGGCATCACCTTCATTCATCGACTTGGCAGTGCCAGGCTGCATGCCCTGGCAATCGTTCAGGACGGCCGGGCGTGAGTGACGCCACCACCTGAAGTTTGACGCCCTTGCCGGGCAACGTAGGAGGCTGCGTCTGTACGTGGGAAGACGATGCTGAGTGGCGCCTCGGCCTCCATCCTTAGAAATTCGGGGCGTAACCCATCGCCGCGCTTGGCAGCGATCAGGTGGAGGTTCTGCAGCAACGCAAGCATGAATAGCTCCTCTGTTGTATGCCTTGGCTCAGGGGCGTTAGGACGGGCAACCGGCCAACTTCGCAGTTAGACGAGACCCTCGCGAACCATCGCGGCGCGAACGGCCGGACGGGCCGCAATTCGGGCGCGGAGCGCATCCAGAGGCGCGGGAACGGGGACTTGGAAGCGGGCGGCCCAGAGCAGCATCACGAAAAGATAGAAATCCGCGACGCTGGGTTTGTCGCCGAACAGATAGTCGGTCTTGAGTTCGTCCGCGAACAGGCCGAGCTGCATGGTAATCGTCGCGCGCGCCTTGGCCTTTTCAGCATCGCTGCCTTGGTGCCACATGGGTTTGAAGCTTCGGTGTATCTCAGTCGAGACATAGGTCAGCGCTTCGAGAACGCGCGTGCGGCCCAATGGCCCTTCCACTCCAAGTGCCGGGTATTGCGATGCGACCCAATCGAGCACGGCGATGTTTTCTGTCAGCGTTTCCCCGCTATCCAGCACGAGGGCCGGAACATACCCCTTGCGCGTCACAGTGGTGAAATCCTCCCCGGAGCCGGTCCGCTTGGTTTTGAGATTGACGGTTTCGCGCTCGAAGGAAGCACCAGCCTCCTCCAAGGCGATGTGGTCGGCCAGGCTGCAGGCGAGAGGGCTATAGTAGAGTTTCACGGTCTTTCCCTTTCTGGACCCTCGATGACGTTTCGAAAATTTGGCCGTCGTCGGGCGCGAGACTGCTCATCGCGATGCGCCGGTCATCATTGCCGGCGGCATCCACGCCGTCGGCAGCCAACGACGCTCCAGAGAACTCGCACTTGGCGGTGGGGATGGCTACGACACCGACAGCTAGGCGCGCCTATGCCGAGGTATGGTCGAGCTGAAACAATTGTTCGTGGTTGCCGCACCCTCAACGCCGAGCGTCTCAGCTCACATCAGGAATGGGTCAGGTGGAACCAGAGTCCCCGCCCTCCTGGACATGGCGTGCTCGACAGTCCGACCATTCCTTCGCTCGGGAGACCATAGACGAAGGTATTGGAAGCGCGTGCCCTTGGCACGATGGCTCACATCCTGCCTTGGTTGGCATATTTCAAGCTGACATGCGGCGCGAAAACCGAAGCGTGGATTTGCGCGAAGTGCCGCCGACGAAATGAAGCAGTTTTTTCCAAAGCCAGGAGTCATCATCATGCCGGAGATGACCATTATGGGTCCGGCCGATCCGCAGTTGCCTGCGACCGACGCCGTCCATACGGCATCGAGCAAAAAAGCAGACAAAAATGCCGGCGTACCGCAGACCGTCCGCAGGCCGATCGGTCCCAAGGAAGAATCTGGCCGGGGCAACTGGGGCCATTGACCCTGACGGCATTGATTTCAGGACCGGGCGAGGCCTCGGTCTTTCCGCCGTCTCAACCGGCAAACGGTATTCCCAACCCTGGCTAGCACGGTAACCGCGACGAACCCGCTCGCAATCCCGAGTTAGCGGCACGGCTCTGGCGCCGATGTGACCCGCTTCGTAAGCATGGACCTCATGTATGGTTGACCAAGCGGACGACAACTCCGGTGTCAAGATGGCCGCCGTCTCGGTCGAGGCCAGCAGCCTCGGCGACCAATTGGCGACCATCCATCTGGGTTTGAAGGCATCGCCGGTCCGCAACTGGCTGCTCTGGACGTCGGTTGGAATCGTGGCAGTCATTAGCGCGACATCGATCGGCCAGGTCGTGCTCAACAGCTGGAACCAGCCCTTCTACGACGCGCTGGCGCGCCGCGACTTGCCGGTTCTCCTATATCAGCTTGTGATCTTTGCCCTTATTGCCGGCAGCCTTCTGGTGCTCAATATTAGCCAGGCCTGGCTTAACCAGATGATCCGGCTGAAGCTGCGCGAGGCGTTGACGCTCGATCTGATCGACCAATGGATGCACCCGGCGTGGGCGTTGCGATTGACAAATGCCGGTGCTATCGGCGTCAATCCCGATCAGCGCATGCAGCAAGACGCCGCGCATCTTTCCGATCTGTCGACGGACCTCGGGGTCGGGCTGCTGCAGTCGTTCATCCTGCTGGCATCTTTTGTTGAGGTGCTTTGGCGGGTTTCTTCTGGCTTCGTCTTCCACATTGGCGGTTATCCCTTGGCGATACCAGGTTACATGGTGTGGGCGGCGCTGCTTTATGCCGGCATAGCATCGTGGCTGAGTTGGCTGGTGGGGCGCCCGCTGGTCAATCTCGACGGTGATCGTTACACACGGGAAGCGGAACTTCGCTCCTCCATGGTGCGCATCAACGAAAATGTCGATGCCATCGCGCTCTACCATGGCGAGGCCGACGCGAAGCGACGGCTCGAAATGGACCTCAGTGCGGTGCTGGCAGCGATGCGGCGCATCTACACCGCCCAGATCAACCTGTCATGGGTGACCAACACTTACGGCTGGATTGGCATCGTGGTCCCAATCCTTATCGCGGCACCTGTGTATTTCTCGGGCCAGATAGGCTTCGGCGGACTGATGGTGGCAGTCGGCGCGTTTAACCAGATGAATTCTTCGCTGCGCTGGTTCATCAACAACGTCGGCAGCATCGCCGACTGGCGCGCCACGCTGATGCGTGTTGCCGATTTTCGCATCGCGCTGAATAAGACCGACGTGGTGCACGACATGGAAAAGCCCATTGAAGTCGGCGACAATGCCGATGGGCCTGACCCCCGAGAAACTTGAGACCTGCTGTCCCGAATAGAAGGGCAAGCAGCCTCTTCTCGCCGCTGGACACTCGCCTCACGGATTGCTTTGAGAGTAAGGACAGACGTCAACTTACACGGTCTGCTAAATGCTATTGGCCGGGCAACGCCTTTGCTCCTCGGCGCGGAGGAATGCCACTTGGCATGTACGCCGGGGATCGCACATCCCTGACGAGCTGCGACCGAGCGCATCGATATCTTCTACAATCATCGCGCCTGGCCGCCCTAGACTTTAGCATCGACGAACAGGTGCCTGCGTAGAATTGGCGGGTACCTGGGACTGCCCCATTCTCCGCGTACCGGCCACCTCCGTGGCACGGCTGAAGAAGGAGATGAAAATGAGAAATGATGTACCAAGCAAGGGGTTGGAATGGACCAACCTTATTCTCGGCGCAGGCTTGGCCTGCGCCGCAATCATGTTCGTCGGGCTACCTGCTGCGGCTTGGGACGCTGGGGTCGTGGGCGCGCTGATTGTGTGCAGCTCTGCCGTGGCCCTCTACCGGTACGGGGACTGGACGGAATGGTCCAACCTCACCTTGGGGTGCTGGGCGGTGGTCGCTCCGTTTCTGCTCGGCTTCGGATCTGCGCAGGGGCCGATGTGGACGCATGTCCTGGTCGGGGTTTGCGTAGCGACAACAGCTGCGGCGCAACTTGTGGCAAGTCGCAGGACGCAAGCTCATTCGAGCTCCAACTAACTCTGTTGCCCGGAGGGCGCCGCGGCGCGGCAACGGGGAGTTTCGGCTTGCCTCTTGCGCCTCGGCGCCTCCAACGCTGCTGCGCGGCTGCTGCGCTCAAACCAGATGGAGCCCTATACTCAGGTCTAGCCTGTCCAATCAAACCTCCATGCCTAATCATCCTTTGTCGTGTTGCACTGGCCTCAATGCTTCCGTCAGATATTGAGGAGAAGTTGTCGTTTTCCTCAGCCCCGGACTCGTGGTCTCCGGCGCGATAAAAGGAGATTGCGGTCGATCTTGGTTTTAGCGAAGTGACTGTGAACGTCCATCGGACCAATATGATGAAGAAGAAAAAGGCGCGGTCCGTCTCACATCCATTCAACGATTGTCAGCCGCCTCCAACCTATTACAGTGCCAGTTGAAGATGGCTTCGGCTGCCGGGAAAGCAGTCGCAGAATCGGCAAAAAACGGGGCGCTTTGCGAACTGAGTAGACGCGGCCACGATGACAGGTCGGCCGGGGGAACCGCATCCAAAAGGTCTCAGATGGAACTAACCTCATCGCGGCAGCGCCGCGCCATGGCTGCCGCGATTAGCGTTGGATGCGTTTTGGTTACGCTTTCAACCCATGAGCGATCCGACCTGTTGGTCGTGGTCGCAATTGTCTGCGTCTGCATGGGCTGGAAGGCGGGATTGGGTGCCGTAGCAGCCGCCAGCTTGCTGTCAGCGGCGATCCTGCTGTCGCCGGAATACGTCACAGAGAACGGTCTTGCTCGGTTCGCGGCGTTTGTTTCGGGGCGCTTGCACTTTGGCTGGTGGTAAGAATCTTCGGGACCATCAGCTTCTATGACCGGCTTTACCAGGGCGCCGGGTCGGGCATTGCCGATATTCCGGGCATCGCCTGGTCCGCCTGTCCGGACGGACGCCTTCGGTTTCTCACTCCCGCAGCCCTTGGGTACATTGGCGTCACGGTCAAGGAAATGCGCGAGATCATGGATGCCGACGACTTTTCTTGGTGGCGGAGATTTGTCCATACCGACGATGTCGAGGCGAGCATGGCGCAATGGCGCCACAGCCTAGAGACGGGCGAGCCTATGATCGAAGAAAAGCGTTTGCGCCGGCTCGATAGCACCTATCTGTGGTTTCGCGATACCGGTGTTGCCTCGCGCGATGACCAGGGGGCGAATCGTCGGCTGTCATCGCCATACCGAGGACATCGACCGGCGCAAAGCGGAGACCGCGCTGCGCAGCAGCGAGAGGAGCTCAGGCTGCTGATCGATACGGTGCCACGATGATCTGGCTGATGACGCCGGCGGGATTGCCGTACTATTTCAACAAACTGTTCGCAGACTGGGCGGGCATCAGTTCAGCCAAGGAGGAACCGCGAGGCACGCGGCAGTTCGCCTCGCATGTGGAGTTGTTTCCATCCGGATGACCAGGCGGGCGTCAAGGCCGTGCTTCAGAAGTCATTTGCCCGGGGAGAGCCACTCCAGCACAGAGGTCGGCTGTGCCGGAAGGATGGCGAATATCGCTGCATCGATTCGCGCTTCGAACCGTTGCGCGACGAAGACGGAACAATCCTTCGCTGGTACGGCGTCAACTTCGACATCGACGACGAGGTCCGCGCGCAGGAATCACTGCGTCTGGTGGACGAGCGGCTCGCGCGCGCCCTGCGCGCCGCGAGCGGAGATCATCTCCCGGACCGCACGACACGACTGGGCTGGTCATGAGGGCGGACGCTGGGGCCCTGCGATATCGGGCTGGTGAGGTGGCGGATGAGGTCGGATTCGCTTAGCACGCTAGCCGCCGCTCCGTTTTCGCCGCATACAACGACAAGGCCAATGCCAGGCTTCGAAACCGAAAGCGCCGCGGCTTGCACCGCCGAGTTGGCCTCGATCACCATAAGGCGCCTTTGTCAGTTGAGTTGTTCGATGTGCATCAAGGTCCTCCGAGATCGCCCTACCTTCCGTCGACCTCACTTTTCGAATGTCGTCAAGTTTGTGTCGTCCGTATCGACGACGAACACGGCAAGCAATCGAGCAGGCTCGGTGGTGCTGGCATTTCCGCTGACGCCGTGATGATCACCGGGGAACTCGGACCAACTGTCGCCAGTCCGATAGGTGGTCACTGGCCCGTTATTGACCTGACTGCGGATCGCGCCTTCCAGAACCGTTGCGAAGATAAAGGCCGACTTCGCGTGAGTATGTGACGGGGAGCTACCGCCAGGCCCATACTCAACCAGCACGGCACGCATGCTCTTGCCGGGCACATTCGGGAGTTGGTGGTCGTAGACCATAGTCACCTTTGCGCCTGAAGAATCGTCGGCCTTGGCCCCGGTTACAAAAACAGCTGCAAGAGCAGCGGTACAGAGGATGGTCTTAATCATGGTTTTGGTTCCTTGTTTGTGATGAGGTGAAGAAGGGATCGCCGGCCGATGGGAGGGGCGGCCGGCGATCAGGCTCTTGCCGGGGGGAGCGGCGTGAGCCTATGACCTGATGAAGGCGAGCTATGTCGCGCTGGGTCGGCCAATGCTATGACTGGAAAGAAGCGGGGATTGGTTCTCGCGCTGATCGCGCAAAACCAATTTGCCGTTGCTTCTTCGGCCCCGCATTACAGCCGTTCTGTCGGCTTTTGCCATGTAGCGGCCCTCAGTCAATGTTTCGATGAAACGCGACGCCTGCCAGTCTTTTGGCCACGGGCCGGCGACATATTTCTCGTCTTTGTAGACAAAGAAGACAGAGTAGCCGTTTGCGTCCGCTTCCTTCTTTACGCGGTATGTCATTTTATCTGCCTTACACGCTGCTTGAACTTTCGTGCTAAATTGGAAAGCAACTTAATTTGGTCGCTCAACGGAGATCCGATCTTGAGGCAACCGATGCGTCGAGCGGCACGCAAATCACAGATCAGTTCCGCTGGAGCTGGGCATGGCCGAACCAGTCTTCGAAGTCCGTTGCACCGATGCGCGGATGGTCGCCTGGCACGAGGGAGCGATCGCTAAGTTCCGTGCCAAAATAGCGTGCCTGGGGATCCGCTGTTACTTTACGCGGATCGTTCGTTGCCTTCAGAAATCTAGCAACGAGGTCGCTCATGCGGATCGGCTCTGGGCCTGCAATCTCGATCACGCCATTGACCGGTGGCGAAAGCGCCACATCCGTCATGATGTCCGCTACATCGTCAGACGCGATTGGTTGAAAATAGGCATTCGGGACTTTCGTGATGTCCCCGATAGTACCCGACTGGGCAATGCCGCTCAGGAATTCGAAAAACTGCGTCGAGTGGACGATCGTGTATGGGATTGCGGAGCCTCGGATCAGTCTTTCCTGGGCCATCTTGGCGCGCATGTAGCCGCTATCAGGCAGACGCTCGGCGCCCACGATCGAAAGGGCGATGTGGTGCTTCACGCCGGCGGTTTTTTCTGCTGCGAGCAAGTTCCGGCCAGAGGTCTCGAAGAACTCCAGAACGGCCTTGTCCTCGAAAGAGGGCGAATTCGCCAGGTCGATGACGACCTGCGCTCCCGCAAGCGCTTCGGAGAGACCCTCGCCGGTGATCGTGTTGACGCCGCCGTTAGGTGACGCTGCGAGCACATCATGACCCTTCTTACGCAGCCTCTCGACTGTCTTCGAGCCGATCAATCCGGTTCCACCAATAACAACGATCTTCATGACGTACTTCCTCGGTTCGTGATTCAGGTTCGATTTCTGATCGAGCGGCCAAGTGGCCGGCGCATCGCTTGTCTTCGTTCGAGACAGTGCACCGGGGCTGCCGGTCCAGGCTATCGACCGGAAGCATCTGTCATGCGATGCGAAGGTCTAGGACGAATGCATCCGTCGAATGGGGATTCTTGTCAGCAGGGAGACAGCGACTTGAGGTACTAGCTAAGCCGGCATGCCGCCCGGGAGCGGTCAGGGGCCATCACCATTAAGATCGGCCGAGAGGCCGCTTCGGCCAGCCGCAAGTTGCTCTTCGACCGCACTGAGGCGCATTCTGGTCAGGCAGCTTTGGGGCCGTTTGCTGTCCGATCGGTTATTGCCGAGGGACGAGTTAAAGCCGCCGTTCGGCTCACGACCTTGTTGTCGCCGTTCGGGGCGCTTCGGTGGCCGCCGGAACCCGCCATTGGTTCGGTTTCCGACGGACGGCAGAGCAGGAGCCGAAATCACACTGTCCGCTGTTTGCATCTGATCACTAAGGAGCGCGCGCGGGAACCATCCGCTAGTTGCAGGTGCGAGAGCTGCTAATACCTTCAGTCTCCTCGAATCCTCACGGCCGAACGCGGATAACCGTCTTTCCCGTGCGTCGCTCGGTTGAGTTGAAGGTGGCGACGGCATCATCCAGGCTAGATACCTTGCCGATGTTCGTCCGCAGTCGTCCATCCCGGATCCGCTGAACTATCTCAGAAAGCTGGGCTCGATCAGCCTCGACGACGAAGTCAACCGCCAGGCCACCTGCAGGTCGAATATCTGTTGGTCCGACGACTGTCACAAGCATTCCTCCGGCCCGGACCAGAGTTGCGGACCGCTTCTGGATGTCGCCGCCGATGACATCGAACACCAGATCGACACCGCCGACGTCTTCCAGCGTGTCATTCCCGAGGTCGACGAATTCATTTGCACCGAAGTCGAGCGCCTTCTGGCGATCGGCGGCGCGTCCGGTGCCGATGACATAGGCTCCGGCCTCCCTTGCAAGCTGCGCCACCATCGAACCGACGGCACCGGCAGCGCCATGCGCGAGAACGCTCTGCCCCGCCTGAAGGCGGCCGTGCTGGAACAGCCCCTGCCACGCGGTCAGGCCGGAGATCGGCAGGCTCGCGCCCACCGTGAAGTCGACGTCGCCGGGTAGTGGCGCGAGATTGCGTGCCTCCATGGCGACATACTCGGCGAGCGTGCCGTCGCGATGCCAGTCGGCGAGGCCGAACGCTCGCTGACCGATTGAAAGCCCCGTGGTGCCGTAGCCGAGCACAGTGACCACACCGGCCAGCTCATGGCCGAGGATCGACGGCGTCCGGTCACGGAAGGCTCGATCGGCCCAGGTCGAAGGCCACTCCAGTTCGGTGTTGACGAATCCGGCCGCATGAACCTGTACGACGACATCGTTTATTGCCGCCTGCGGCTCGGGCCGCTCCACCATCTTCATCCCGACCGTTCCTGCAGCCTGATCCGTCACTACGATCGCTTTCATGCGAATTGTCTCCTCAGTGATTTGTTGGCTCGGGGTAAATTGCAGGCGTGGAAGGTCTTAGATCTTTCACGCAGTTAGCTATCGGTTCTACGCCTCCGCGACGGCCTCGATGTTGAGTTGCTGTGTGATGCCGACGAGACATCTGGCGGGCGCTTCATCTTCAGAAGCTCCGTCACATCATGCAGATCATCTGCCGATGAGATGGCAATCGTCAGCCATTTTCCGTCTATGTATGTTTTGGCTTCATCATAGAGCCTGACCAATTGCGGGCGCCAGACATAACGCCGCTCCTCAAACTTCTCTCGTTCTGCTCCCCCCATGACCACGACAGCCGAAAACCGCCGGTATTCCGGCACCAAGGTACAGAACGCCCTGGTCTTCCTATAGCGCAGGACCAACCGCGGTTCTTACCACCGTCGAGGGTAGACTTCTTTGATAGCGTTTCGGACGTGCATCTCGGAACGACCGAACCGGGCCGAGAGCTGATCGGCAGTTTAGTCGAAGAGAATGCGCTTGGGACCGCGATTTCCCTGCCGCTATGGAGCGACATCGGCTGCGAGGACTTGCAGCGAAACAAAATACTGCCGATCAGATCACTATGAGCAACTGGGGGCTAATGCCTCTATCCGCTTGGGATTGATACCGACTCGGGTGCACGACTCTAGAAGTGAGCGTTAAGTTTGTTGCGCCACGCGCGTCCCTGGCGCCACAGTTCATGAATCAGCGATCCCAAATACACGAGGCGGCGCCTCAGATGTTGGCCAGCGTAGCCAGCATCGCGATAGTCTGTAATGTAGGTATTGGCACCGCGGGGCGTGGACGCCGCTTCAACCTCGTGGCCCTTGCTTTGTAACTTTTTGACAGTGCTCGCTCTGATGTAATGTGAGCCACCGATGACTACAATTTTCATATCGAGTCTCCAAATCTGAGAGCGCTCGCACGACGATGCGCTATCTGCGGACGGCGGCCCCGAAACAACATGAGCTTTCACGAGTACACGACCCGATTTGTCTCAACTCCGATAGAATCTGCTACCAAGGTACAGCCAGCGCAGGTGCGCCCAAACTGGCGTCAGCAACTGCCATCGCCGCAGCGCTAACCCTCGTCTATTTCGTCGTGCGTGCCTTTGTTTTCCGAACGCAGATGACATTCCGCTGATTTGTTGTTGTCCGGGCGGAAGCCTGCATCGCGCTAGCTATCCTTGCCAGCAACCTCCAAGACGATTGCATCAGGAAACTTGCATCTGCCGGGGAGGGACGGCCATCACACCGACAGCCAGACGTGCCTATGCCGAGGTATGATCGGGCTGAGCGATTGTTCTGTGATTGCGGCGTGAACAATGCCGGATCTGAGGAACGCTAACCGGAGAATTCAGAAACCCGGCGACCATTCATGGCCTCCTCAACAGTCCGGCCAGTCCTTCGCTCAGTAAATCATGACCGAAAGTATTGGACGAACGCGCCCTAGGCACGATGGCTCACGTCCCACCACGGCCGGCATATTTGAACCCGACGCTACGTATTCGAAAGGCCACGGCCGTGTCCTGCCTTTGCTCGATGCCGCCGACGCGCTGAAGCAGCTTTCCCAACGCTAGGAGTCCTCGTCATGGCCGACCTTTCCGAACCCGAATCCGGCAGCGCCGAGCACACATTGCCCGCCGAAGCGCCGGCCGCCGTCGAGGTTGACGTCTCCTCAGTTGCGCCGGGAATGTCGCTGGTCGTGCAATGGCGCGGCAAGCCGGTGGTCGTGCGCAACCGCACCGAGCAAGAGATGAAGGACGGCGAGGCAGTCAATCTCGCCGAGCTCAAGGATCCGATCGCCCGCAATGCCAATTTGCCCGCAGACGCGCCGGCGACCGACGCAAACCGCACTGCGCCAGGTAAGGAAGCCTGGATAGTGATGGTCCAGGTCTGCACGCATAGCGGCTGCATCCCGGTTGGCCAGCAGGGCGACTTCGGAGGCTGGCTCTGCCCATGCCACGGTTCTCAATACGATAGCGCCGGACGCGTCCGTAAGGGTCCAGCGCCGGAGAACATGTTGGTGCCGGCGTTCCAGTTCATTTCCGACACCAAGATCCGTATCGGCTGAAGCATAGGCAGGTTACCATGAGCGACAAACATTCGACATATGTGCCGAAAACCGGCATCGAACGCTGGTTCGACGCCCGCCTGCCGTTGCCACGGCTGGTGCATGATTCCTTCATCGTTTATCCCGTCCCGCGCAACCTGAATTACGCCTATACGTTCGGCGGCATTCTCACGGTCATGTTGGCGTCGCAGATCATAACAGGTGTCGTGCTGGCGATGCATTACGCTCCCGACACGGGGCTGGCCTTCAATTCGGTCGAGAAGATCACGCGCGATGTAAATTCTGGCTGGCTGCTTCGCTCCCTGCATTCGAACGGAGCATCGTTCTTCTTCATCGCCGTCTACCTCCACATCTGCCGCGGGCTCTATTACGGTTCGTACAAGGCGCCGCGCGAGTTTCTATGGGTGCTCGGCTGCACCAATCTGCTGTTGATGATGGCGACAGCCTTCATCGGTTATGTGCTGCCCTGGGGCCAGATGTCATACTGGGGCGCTACCGTCATCACCAACTTCTTCACGGCAATCCCGCTGGTCGGCGACTGGATCCAGCAGCTGTTGCTCGGCGGCTTCGCTGTCGGCAGTCCGACGCTGAACCGTTTCTTTGCACTCCATTATCTGCTGCCATTCATGCTTGCAGGTGTGGTGACCTTGCATATCTGGGCGCTTCACGTGGTCGGCCAAAACAATCCGACGGGGGTTGAGGTGAAATCCAAAACCGATGTCGTCGACTTCACGCCCTACGCCACCGTCAAGGATGCGGTCGGCATCATCGTGTTCCTGTTTTTCTTTGCCTATTTCGTCTTTTATCTGCCGAACTTTCTTGGCCATCCGGACAACTACACGGTGGCCAACCCACTGAAGACGCCCGCGCATATCGTGCCGGAATGGTACTTCCTGCCGTTCTACGCAATCCTGCGGGCCATCACCTTCAATGTCGGACCGATCGATTCCAAACTTGGTGGCGTGCTGGCGATGTTCGGCTCAATCGCCGTGTTGTTCCTGGTGCCGTGGCTCGACAGCTCCAAGGTGCGCTCGGCGGTCTATCGGCCCTGGTACAGGCTGTTCTTCTGGATATTCGTGGCCGACGCGCTCTTTCTCGGCTGGCTCGGCTCACAGCCGGCGGAACGCGCGTACGTGGTCATGTCCCAGCTTGCGACGCTTTACTACTTTGCATTCTTCATCATCGTCATGCCGCTGCTTGGGCTGATCGAGACACCACGTCCTTTACCGCATTCGATCACCGAAGCGGTCCTCGAAAAGAACAAGGCCAAGCGGCGGGCGCCCGGTCCGGAGATCCGACATCCGTCGGAAGGGCGCTGAACATTGCGAATATGCTCGATCTGGATCCGTCATGAACTGGTGGAACTCGCCTCTGGTCTACATCGTGTTGATCGGCCTCGCCGGGATCGTCGTTTGGGCCCTCATCCCCAGACGTTTCGCCAATGCGAGGCTGATCGTCCAGCTTGGCTTTTTCCTTGCCATGTCGGTTATTGTTCTCGACCTGCGCGTTGTCCCGTACGAACCTGCGGGCGGCGGAGAGGCAAGCGGCGGAGCGATCCTGATCGGGTCGGTCAAGCTGCTCTGGTGGGTTCACCTTGCCTGGGCGCTAATCGGATTTGTTCGTATCTATCTTGACTTCGAGCGAAAGCCGCGCGAGGCACGTCTCCTGCAGGACGTCGTGGTCGGCATCGTCTACACCGGAACGCTGCTGTCGATCCTGGCGTTCGTCTTCTCCGTGCCAGTCGGAACGTTGATCGCCACCTCGGGGGTATTTGCCGTCATCCTGGGACTGGCGCTCCAGAATACGCTTGGCGACGTATTTTCAGGAATCGCGCTTAACCTCGGTCGCCCTTACGTGCTTGGAAACTGGATTGTCCTGAGCGACGGAACAGAAGGGCGCGTTGTCGAGACCAATTGGCGGTCGACCAACCTGCTTACCCCAGCTCACAATGTCGTCGCGCTGCCCAACAGTCTTCTCGCCAGGATCGGAGTGACGAATGTCAGCGGTCCAGACGAGAGCCATGGACTCGCCGTGACGATCAAAGTGGTGCCGACGAAGATGCCGGCGATCATCCTGGATACCATGCGGTCCGTCCTGCTGAGTTGCAATTCGATCATCCAGGATCCTTCGCCTTCGGTTGCCATCAGAAACCTGGATGCTGCGGCAATCGAAGTCGAGCTCTCGTTTCGCGTCGCAAGTCTCGACCAGCGAATTAGCGCTCGGAACGAAGTTTTCGATCTCATCTATCGCCATTCAAAGTCAATCGGCATGCTGCTGGCTGAGCCGCTTTCGGCGTCGATTGCCATGACCAGCCGGCCAAGCGACGATAAGGCAGCCTCTGACAGCTTCACCCCGATCGAACTGATCAAGTCCATACCGATTTTCTCGGCGCTGACGGATGCCGAGCAGGAGGCGCTTGCCGCGATGACTTCGGTCCGCCGCTACCGCAAGGGCGAAATCATCGCAGGGCAGGGAGAAATGCTGCCGTCCCTCATGATTGTTCGGACCGGCGTCATCGCCCGGCAACGTGGCCAGGACGATGCTCACCGCCTGGAAATCGGCCGGCTCGCACCGGGCGACTTCTTCGGCGAGACAGGCTTGCTCGCCGGGATCGGCGAGGAGTCGACATTGCGGGCAATGACCCATGTCGCGGTTTATGAGATAGACCAGAGAAGCATCGCGCCGCTGCTGCTCGACAGGCCTGAAATAGCCGAAGATCTTGCCGCGATCCTGGCGACGAGGGTGTCGGCCTTCGGCGACAGCGGCATTCCAGGACGCCAGCACGCGAGCTCCAAGTTCGCGCTCCTTACAGCCGTTCAGGCAGCCTTTCGCGCCGCTCCGTTCAAGCATGCTGGAGCGCCTGGCCGAGAGGTCAAACAGAAGGATCAAGATCCATGACCATCCGCCAAGGCGATATCGCTGGCATCGAGGCACTCATCCAGCCGAGCGTCCGTGAGTTCGCGGACGGCTTGAAGGTACGGCGTTTGTTGCCCTCCTCGAACCGCCTGATGATCGGGCCCTTCATCCTGTTCGAGCATTTTGGTCCGGCTGTATTCGACGCGGGTCGCGGTTTCGACATGCGACCGCATCCGCATATCGGCGTTGCGACTTTGACCTACCTGATCGATGGAGAGATCGTTCACCGGGACAATCTCGGCGAGGTGCGGACCATCCGTCCCGGGGAGGTCAACTGGATGACGGCCGGGTCGGGCATCGTCCATTCCGAGCGCACGCCGCCAGAAGTCCGAGCGTCGGGGGGCAATCTCTTCGGCGCTCAGGCGTGGATGGCCCTTCCCTCCCGATACGAAGAAATTGCGCCCAGCCTTGCGCATTACGGCGCTGCCGAAATCCCGAGGATCTGTGCCGACGGGGTCGAGTTCACTTTGATCGCTGGCGCATCCGACGGCCTGGTCTCGCCGGTAAGGACCTTCTCCGACACGGTCTATGCCGAAATTGTGCTGACGAGCGGCGCGCGATACCAGGTGAAACCCGAACATGTCGAGCGCGCGATCTACGTTGCCGCCGGCGAGGTTGGGATTGTCGGCCAGGACGGAACGTTCCATGAGGCCGATTTGATAGCTCTGGCGCCCGGCACCGAGATCGTGCTCCAGGCGCCTGCCTTTCATGCGGCAAGACTGATGCTGATTGGGGGCGAGCCGCTTTCAGAACCACGTCACATCTACTGGAACTTCGTTTCCTCTTCTGCCGAACGGATCGCGCAGGCGAAGATGGATTGGCGCGAAGGCCGCTTCCCCGGCGTGCCAGGCGAGCACGAATTCGTACCCCTGCCAGACGACACCTGAGCGTGGGAATGAGGTAGTGATAGTTCACCGGTGCGCAGATTGGCTGCCGCCATTCCCCACCCCAGCGCCCGCAAGAATGCCTCTCGTTGGCGACGCTACGACATCGGGTTGAGTTCGTTCATCGTGTCCTCGTCGAGCAAACCGTCGAACCACATGTCAAAGATAGTCTCGAGCAGGAACTCGTCGTTGCTCGCTTCGGAAAACAGCGTCAGAGAGGCGTGTAATTTCTTCGCGTCGACATCACCGAAGACAGCGTGAGCGCTTGAACCGGAGAGCCGTTGCAGTGCCCCGATACATACCCGATAACGACCTCCCAGTATCGGAGATGAGAGATAGGCGCTCGCTTCGTCGAGCGATGTGATCGCATATGGCGCAGGCGCAGCGTCGCTTCGGTTGACAGCCAACCTTGGGAAGATGAACTCCATATAGGAAGTGCACATCATTCCTTGGCGCAGAATACCTACCGCGTCTTCATAGACAGCGTCCTGCGCTCTGACGAACCTCTGCAAATCATACTCGTCGCTCATTTCAGATGATGCCTTTTTTCGCAAACGGCCTGTACCTATCCGTCGACGACATCGGCATATTCCGGCTGTTTGGCGAAGAACCGGCTCATGAAAGGACATTTCAAGATCGCTTTGCGGCCGGTTTTGCGCAGCAGCTCAAACGTACCCTGAGCCAATCGCGTTGCGATCCCCTGTCCGGAAAACTCCGACGGGACTTCGGTGTGTATGAGAACAATCCTCCCGCTCTCGATCCTGTAATAGGCCGCAGCGAACACTTCATCGGCGATCGGCAACTCGAAACGATGCTGTTGAGTGTTCTCGGTGACTTCCGTATCCATCTTTAACTCTCGATTGTACGCTGGTTGGTCCGTATTGGTGTTGCCGGAGGCAGGTTGGTCGATCGTTGGCCCTCTATCGTATTGCGGGCAACCGCAACGTCACGGCGGTGCCCGACCCGAGCTCGCTTTCGATGTCGACACTTCCCCCCGCCTCCTCGGCGAAGCGCTTCACCATTGGCAGCCCAACGCCGCCGAGGCCTCCACCTTTCGTGGTGAAGAAAGGATCGAATGCGCGCACCATAGTTTCGCTGGTCATTCCAATTCCATTGTCGGCGACACGAACATCTATCCGACCACCTGTGGAACTTTCGGGCGCCAAGGAGGCATCGATCGAGATCAGGCCGCCGTCAGGCATTGCATCGCGTGCATTGAACAGAAGATTCAGAACCGCATTTTGAAGCCCAATCGGATCGCCCTTTACCCGAGGCAGATCGGAGCCGACCCGAACCTCGAGGCGCAAATTGGCACCCCAAGCGCTTCGAACGACGGATTCGATCTCAGCCAGGCAGGCGCCCACGTCCGCATGCTCGATTTCGGCGTGGATATCTCGGGCTACGCCGATGGTCTGCCTGACAAGGCCGCCAGCTCGTTCCAAGGCCGTTTTGGCGCCGGCAATTACAAGCCCAAGATCTGGAGCCGCCGAGAGGTTCGGGTCGCGAGCCAAATGGTTCAACGCCGATGAGGCGACCTGGATGAGATTGCCAAGGTCATGAACAATGCCGGCGGTCGATATCTGCACGGGTAGGCCGGTTCGCGGAACATCGGCAGGCCGGTCGAAGACATCTTCCTTTAGTTCTGAGCGTGACATTCCATTCCCCGGTTGCTCGGTCGACTCTTGGTTGCTGGAAGAAGCTTAAATGAAGGGCATCTGTGGTCGATTGGGTCGAGGAAGAGGGCGAGCAATACCGCGGTATATGTCGTGCTATCGCGTCGCAGGGCCCAGCAATCATGTTGACGAGCACGAGGAACAAAGGCATCGCCCGGAGTGGGCTTGCTGTGGCCCGGCCCGGTGCCTTGCTCCTGCATCACTGGTAGCCGATCCCGCCGATGTAGTTGGCCAAGAGGTGCTCCTGGAGCTCCTCTTGATCGAAGAGCGCCTTCATTGCATCACGGATATCAAGCACGCCTATCGGCTTCTGGTCCGCCCCAAGTACCGGCACATTCTGAAGGCCTCGCGCGGCCATCGTCTGCCAGACTGAATGGACGTCGTCGTCGGGACCGCAGGAGACGATGGATCGGCTCATCAACGTAGCAACGGGCGCTTCTGTTGGCCCTGAATTGGCCAGATGGCGGATGATATCGGACTTGCTCAGCACACCTGCCGCCTGCCCGTTGCCGTAGCAAACGACGACCAGGCCTGTTGCTGGTTTGGAAAGCGAGAGTGCGGCACCGCGAAGCGGAGCGTCGACATCGATCACTGAGAGGCGGGCCGACGTTATTGGATGCAGACTGTCAATGCGCATGACGCCCTCCTGAAAGCGCCTCGCGGCCACAGCCGGGAGGTTGGGGTTCGATGTTTTCCTCACTCCTGGAAGGGAGCGTTCATCACGGAATCGACTGCCGAAGGAGCCCTGTAGCCGGGGACAAAGCGTTCGCCGAAATCCCGGGCAAAGTTGTCGTAGGTGGTTTCGGGACTGACATTCGCGATCTGGCAAAAGCATCGCGTCATCCGCCGCTTCATTCCGAGTCGCGGGAATTCGCCGACGATCCTTGCCATCTCGGCGGAAGCGATGAGCTTATATTGCAAGCCGACGACATCGAGGCAGATGCCGGCTGTGCACAGCGCCACCTCGGCCTCCTTGTAGAGGCCGATCGACGGGGTCGAGTTGAGGGCGACGCTGTCCCAGATCAGTTGAGCGCGACGTTCGTCGAAGCCGCCGTCCCGGACGAAGGTTCGAGCCAGGTCGGCGCCTTCCACTTCGAAACGGCGCGGCCCGGCAAAGTGCTCATTGAGCGTGATGTCATGCAACAAGGTTCCGACAGCGACAACTTCCGCGTCGTGCTCGACATTCTGAATCTGTCCGATCCGCGCCGCGAAAAGCCAGGATCGGACCACGTGATTGAACAAGTAGGGTTCACATCGCTGACGAGCATATTCGATCGCTCGGCCAACAATCGGCGTGTCGGGGACCGAAACCCCTGCAAGCGTGCGCCTGGCGATCGCATCCATGTCGGTGACCTTCCCTTTACGCCCGACGACTAGCCCGACTTCATTTCGAGTATGTCGTCAGGTTCTTCTCGTTGGTATCGACAACGAAGATCGCAAGCAGGCGGGCGCGTTCCGTCTTGCTGGCGTTTTCGCTGACCGCGTGACGGTCGCCGGGAAATTCCGAGAAACTTTCGCCGGCACGATAGGTCTTCACCGGTCCATCATTGACCTGGCTCCGGATTGCCCCCTCCAGCACCGTCGCGTAGATGAACGCGGATTTGGGATGGGTATGCGCCGGCGATGTACCGCCCGGTGCGTACTCGACGAGCACCGCTTTCATGCTCTTGCCGGGCACGTTTGGAAGAGCCTGGTCGTAGACAAGCTTTACGTCCGCGTCATCGGCTCTCGCCGCGGTGACGGAAGTCGCAATGAGCGCTGCGCATAGAAGTGTCTTGATCATGTCTGGTCTCCTTGTTGGAATATGCATGGCTGGGGAACGCCGATCCGATTGGTCACAAGACCGGCGTTAGCTTTTGTTTGTCTATTTCGGCGGCGTGTACCGGCTGAGCCATTCATCGAAATGCACGGCGCCGATGCGCGCGTTCTCGCCGGGGACAAGCGTTCGATCGTCGATTGCCACTTGACCGTAGTAGAGAGCACCAGGATCCGCGACGACTTTGCGGGGGTCGTTGGTGGCCTTCAAAAAGCGACCCACGAGTTCGCTCATGCGAACGCGCTCCGGGCCGGCGATTTCGGTCGTGCCGTTCAACGGCGTGGCAAGCGCGACATCCGCCATTGCATCGGCGACATCATCGGCCGCCATGGGTTGGAAGTACGCCGGTGACATATGGATGGTATCGCCGACGGCGCCGGTGTTTGCGATGGCGGCCGTGAATTCGAAGAATTGGGTGGCGTGGACGATCGTGTATGGGATTCCGGATTCCTTGATCAGTTTTTCCTGGAGCAATTTTCCGCGGAAATAGCCCATGCCCTGCAGCCGGTCGGTGCCGACGACTGACAATGCCACGTGATGACGGACGCCGGCGGCGGCTTCGGCTGCAAGAAGATTACGCCCGGACGCCGCGAAGAATTCCAGCGCGGCCTTTTCCTCGAACGACGGCGAGTTCGCAAGATCGACGACGACCTGCGCCCCGGCAAGGGCGGCCGCCACTCCTTCTCCCGTGACGGTGTTCACTCCGGAATTCGGCGACGCCGCAAGCACGTCGTGCCCCTTTTTCCGCAGTCGTTCCACAGTCTTCGAACCGATCAGCCCGGTTCCGCCGATGACGACGATTTTCATTTCCAATCTCCTGGTTGGGCGTGTTGTTTTGCGCTGTTGACGCAGGCGTTTTCAGCCAGTTACTGACTGGCCGATGCAGCAGCATCCTCGATAAGAGACGTGACCTCGTCGGGATGCGAGACCATGAGGGCGTGGGAAGCACCCTCGACGACGACGGTTTTTACGGCATGCGCGCGCTTGGCCATGAAGCCCATGACGGCTGCGGGGATATTTCGATCATCCGTGCCGTAGATCATGTAGGACGGCAGCGTCTTCCATGAGGCAACGCCCGAGGCCTCAGCCAGAGCTGCCTGTGCGACGGGGCGTTGAGTGGCGGCCATTAGCGACGCCTGTTCTTCCGGGACATCGGCGGCGAACTGGGCGCGGAACTTGTCGGCCTGGATGAAGAGATCCTGGCCGCCGCCCGGCAACGCGACTGGAGCAAGCGCGCTCGCCAAAGTGCTGCCGGGAAACATGCCAGAAAGCGTCAGGCTCGATTCACCGGTCTCCGGCGCGAACCCAGCCACATAGACCAGCGCCTTTACGTTGGCATTGCCGTTGGCGGCCTCGGTGATGACTGGCCCGCCATAGGAATGCCCCACCAGAACGACCGGCCCGGGGATCGACCGGAGGATGGCCGAGACTGCCGAGGCATCTCTGGCGACGCCGCGGAGCGGATTGGCTGCGGCCTTGGCTATATAGCCGTCCCTGTTGAGTTTGGTGATGACCGCATCCCAGCTCGACGACTCGGCGAAGGCGCCGTGCACCAGCACGACCGTCGGCTTGGCCTTTGGGCCGACCGGCTGCGCCATCGCGGTGCTCGATAAGGCAATCGCCGCTGCGAGCGCCAGGATCCTGGTAATGTTCGACATTGCTTTCTCCTTTGCCGGCCTTTCATGACCTATGCGCAGAAGAATGCGCCGACCCGGCGCGCCGACCTATTATGCGGAATGGTCAGTCATGTGATGCCAAGGTCCAGGGTAGGTCATCGCTGAGATCAGGTGACCGGTGGCATGCTTCAGCGGATGGCCGGCAGCGCTGGAATGTTGCCGGGGCGGCGGCCAATAAAGATCCATGCAAGTGGCTGCTTCCAAACACCACTTCGCTCCGACGAATGTTCAGCGCACTGCGCTCCCGTCAACGACATTGTCCCTGCCCTTCGGCTTGCATCGCCCAATGCCAACGTATGGGTCACACAGCCGGATCGTCTGATCGTCTTGCGGAAGCGAGGCTTTATATCTGGATGGGTGAAGACTACCAAGATAAAGATGGAGTTACCAAGATGAAAATGACAGCTCTTGCTGCCGCCGCTCTTGTTGTTGCAGCAGGAAACGCAATTGCCGGAAGCGACCACTATGGATCAAACGGAGCCCAGCAACCTGCAACTGCGTCTGACAACACGTATACCTCCTCGACCAGAAAAATGAACAAAGATACCGGCATGCCGAAAACCGTTCGCAAGCCCGTTTCCAACGACGAACATGGCCAAGGCATCTGGGGTCACTGATCCTGACGGACACAAAATTAAAGGGCCGGGGCGCAACCTCGGTCCTTCGCCGGCATCTGAGTTACTTCCTTGAGAGGTGAACCGACCTCTCTTGCCAGCCGATCCCTCTGTCACCGTCCGTGACGGCTTCTATCGGCTCGATTTGTACTACCACGACGAATGTTCTCGCCTTCGATCGGGTGCCCACCGCGCGACGCGGTCGACGTCACTGCCGGTCTTAGCGTTCGGATGCGCACCCGGTGGGTGAGATCGTGGAATAAGGGCGTGGCGACGGCAGACAGCGGAGCAAGCGCGACTCAGAGCAACGCCATTCCGCCGTCAACCCGCAGGTTGATACCCGTGACAAAGCTGCTCGCGTCCGAGGCAAGGAACAGGGCGGCCTTTGCCAGCTCTTCCGGCTGTCCCATACGACCCAGGGGTATTGCTTCCGCCATCGCCTTTTCGAACGGCCCCCGCTGTTCAAACGGTAAGCCTAGCTTTTCGAGAATAGCCGTATCCACCGGACCTGGGCTGAGCACGTTGACTCGGATGCAACGAAACTTCAGTTCGATCGCCCAGCTGCGCGCGAACGCATTAATCGCCGCCTTCGAGCCAGCATAGACAGCATGGCCGTCCAGGACTTTCTCGCTGGCCAGCGACCCCGTGAGGATGATTGCGCCGCCGTTCCGCATGATCGGGATCAGCTTCTGCACGCCGAAGAAGACGCCGCGCGTATTGACGGCAAACTGCGCGTCATATTCTGCCTCGGAGACTTCGGCCGAGTGTGTGATGGTGTTTAAGCCGGCGTTCGCCATATAGATGTCGAGCGCCCCGAACCTTTGGCGGATCTGCTGCGCTACGTGGTCATGGTGCGCCACATCGGCCACATCTCCTTGAATCCCCAGCGCGCCTGCCCCGATCTGTGCGATCGCCTCCTCGACCGCCTGCTGCCGGCGGCCGGTGATGACCACTTGCGCTCCCTCGTCAGCAAAGATTTTTGCAGCCGATAGTCCGATTCCACTGTTTCCGCCGGTGACCACAGCGATTTTACCTGACAGTGTGCCCATGTCGTTCCTTGCCTCCGGAATATTGGCACTGGCCCGCTGGACGCAGGCGAGTGCAGCAGCGGCGTGCAGGCTGCGGCCGGAGCTCTCCAGAACTCGAACGGCCGCAGCTGCCCGCAACAACGCCTGGTCGTGATCGCGCGAAGCTATCCTTTGATAAAGGCGAGCAGGTCGGCATTGACCTGATCCTGGTGCGTGGCCGTAATCCCGTGGGGCGCACCGGGGTAATATATTTCCTTTGCACCCCTGATCAGCCGCGCCGACTTGACTGACGAATCCTTGACCGGGACGATCTGGTCGTCCTCGCCATGCAGGATCAGCGTCGGTATATCGAACTTCTTGAGGTCCTCGGTGAAATCGGTTTCGGAGAACGCTTTGACGCATTCATATGCATTCACGAGACCGACCTGCATGCTCCAGAGCCAGAACTGATCCAGAATCCCCTGGGAGACCTTGGCGCCTGGCCTGTTCGCACCATAAAACGACGGTGCGAGGTCCAGGTAGTGCTGTGAGCGATCCTTGAGGAGGCCAGCCCGTATTCCATCGAACACACCAATCGGCAGGCCCTCCGGATTGGCCGGCGTCTTCATCATGATCGGCGGGACGGCAGCGATGAGCACAGCCTTGGACACCCGCTTCGTCCCGTGCCGTCCGATATAGCGAGCGACCTCGCCTCCTCCGGTGGAATGTCCGACCAGGGTGACGTCCCGCAGATCAAGCGCATCGATCACCGCTGCGAGATCGTCGGCATAGCCGTTCATGTCGTTGCCGGACGAAGCCTGGCTGGAGCGGCCGTGGCCGCGCCGGTCATGCGCAACCACACGAAAGCCGTTATGGGCAAGAAAGAGCATCTGCCCGTCCCAGGCGTCCGAATTCAGCGGCCAGCCATGCGAGAAGGTTACAACCGGCCCCCTGCCCCAGTCCTTGTAGTAGATTTCGGTGCCGTCCTTGGTCGTGATTGTGCTCATAGTCCTGGTTCCTTTGTCTTTTGGGTGGATGGCGGCGTTTGGCTTTCGGCCCGCGGCAGATTGCGAAGCGACCGGCAGTCCGGCGGTAGCGGCGAGGATCAATCCGCCCACCAAGACGTCACGGCGGGATGCGCCAATCGTGAAAAGTCCATCCCTGCTCACCGTGTCCATCCCTGATGCTTGGCCTTCAACAACTGGCTCACCATCACGATCATCGATCCGACCTGCATGGTCGCTTTCGGGGAGGGCGAGCGAAGGGGCGGGCGACACTCGACGATCGTGATGGCTTGCGAGGAAGATTGCGCTTATCCGGCCCGCAAACCTATTCTACGGAAGGGTCTGTCATGCGATGCCAAGGTGTAGGAGAGATACGCTGAGACGAGGCTCGGCGGAGTGACCTGGTCTAGTTTCCAAAAGTGCGACGCTGCCCCCAAGCCTGCGCGGCACCGATTTGACGCAGCAGTCGCCAAGCGTCATCGCTGGATAAATGTAGGTGGAGTGGACTCGCGCAAATCCGCGATCAATCGGCTGTCCCTGCATCATACTTGCAGGAAGGTTGCGGCAGAGATCTATGTCGCGTCAGCCTGTCGCATCGGCGCGGGCAGTGTCTCCCATGCCCGGATCAGCTCGCCGATGGAAGCGGCTTCCATCTTGCGCATGACATTGCCGCGATGCAGCTTGACCGTCACTTCGCTAATACCGAGGTCAAAGGCGATCTGTTTGTTGAGGCGTCCGCGCGCCACTTCATGCAGAACCTCACGCTCGCGTGGCGTCAGCGTTTCAACGCGCTCGATGTTGCGCTTGACGATCACGGCATCCGCCCGCCGCTTGGCATCCATCGCAATACCCGCGATGACGGCGTCAAGCAGCGTCTGGTCCCGCACCGGTTTGGTGAGAAAGTCCACGGCGCCGGCCTTCATCGCCTGGACGGTCATCGGGATGTCGCCATGTCCGGTCAGGAAGATGATGGGTTTGGGGTTGCCGTTTTTCGCAAGATGCTGCTGCAGATCGAGGCCGCTCGATCCTGGCATGCGCACGTCGAGGATCAAGCAGCCGGGGCTGTCCAAAATGTCGGCGTCGATTAACTCGCGGGTCGAGGCAAAGCAAACTGGCTCGAAACCCGCCGACAGGATCAATTCCGATAGCGCCTCGCGGACAGACGCATCGTCGTCGACAATAATGACGAGCGGCTGCTCCGCTTCACTCCTGCGCTGCGGCGCCGACGATAGCGATCTCCGCTGGAGCGGCTGGTCAACTGTCATGATCATCCCTCGGTTTCTTGGTTGCGTAAAGCGTCACCCACCGCCACAAGCAGGGCCTGGCCATCGAAGGGCTTGCGGAAAAACCCGCTAACACCTTTGGCGCGGTACTGATCCGCTAGCTCGTGCCGGCCGGTAATCAGGAATACCGGAAGGTTCGGACGCGCCCTCTTGACCAGGTCACGAAGCTCAAAGCCGTCCATGCCGGGCATCCCGATGTCGGTGATGAGCACGTCCACGTCCGACAACCCACTGACGACCAGCGATCCCGCCGACGAGAAGCTGCGGGCTATATAGCCGGCGGACTCCAGAAGATCCTCCAGCGACTCAAGCAGCCTCGGATCGTCGTCAACCACCGCCACGACGGGCCTTCGCTTGCTCACGTTCAGCCCCCTCCCGATCGGCGCGAGTGCGTGATCGGTATTTCCAATCGCTCCGCCATGCGGACGAGGTCGGCAAGCGACGCGGCGCCCATTTTCTGCATCACATTCCTTCTGTGAATTTCCAGCGTAACTTCGCTGATTCCCAGTTCAGCGGCGGCCTGCTTGTTGAGCAGGCCACTCACCACCAGCGGCAGCACCTCGCGCTCGCGCGGCGTCAACTCGAGGTAACGTTGCCTTAACAGGCTAAGTCCGGCGCGCTGCGATCTCTGTTCCCGATCCTGGGCAATCGCCGCATGGATTGCGGTCATGAGGTCCGCATCGCTGAACGGCTTGGTCAGGAAATCCACGGCGCCGTGCTTGATCGCACGCACCGAGGATGGGATATCGCCATGTCCTGTTATGAAAACGATCGGCGGATGACCGCCCACCGCGATCTCCCTCTGCAGATCGAGGCCGTTGATATCTGGCAACTCGACATCGAGGATGAGACAGGCAGGCAAATCCGGCTTGTCTGCATTGATATACTCACCGGCCGACCCGAAGGCTATGGCGCGCATGCCGTGCGAAACCAGCAGTTCGCTGAGCGCCTCGCGGATGCGTTGATCGTCATCCACGATGAAGACAATTTGCTCGTCCGTAGTCATGACGCGACTTTCGCACCGACGGACGCGAGAATGCCGAGATCGAAAGGGCGAACCGCTGTTTGAGAAGCACCGCCATCGGTTGCTCCCGATGGACCAACAAAGGCTCGAGATTGTCGGTGCTCTGCATAGCACCTTCTATCAGTGGCTGGATTTGGGCGGATGCTCATGGCGCTATACTAGTCCCGCTACACGCCATTCGCATCTCATGGAAATCCATGCATGGATTTCCATCGGACTGGCCGACACACCCGTTTTGGAGAACCGGAATGAAAACCAAGCGCTCCCGCGCGACGCTTCATACCGAGATACCGAGATACCGAGCGAGCGAAGCGCCGTCTGCAATCAGTGCCCTCGTCTCGGATGCGTTCCGCGCATGACCAAAAACTATTGCGGTCGCCCGATCATGGTGCAGCCTCCGCCTCAACCGGAAGCGTGAAGACGAACCTCGCCCCATGCGGAACGCGGTTCTCCGCCCATAAGCGTCCGCCGTGAGACTCGATGATCGAACGGGAGATCGCGAGTCCCATGCCCATTCCTTGCCCTTTTGTCGTGAAGAACGGGTCGAATATCTTGTCGGGATGTTCGACTCCCGGGCCGGAGTCGCTGACTTCAATCTGGATTATGTCCCCTGTCCGGCGCACTCGCATCCCAAGAACCTTGTCACCGGCAATGGCGTGCATAGCCTCGACGCCGTTGCGAATAAGATTGACCAGCACCTGTTGGATCTGGACGCGATCGAACGCGACTAGCGGAAGGTTGCGTTCGACGTCGATATCCATGCGAACGCGACACCGTATGGCTTCCTCGGCCATGAGGTCACGCGCTTCGTCAATGACACTGGGGATCGGCGTGCTGGTTCTCAGTTCAAGGGACGGCCTGAACAAGGCGCGGATGCGGCTGACGACATCTGCTGCCGAGTTGGCGTCCCGGATAATGCGCTCGGCTGTGATCTTCGCGCGGTCGAGATTGGGGGGCTCGGCGGATAACCAACGGTGGCATGCATTGGAGTTGGCAACGATCGCGGCCAGCGGCTGGTTCACCTCATGAGCGATGGATGCGGAGAGTTCGGCAAGGCTCGCCGCCTGGCTGGCACGTGCAAGTCTCTCTTGCGCCAGTCGCAGCTGCTCTTGTGCACGCACCTCGTTTTCAATGTCCAGGCAGATAACGTTCCACTGCACGATGGCCCCTTCAGTGTTGCGCATCGGGGCAGCTCGCGTTTCGACCCAGCGATATTCGCCATCGAAGCGCCGCAGACGGTGTCTTCGCGCATAAGGCTCGCCTGTGGTCAAGGAATGGGCATATCTCTCCTTGACACCTGCCAAGTCGTCGGGATGAACACCCGCTTCGAGTGTGCCGGCCAGCCGCGATTTTCCCGCTTCGTCCAGTTCTTCGAGGTTGTAGCCGAGAAATTCGCGGAGCTGCTGGCTGCGGTACATCGGCTCGCCATCCGGCGCGGCACAATCGATCATTGCCGGCAGGGTTTCAACGAGTTGCCAAAGCGCGCGTTCTCTCTCGCGCAGCGCTTCCTCGACCCGTAGCTGATCGTCGATGTCGTGCGTAAGGCCGTACCACTGGACAATGCGTCCGCTCTCATCCCTCAGCGGCTCGGCCTGGCCCTCCATCCAGCGGTAAACGCCATCGGCACGACGCAGGCGATACTTCATGAAAAAGCGCTCGCCAGTGGCGAAGCAACTGTTGAGTGCTTCCCGCAGGCTGGGTGCATCGTCGGGATGAACGACGGTGGCTATGAAGGCTGCCAGCCGGTTCGTGTCCGGCATCTCCGCGTCCGTTATGTCGAGGCCGAGAAAATCGATCAGTCGCTTGTTGAAGAAGGTCGGCTCGCCGTTCGAAGACAGCCGCCAGAGGTAGCTCGGAACCATGTTGACGAGTTGCGAGAGTGCCTGCTCTCGGTTGTGCAACGCAGCCTGGGTGGTCACCAGGTCGTGGATGTCGACGCTCACACCGTACCATTGCAGAATATGGCCATCTTCGTCGCGGAGCGCCTCCGCGCGAGTCTCGGTCCAGCGATAGCCGCCGTTGGCGCGCCGCTGGCGATATCTCTGAACGTAAGGCACGCCCGTTGCGAATGAATGGCGGATCGCTTGCCGTGCCGTATCGATGTCGTCTGGATGGATCACACTGAGGGACGGCGAGCCGTCCGGGGCGATGATGTCGCTAAGAGTGGCCCCGGTAACGTCCGTGAACCGCTTGTTGACATAGGATGGCGTTCCTTCCCGTGTCGTACTCCAGATCAAGGCGGGCACCGTGTCGATGAGTTGCTGAAGGCGTCGCTCACTTTCGCGCAATGCCTCCTGCGCGCGCACCTCATCGTCGACATCGAGAGAAACGCCGTACCATTGCACAACGGCGCCGTTTTCATCACGTCGGGGCTCCACCCTGCACTCCGCCCAGCGATAAGAGCCGTCCTTTTCAAGCCAGCGAAACCGCATGGTGGAGCCATCGCCGGTCTCGAAGCTATTCAATAGCGTGCACTGCACCCCGGGAGCATCTTCGGGATGGATCAGCTTCTGCAGCAATTCATCGATGCGCGGCTCGCCCAGATCTTCGAAGTTCGCGATGACGGAACGGAAATGGTCCTGATACCGCTTATTGAAGTAGGCCGGCCCGCCCGTCGGCATGGCGCTCCAGATGCGGACCGGCACGGCGTCAATCATCTGCTGGAGTTGCTGTTCGCTCCGCCTCAATGCCTCGACGCTTTCGTGCAATGTGAGCACCGCCTGCTGGTGCTGCCGCGAAATGGCGGCCACGATCAGAGCCGAGAACGCCGAAATGACCAGAAAAAGCTGCAGCATGATCTGGTTGTGCTTTTGGGAAACGGGGTCGCCGGCAAATTGGCTGGCGCCGGATACCGTGAATACCGCCGTGATCAGCGCAAGCAGGATCAAGGCGACTGCGGCGCCCCTGAACTCAAAGCGCACCGCGGCCCAAAGAAGAGGCGGCATGATGATGTAGGCGAAGGGCAGGTAACCGCTCAAGGAGAGGGCGGCAACGCCGAGAAAGATCAGCGCCAGGACGCCAGCTTCGATCCATCGGGCGGCCGAAAGCCGGGCCTTGCCGCGCCAGTTCTGGAACACGACCAGCGCCAGCGGCGCCACGATCAGGACCCCGGTTGCGTCGCCGATCCACCATAGAGGCCAGGCCGCGGCGAAGCTCTGTGACTGAATGCCGAACCACGCAAGCGTTGCACTTCCCACCGTCGCGCTTGCGACTGGCGCGATTCCAGCGGCCAATACGACGAATGCGAGAACTTCCTGCAAGGTTTCCAGCCGAAGCGGGCGCTTGCAAGCCCGATTCACGAGCCATGCCCCGGCCACAGCTTCGAGAGCATTGCCGGCATAGATCAGGAAGGCGGCAGGCAGCGGAGTGTGGAACCACAATAGGTTGCTGGTCAGTTCAGCCACACAGGCTGCCACTATCCACCACGGCCAGCTATACCTGGAGGCAATGAGGAGCGTGGCGATGAAAAGCCCGCTCGGAGGCCAAATGGAGATGCCCGTTCCAGGTACGATCGCGAGCGACTGAGCGAATCCGCAGCCCAAGACGTAGGCCGCGATAAAAAGTCCCAGATGCAAGGATCGAGGGCGATGCGCCCAGACCCGAGACGAACTGCTTGTTTCAAGATCACTGACAAGATCGCCGGGAGGCAGGCCTGGTTCATTTGCCGCGCGAGGTCGACCTCGTCCTTGCGATCCAAATCCGGGTTGGTCCAACCCATGCTTCAGCGCGCGTGTTGCTTCGGAGTCGGTTTTGCTAGGCGAGGTGGATGCTGTCGTCATCGGCTGCTCCTGACGGACAAACAAAAGCCTTGTCGGCTCTCCGTATAGCACTTGCTCTCAGCAGCTGGAATCTGGGCTGACGAACTCGCAGCCCATAATAAACCCGCCGCGCCCCAGCCGCATCTCATGGAAATCCATGCATCGCGCAGAGACTGTACGATACGGCCAGGTCATGTCGGCTGCCGCTTTGTCTGCCGCACGGCGAACCCGCAATGCCCCAGCATCCTCCAGCCTATCTCGTCCGGTCGACACCGCTCGCACTATAAATCCCGAGCCCTGCCGGCAAACATAAGTTCCACTGTATATGGCCTAGAGGCGCTGGGGTCTAAAGCCTGTTCGGTTCGACCGAGCGGCTCGGCTGCCGAGGAATTGTTTGGCCAGGATGAGACAGGGCGCAGCGACCGCGAACAGCACGACAAGCGCGAAGAAAGCTTCATCGAACGAGATCGTGGCGACCTGCCTCTCGAGCGCGCGCTGCAAAAGGGGGAGCGCGGCCTTCGTCGCCGTGGCACTGTCCATACCGTTTGTCACCAGAACGTTCGCGGTGGCCCGCAGGCGCTGGTCCACGGCCGCGTCGCCATTCACGAGGTGGGCAGCCAGTATGGTTCGGTTGTGGATATTTTGATGATCAATGTACGTTTGCAAAAGGGCTGTTCCGGTCATACCGCCCACCTGTTTGCCGAAGCAGAACAGGCCGATGCCGAACGGCAGCGCATCGGCGGCAAGTCCCCGCAGCGTAACCAGCGTCAACGCCACGAACAGAAGACCCAAGCCGAATCCCCGCAGAAACAAAGGAAGGCTCAGGTCCGGTGAGCCGCTCGCGCTGGTCGAACCGGACAGGAGCCACATGGCTCCGGCGAAGAGCAAAACACCAAACGGGACAAGCGCAATCGGGTGAATTCCGGTCTTTTCGATGACGAAGCCAGCGAACAGAAGCCCCAGCGCGAGTGCGGCCCCACTGGGTAGCAGAAGCACTCCTGCGCCCGTGGCCGTAAAACCGAGGACATTGAGGGCAAAAGCCGGGATGAGATAGGCGCTGCCCGAAAGAGCAAAGCCCGCGATGATGCTGACGAGCAGGCCAAAACGGAAGTCCGGACTACCGAGTGGCGAAACAGCCAGCAGTGAGCGTTCTGAACGGAAACCCGTTTCCCAAATAGCCAGAAAGCCGACGGCCACGACACCGATGGTGGTAAGCAGGGTGATATCCGTGTCGTCGAACCAGTTGAACCTGTTGCCTTGCAGCAGGACGTAGGTCAAAAGCGCGGCACCCAGGCCGAGCAACAAGATCTGAAGGACAGGAAGCCTGATTTCCCGCCAGTAGGTCCGGTCGCCGTCCGTCCCCAGAAGGACAAGGGAGGCGATGCCGAGGGGAATGTTGCTCAGGAATATCCAGTCCCAGGTGAGATGGTCGACGAGCCAGCCCTCCAGGGCAGGCGTAACGGCCGCCGGAGCCATCACGGCGCCTACAGCGAAAATTGCCTGGACGACCGGCTGATTTCTGTGCGGGAACCGGAAGAACAGCAGAGCCTGACCTGCGACCAGAATTGTGCCGCCGGCCAGCCCCTGGACAATGCGGCAGATGTCAATCCAGGTGAGGTCAACCGAGAACGTCATTGCCGCGGATGCCAGCAAAAGGGCGACGATCCCTGCGCGCAAACAAGCGGTCGGCCCGACTGCCCTGACAAAAAGCGGCGCGACAAGGAAAACCGTCAGTTTGGCCGCGATGAAAACAACGTCGGCCATCGCCAGTTCGTCCGGTGTTGCGTAGGTGTCGCCAAGCATGTCGATCCGGCCGATGGACAGTGCAGTGGACGCGACCGCGTCCATGACGGCGGCCAGCACGATGCCCGTCGCCATGAGCGAGGCGCGCAATGGTGCGCCGAGATGATGCTGCATGGCTGCTTCTTCAGCGAGACGCGTCACTGTACCGAGCGTCCGTTCGCGGTTCCGCCGGGCTGCGTTTCCAGCGCAATAGCGGCACCCTGGCCATTAACGGCGATGGCAACGCGCGCCGAGAGCCCCGGAACCAGGCGGCCGGGCAACGGGTTGCGCTTCATCCTGATCTTGACAGGCACGCGTTGGACAACGCGAATGAAGTTTCCAGTCGCATTGTCCGGCGGCAGCAGGCTGAACGCCGCACCGCTGCCGGGTGCGAAGCTGTCGACAACACCAGCGATTTCCAGATCTGGATATCCGTCGACCCTGACGCGGACAGGTTGACCGATCTGCACCTGCTTCAGCTGGGTTTCCTTGAAGTTGGCGACGACCCAGACGTCGTTGACAGGAACGATGTCCAAGGCTGCCGCTCCCGGAGTGACATAGCGGCCGACACGGATCTGGCGATTGCCAACGATCCCTTCGACCGGAGCTCTCACGACTGTGTTGTCCAGGTCGAGCATAGCCAGATCGAGCGCTGCCTGCGCCTGCGCCAGGGCTGCTTGCGCGCCGGACAATTGTGCGTCGAGAACGTCGAGTTTCAGCTTTTGAGCCAATAGATTGGCTTCTGCGCCGTCCAGGGATGCCTGTGCCTTGTCATGGCCAGCCTGTGCATCCTGCAGCTTCTGATCGCTTGCTGTCCCGTTCTTCTGCAGCGTCACGTAGCGGTTCAGGTTGGCGCGCGCGAACTGCAGGTCAGCGGTGGCGGATTGCTTCTGCGCCTCAGCCTGCGCGATCAACGCGTCCTGAAGTTTCCGGGTCGCGCCGATGTTGGCGATATCCGCGTGCCGGGCGGCGACGTTGGCCTTCGCCTGGATCACTTTGGCCTTGTAGTCGCTGTCGTCGATGCGAAAGAGAACAGCCCCCTTTGCAACGCTGGCATTGTCGTCCACATCGACTTCGACGACATAGCCCGCCAGCTTGGGAGCGATATTGGTAGTGTCTCCGCGGAGATAGGCGTTGTCGGTCGCTTCCTCGAATCGGCCCATCGTGAACCATTGCCAGCCCCATATCGCTGCCGGTGGAACCACCATAAGGGCAACGATGACGAGTGCGATCTTGCGGGCTCGGCTCATGATCGCCTCGACCTGAAGTCGACACACTCGCCATCGAAGCGGATATTCGCCTCGCGCAGAGCGGAACGATCGGCAACGCTGCAGGGCCGGGGTGATGAGTAGGGTTTCACGAGTGCGTCTCCGTCGAGCTGCGGCTCTGCCAACAGCAGAATTACAGAATGATCGGGCATTTCACGGCCTCCCCGCTATCATGCTAATGAACATTCCAACTCGCTGATCGGCAGTCCGTACTGGACCTCGGCACAGGTAGGCGGCGGGATCAGGCCGGCCGCTCAGCTGACGCGCCGCCGAGCAAATTCGCCCGAATGATTCGCTAAGCACCTGTCGGGGGTACAGTCCGTTGTCGCCGGCCACAGAACTTGGGCACCGGCGCTCGAGAGTGTCCATCGTACTCCCGCCCTCAACGGGCGCTGCATCGTGGACAATGACCATTCGGCCGATGCGATTTCGACTTTTGACTGCAATATCCTGCGCGACGCCTTCAGAACATCGGTCATTGAAATGCAGCTCTCCGAGGATCAGTGGCAGGCATACGCCGCGCATTTGATCCTCGACTATACCGGCAACTCCGATTTTGATCCGGCGTTGCTGGCCTGGATCGTGCGACCTTAACTTTGCCGCCGAGCGAGGTACGGGAGCCGCTCTCCCTTTCATTCTTTCCTAAAAGGACAACACGCATGAGGAATATGAAAACGCCGGACGCGCCTGCCATACCTGTCAAGCCGATCGTAGAAGCCGGAAAAATCCTGTCGAAGCGGCTGACGATCAGAACCGACGAAGCATCAAGACGAAGGTCCGCCGACACCGACGGCACGGTGCGGCGGGCGCGCCAAATTGCGGAAAGCAATCGCCTGATTTGATGCCCCTTTGTCCCTTTGGGGCAAACCCAGACATCATGCTCCCCAAGCCGATCGTCTGCTTTCATGGCGGCTTGAGGCGGCGATCGCGGGATAGTCGGTATAGCCGCCATAGAGCGTCGCCGAGTTGAACTCCGTCAGCGGCGTGCGCGTCTTCAGCCGTTCCACAAGGTCGGGATTGGCGATGAACGAGCGCCCGAAGGCGAAGAGGCCGCCTTGCCCTCGAGCCGCGACGCCGCGAGTTCGAGGTCATAGCCCGTTATTGGCGAGTTGAAGCGCTGGCGGAGCGATACGAAGTCGAACGGCGCGACATCGCGCGATCCGCCCGTGACGCCCTCTACGACATGGATATAGAGGATGCCCAAAGCGTGGAGTTGATCGACGATATAGTCGAACTGCGCCTGGGCCTGCTACCATACTGTCCTTGACGAGTTCGAGCTGGATGACAAGATGCCTGGGCCATTGGCTGTGAGGTCGGTTCTTCGTTCGACGTTCTGATGCCGGGCAGCTGTTTGCGAGACCGCTGGCCCTCGCCGGGATCGGTGACCTGCGCCACGATACGTGCCCTGCCGTCGCCGTCACCGCGGCCTCAGCTTGCAACCGCCAGCGGCGCCTTCTTCGCCAACGACGGCTGCCGGCGCAAGCGACGCTTGGCTGTAAGCTTGAGCGCGACCGGCGGCGCGCTGGACAGAGCGCCACGCACTGCATCGGCGATGCTATGAGCAACGAAATCGGCATTGATGTCGCCGGCCAGTGCCGCCGCCGCTTGGCTATCGTCGTTGCCGGCCTCCGACCAGAACGCGATGCCAACCCTGAGCGCCGGCCTGGCGCGCTTCAGCCGGCGCACCAGGAAGCGGGCGTGCTTGACGGAATCGCGATTGAGGAAGCCGACAACGACGGTATCGACAGCGGCAAGATCGAGCCGGCGAATGCTCGCCGGTTCCATGTCGGCGAATCCCGCCTTCGACACCGTCGCACCGTTGACTTCGAGCACCTGCGCCAGCATGGCAGCGGCGGCATCATCGAGTTCGCCGCGCCCGCCGCCACATAGCACTGATATGCCGACGCCATCAGGAAGTCCGATGTCGTCCTCGGCTTCCTTGCCCTCCCCGGCTGTTTCTTCTCCCGCAGCCGTCTTGCCGTCCCCGGCGGAGGCCGGTTCATCCTCTTCGGCCGCTTCTTCGTGTGCGCTGTCGTCGAGGTTTGCCACCAGCGTCAGCGCACTGGCCGCCACCTGCCGTCTCTGCTGGTCGTCCATCACGCCGCGGACACGATCCTGCTCGCCGAGCAACAAAGCGGGAATGGCGACCTGGTCATAGAACTCGACCAGATATTTCTCCTCCAGCAACTCCTCGGCGTGGTCGGTGGCCTCTTCCGGGTCGCCGGCCAGCAGTCGCTGGTAAAGTCGGGCATGCGGTTCGAGCACCGGCTCGTTGCCGAACAGTACGTCGAGGAATTCGAACTGCGGCACGTGCCTGCCCAGCACGACCAGACAGACGGTGAGCGGCGTCGACAAGATCAGGCCGAGCGGCCCCCACAGCCAGGTCCAGAAGATCGCCGCGACAATGATGGCCAATGGCGAGAGCCCGGTGCGCGAGCCATAGAGCCAGGGTTCGACGACATTGCCGGTGAGCAACTCCATCACCACGAACAGGCCGGCGGTCCACAGCACCAGCGACCAGCCGGGCGCTACCGCCAGCGCCAGCAACAGTGGCAGGAGCGCGCCGATGACCGGCCCGATATAGGGGACGAAGCGCAGCGCCAGCGCTAGTAGGCCCCACAGCAACGCATTGGGGATGCCCACAATCCAGAGCCCGATGGTGATCGGTATGGCATAGACGATGTTGACGACCAGCTGCATCAGCAGATACTGGCCGACGCGTTTGCCGGCATCCTGCAGCGCCTGGGTGGTGCGGTGCAGATCGCCATAACCGACAAGGCGGATGAAACGATCGCGCAAATCCTCCCGCTCCAGCAGCATGAAGATGACGACAACGATGATCAGACCCGCCGAGGCCAGCGGGCTGATCAACGGGCCGATGAGGTTCTGCAGGAACTCGAGCGGCCGTTCTCGCGCGATGATCTCGACCGGCACGGGCTCTCGCCTGGGCGTGTCGGCGGCGGGCGGCGACGAATCCTGCAGGTCGATCTCCTGCCCGACGCGCTCGATCACCTGGCTCAATCTGGCAATGATCCCTCCTGCTGCCCCGGTTTCCTTGAGCGACCGGATCTTGGTCAGGATGTTTGTCTGGTAGACCGGGATGTTCTGCGCCAGTTCGCTAACCTGCGATGCGGCAATGAAAGAGAACAGAGCGAGTGCCGCGAAGGCACCGAACACACTGGCGATGACAGCGGGAAGGCGGGGAATGCCGACGCGCTTCAGAGCCGACACCACGGGCGCAAGCGCGAAGGTCAAAAGCAGCGCAATGGCGATCGGCAGGAACACTTCGCGCCCGAAATACAGCGCCGCAACCGCTGTCACGATCGTGGCGACGGTGGGCAATGAGGTGCGCGGACGGGCGTTGGCTGCGGAAAGAATGCCCGCCAAGCCGAGCTCTGATGGGTAAATGCCGTTTCGACGATTTGCCGCCATTGAATACCTAGCCTCGCCCGCGCGCCATGATCGGGCATATTTAGCTGGCGCGCAACGTAGCAGCTTTACGCGCTTGCAACACGGCGCCCTGCTTTATGCGTTAGCCGACGGCCAGTGGGATATTCCGGCACTGCGCCTGCTCCTGGAGACTATCATCCCTGAGAAGACCGCCATGGACGGCTTCGAGGTCGAGTATGATTTCCCCAACATCGGCCAGCGCACGATGCTGCTCAACGCGCGAAAGGTGCTTTACGACCACAATTCGGCCGTCACCATCCTGCTCGCCTTCAACGACATAACGGCGCGGCGTGTCATCGAGCGCGAAAAGGAAGAACTCCTCGGCCGCACCGAAGACCTATTGCGGCAAAAGGATGTGCTGCTACGTGAGATGGAGCATCGGGTTGACGGAGGGGCGGCCTTGAGCGATTTCAGCCTGCCTGTTCATCGAATAAAACCGAGCAGCCTCGCGCAAGCGCTACTGTTGAGAGTGCATTTGCCATCAGATCATCCGGAGACACGAAATCGCCGGTTAGCACACGCAACTCTTCCACGCCTTCGGCCATCGACACGAAACTTCCGACCACTCGATCGCGCTTGCAACCCTCGACCACGTAAAGCAGATCGACCAATTCGAAGCCGCATATTCAGCCTCCAAAACAAATCGTCCCTTGCAGGATCTTGAAACGCATTGGCGGGAAATAATGTTCCCGGCTCGCCTGGCCGTGTAAAGAACACCTGGCCTGCGGTCGCGCCGGCGGCCTTGCCATCGGGATACTTCCACGATCGCACCTTGAGTCCGGGCGGCCAGCCTGTTGGCTTGTTCTGGCAGCGGATTTTTGGTCCGCTTGGCCGGTGCTCGAAAGCCCCTACCAGCTCCTAACCCTTACGCGCCGATGCCGCTCTTCAGCCGGACAGCCTGTCCGACGGCGAAGAGATGCGTTGCGCCTTCGCGGCGGACTGGGCGTGCGTTGCGATGGATCAGGGTTGTGGTTCTCATGATTGTCTCTCGTCCAGCTCCAGCGAGGCTTGAAGCAATGCCGGTTCGATCGCCACACAAACTCGCCCTTTGGCGCGAGATGGAGCGGCAGGCAGGTCTCCCATGCCTTCAAAGATGGTCGAGCCGGCTGGCTCGGCCTGCCTATGCAAGAGACGCCGAAGCAACTCGTCATCAACATTCTTATTCGAAGGAATACGTGAAGCCCTCCTTGGAGGCGCCGACGGTTACTTTTGTCATTTTTTCGCCCTCGAGCGAGCGGTTCAGCACGCCGCGGCTGAGTTCCGGCAGGAGCGTGTTGGTGAGGATGGCATCGATCATCCGGCCGCCGGATTCGATCTCGGTGCAGCGGGCCTTGACCAGATCCATGACACCGTCGCCGATCACCAATTCCGCATCGTTGGTTGCCCGCAGCCGGCGTGCGATCTTGGCGAACTGGTGACGGGTGATTGCTTCGATCATCGAATCCGAGAGCGGATAATAAGGAATGGTCACCACCCGGCCGAGGAAGGCCGCCGGGAAGACCTTCAGCAACGGGCTGCGCAACGCGGTGTCCAGATCTTCGAGCCCGGCCCGCAGCGTGCCATTTTTGGTGCGGTCCATGATGACCTCCGAGCCGACATTGGAGGTGAGCAGGATCAGCGTGTTCTTGAAGTCGATCCGGCGGCCCTCGCTGTCGTCCATCATCCCCTTGTCGAAAACCTGGAAGAAGATTTCGTGCACGTCGGGATGCGCCTTCTCCACCTCGTCGAGCAGGATCACCGAATAAGGTTTGCGGCGAACCGCCTCGGTCAGGATGCCGCCCTTGCCGTAGCCGACATAGCCGGGCGGCGCGCCTTTGAGCGTCGAGACCGTGTGCGCTTCCTGGAATTCGGACATGTTGATCGAGATCAGGTTCTGCTCTCCACCATAGAGTGTTTCGGCCAGCGCCAATGCGGTTTCGGTCTTGCCTACACCCGAGGGGCCGCAAAGCAGGAACACGCCGACTGGCTTTTCCGGCGCGCCGAGCCCGGCGCGGCTGGTCTGCACGCGCTTGGCGATCATCTCCATGGCGTGATCCTGCCCGACCACGCGCTCGGACAGAGTGGCGGCGAGCTTAAGCGCCTTCTCGGTCTGACTCGACAGCATCCGTCCGGTCGGAATGCCCGTCCAGTCCTGGACCACGGCGGCCACGGCGTTGCGGTCGACCGATGGCAGGATCAGCGGGGTCTCGCCTTGCGCCTCGGCCAGTTCAGTCATCAGTTCGCGCAACCGGGCGAGATCGGCGGCCGGATCGGATGAAGGGGCAGCGGCAGTCGCCGGTGTCTCCACGTCAGCCCGGCCTGTTTTCGTCTCAGGCGTTTCGGTCTTGGGCAGCTGAGCTTCAACTGCGTTGGCGCCTGCCGTTTCGACATTCGTCTGCGGTGTCTCTACCGCATCGAGCTGTACGCCTTCGCCGCGCAACCTGGCGCGCAATTCGAGAATTTCGGCAACAAGTGCTTTTTCGCGATCCCAACGTTGCTGCGCGGCGGCCAGCTTGACTTCGTTTTCGGCAAGCCCGTTGTCGACCCGTGCCTGCCGCTCAGTCACCTCGATGCCGATCGCGGCCTCGCGACCGATGATGCCGCGCTCGACCTCCAGCGCCTGCCGGCGGCGCGTGATATCTTCGACCTCGGCCGGCGTGGCGTGCTGCGATATGGCGACACGCGCGCAAGCGGTATCGAGAAGGCTTACCGCTTTGTCCGGCAGTTGCCGTGCCGGGATGTAGCGATGCGACAGGCCGACCGCCGCCTCGATCGCCTCGTCGAGTATCTGCACCTTGTGGTGCTGCTCCAGAACGCCGGCCACCCCGCGCAACATGAGAATGGCCACCGCCTCCGACGGCTCGTCGATCTTTACTACCTGGAAACGGCGGGTCAGCGCGGGGTCTTTTTCGATGTGCTGCTTGTATTCGGCCCAGGTCGTTGCCGCGATTGTGCGGAGCTCACCGCGCGCCAGCGCCGGTTTCAGGAGATTGGCCGCGTCGCCAGTTCCAGCCGCGCCGCCGGCGCCGATCAGCGTGTGGGCCTCGTCGATAAACAGGATGACCGGCGTTTCGGATGATTGGACCTCATCGATGACTGCCTTCAGCCGTTTTTCGAACTCACCCTTTACGCTTGCACCCGCCTGCATCAATCCGACATCGAGCATGCGCACGCTGACATCCCGCAGCGTGGGCGGCACGTCGCCCTCAGCGATACGCAAGGCAAAGCCCTCGACGACCGCCGTCTTGCCGACCCCGGCCTCGCCGGTCAGGATCGGGTTGTTTTGCCGGCGTCGCATCAGGATATCGACGATCTGCCTGATCTCCGGATCGCGGCCGACGACCGGATCGATCTTGCCGTCACGGGCGCGCTGGGTCAGGTCGGTGGCGTATTTCGCCAGCGCCGAATCCCCGCCCAGTGCCCGCTTCGGCGGGGTCTCGGCGGCGGCAGCGGACGGCGCAGCCCCGGCTTCGAGCGACCCTTCAGTTACGTCGGCAAAGCGCTGGATGACCGCGGCGGCGTCGACCTTGTCAAACTCGCCGCTGATCTTCGACAGCAGGCCTTCCAGCACCGGCGTCTTTAGGCAGGCAAGGAGAACATGTGCGCTACGGACTTCCTCGACGCCGAATTCCAGCGTTGCCAGGTTCCAGGCTTCCTGGATGGCATGAAAGATATGGTCGGAAAATTCCTCGATCGACGTTGCGCCATATGGCAGCTTGTCGACGGCGCGGGTCATGTCGGCTGTGAGCCGGCTCGCATCCAGTCCCGCATCGGCGATTATCATCTGCACATCCGAGCGGTCGGAAAGCACAAGTTGCTCGATGAAGTGGACGAGTTCGACGTAAGGATTGCCGCGCAGCTTGGCGGTGTCGGCGGCGGCCTTGAAGGCTCGCACACCGACAGGATTGAGCTTGCCGACCAGTTCCTTACGCTTGAAGCTCTGCGACGACCGGCGCTGTTCCATCGAACGTGCTCCTGCAATCTGCCAGCCGATAACCTGCCACATAAGCCGCCACTTGACAAAGTGCGTGATGGACGAGGTCTCGAAGACCGGTCCAGCCAGCTTATTGCGTTTATGGACGTCCTGCACCGCCGGCTGCAAACAATCACGGAATTGGGCCCTTGCGCGATACATTTCTCATGCAGGATCGGCAATCATGCTACGGATGTCAGCATTCGGAGGCGGTTGCATTTAGCTTCTGTTAATTTTTGAGCAGTCGTTGAATTGTGGTAAAGTGCAGCGGTGTGATAACGTCGGGTCACATCTGGTTTGAGGGCCTTCGCTGGGGGTTGGTGTGATTGATCTCGCACTCTGGCTTACTTCGTTCGACGGTGAGAATCCGTCCGGGGAAGATTTGCGCAACGACCCAGCTTTTCATGAGCTGGAGCGCCTGACGGAAGCCCAGATCAAAGTCGTCCACGACGGCAACAACAAGGCCGCCTCGCAAAGCACCATTCCGGTCGACTGGCCTGCGGTGCTCGCAAAGGCGGAGGAGTTGCGCGCGCATGGTCGGGACCTGCGCCTGCTCGTCATCGTCACGCGCGCGCTGGCCAATGAAGAAGGGCTGGCCGGGCTGGCGCAAGGTCTGACTCTCATTGCGCAGACTTTCGATCAGCATTGGGAAACCATGCATCCGGCACTGCGGCCCAACGCTTCGCCACGCGATGCCGCCCTGCGCCGTATCAATGCGCTGCTCGACCTGCAGAATGGTCAGGACGGGTTGTTGGCGAACCTGCGGCAAATGACGTTCTTCGCGCCGCGCGCGATCGGCCCGATTCAGGGCAAGGATCTGGAAAAGGGTGCGCTCGACGACCGTGTCATGCTCCAGGAGGCCGCCTCGGGGTTGAATGCGGCGGAGAAGGCCGCGCTGGTCAGTGCGCACGCACAACTCCTGAATCGGGTGCGTGCCGGATGTGCGGCCCAGATTGATCAGGCCAATGCGGAGATGCTCCAGCTCATCGCTGACGCCCGGGCAACGATCGCGGCACTCGATGCGGTCGAGGCCGCGCTCAACGCTCGTCTCGGCGGCGGCGGCGCTCCCGTTCCGGACTTAAAACGGTTCCTGCAGCGTTTGCTGACGACACTCGAACGGAATTCGGCAGCCGGCGCGGTGACGAATGGCGCGGCCACGCCGATGCCGGCGGAACCGGCAACGCCTGCTCGAAACGGTCATGGAGCCGATGCGATGGCAAGTATGGCAAGCTACGCGGAGCCGAGCACGGGGCTTCCCGACCGGATCTCCTCGCGCGACGACGTGGTGAAATGCCTCGACCTCGTCGTCGCCTTCTATGACCGCACCGAACCGTCGAGCCCGATTCCGCACCTGGCTCGGCGCGTACGCCGGATGGTGCATATGGATTTCGTTGAACTGATGGAAGATCTCGCCCCGTCTGGGCTGAAGGAATTCAGGCTGCTTGCCGGCGTTCCCGATGCCAAGAAGACGGCTCAGAAGGATGAAAGGTAACAACACATGCCAGCCGAAAGCAAAGCGAAGGTCATCGAACGAAACCGCGCGCCGCGAGTGCAGATCGCCTACGATGTGGAAACCTACGGCAGCCCGACGACGATCGAACTGCCGTTTGTCATGGGCGTGATGGCCGACCTTGCCGGTGCTTCGCAAACCAAGGAAGCGTCAAAGTCGGTGCTGGACCGCTCCTTTGTCGAGACCGACGCAAACCGCTTCCCAAAATTCATGGAGGCGCTCGGGCCCCGCGTCAAAGCCCGGGTGAAGAATACCCTGCCACAGGCCGAAGGCCAGGAGCGCGACGAAGAACTGGCGCTCGATCTCACCTTCAGCAAGATGGGTGATTTCGCCCCGGACAAGATCGCCGAGCAAGTTCCGCAACTGGCCGAGATCCTCAAGATGCGTCGTCAGCTCGAGGAATTGCTCGGCTTCATGGACGGCCGCGTCGATGCCGAAAAACGCATCGCGCAGCTTCTGAACAACGAACCGCTGCTTGGCAAGATCGCCAACCAGGCACTGTCGGATGACGACAAGGTTGGGGAATAAATCATGGCCGAACAGCAAAAGACCGCCGCAGTCGCCGCCGAGGCCGAGGCCATAGACCTTGGAGAATTCAGCGGACTCCTCGAGAAGGATTTCAAGGTCAAGAAGGACGACAGCGAGAAGCTGCAGCAACTCGTGCGCAATCTCGCGCTCGCGGCGCAGTCCCGTTCCGACACCACGACCATCTCGTCCAATGCGATCAAGTCGATCAAATCCCTGATCGCCGGCATCGACAAGATGCTGACGACCCAGGTCAACGAGATCCTGCACGCGCCGGAGGTGCGTGAAATGGAAGGCACATGGCGTGGCCTCTGGTATCTTGTCAACAACACCGAGACGGATCAGAAGCTGAAGATCCGGGTGATGAACATTTCCAAGGAACAGCTGGCCGATACGCTTGAAGACTATGAAGGCCAGATGTGGGATCAGAGCCCGATCTTCAAGAAAGTCTATACAGACGAGTATTCGATGCTGGGCGGCGAGCCGATCGGCTGCGTGATTGGCGCCTATGAGTTTTCCAACCACCCGCGCGACGTCGGCCTGCTGCGCAACATCTCGGGCATCTGCGCTTCGGCGCACACGCCGTTCATCGCGGCGGCCTCGCCGCGCCTGTTCCGCATGGACAGCTGGCAGGAATTGCCGAACCCGCAAGATCTGCAGCAGATCGTCTCCAACCCGGCCTATGCCTCGTGGCAGTCGTTGCGCGAGAGTGAGGACGCTCGCTACATCGGCCTGACCATGCCCCGCGTCCTGGCGCGGCTGCCCTACGGCACCGATACCGTTCCGGTGAAGGGCTTCACCTTCGAGGAAGAGGTGCAGGGCGACCACAACAAATATGTCTGGATGAACGCCGCCTTCCCGATGGGCGTCAACATCAACCGCAGCCACAAGCTGTTTGGCTGGGGCACGCAGATCCGCGGCGTCGAGAATGGCGGCACGGTGCTCAACCTGCCGGTACACAGCTTCCCGACCGATGATGGCTCTATCGCGATGAAATGTCCGACGGAAGTCGCCATCGACGACCGGCGCGAGGCGGAACTGGCCAAGCTTGGCCTGATGCCCATCCTGCACCGGAAGAATACCGATCTCGCGGCCTTCATCGGGGCCCACTCGCTGCAGGACGACGAGACGCGAGCGGGGCGGCTGGTCGATCCCGATGCGCAGTCCAACGAGCGGCTGAGCGCCAACCTGCCCTACCTGTTCCCGGTCTCGCGCTTTGCGCACTACCTCAAGGCCATCGCGCGCGACAAGGTCGGCTCGTTCAAGGAGCGTTCCGACATGCAGATCTGGTTGACCGAGTGGATCAACCGATACGTGCTGGCCAACCCGGCCTTTGCCGACGACAAGGCGCGCGCCAAGCGCCCGCTTGCCGCCGCCGAGGTTCAGGTGGACAGCGTGGAGGGGCGGCCGGGCTACTACAATGCCCGCTTCTATTTGCGCCCGCATTACCAGTTGGAGGGCATCAACGCCTCGCTCCGACTGGTGTCGGAACTGCCGTCCGTTAAGACTTGATTTGCAGCAACAACATCCTGGTTTTTGAACGCGGTGGAGAAACACAATGCCCACGACTACAAAGATTGATGGCTTTCTGAAGGTTCCCGATATCAAAGGCCCCAGCACCCGCGACGGGCACGAAGATGAGATCGAAATTCATGGCGTCGACTACAAGATGGTCGCCCCCTATGATCCGAATTCGATCTCACGCCGTGGCCGCGTGAACATGGGCATGATCAAGTTCACCAAACACTACGACAAATCCTCGCCCTATCTGAAAAAGGCGTTGTTCGACAACAAGGCCCTTGATGAAGTGGTGTTTTCGGCGCGCCGGACCATCGATGGCGAAAGTAAGGATTATCTGGTCATCACACTGAATGACGCCTTCGTCATGGAGTACGACATGTCGCAGGCCGAGGATGAGGAAGACCTGATCCAGGAAGAAGTCAGCTTCGCCTACAAGAAGATCAAGTTCGTCTATGACGGCAACGATGAAGCCGAAATGGATGTCTATGTCGGCAAGTGAGGTTCGGCAGCCCGGCGCGGGCAAGCGGCAGACCACCGGTAGCTTGCGGGCGAAAAGCGAAGCCGTCCAGCCATCGCTTTGGGATCGCCTCGTCAATGACCTGCCGGGTCTGACCTCGGAAATAGAAGGGCTGCGCCATTTCCTGCTCGACGAGCTTGGCGCGGACCGCCTCGACACACTCGTTGCCGGCAGCACGCGGGCCATCGACGCCGATACGGAACTGACACCGGATCAGAAACGCCGTCTGCATCGATTGGCCTTTCAGACCCAGCACCGCGTCGAGATCGAAAGCCGTGGCGTGGTGGTATCGGCCCGAGTGCTCAGGGAAGCGGTACGACGTGACATCGAGGCGCTCTTCAACACGGAGCGCTTCGAGGCCACGCCGCTTCTTTCCGATCTGGAAAATGAACAGGTTTCGGACAATCCCCCTTCGCTTGCCGATTTTCCGGAGGTCCGGCGAAGCGTGGTCAATTATGGCGTGCCTTCCTTCTCGGGCCGCTCGTCCCGCGACTTCGATCGCGACGTGCTGGCGCGTGAGATCCGCACCGTGCTCGCCACCTTCGAGCCTCGCCTGAAGGAAAGCGCAACAAAGGTTACGGTCACGCTCGGCGACAAAACCGTTGGCCTGAAGATCGAGATAGACGCCGTGCTGATCATGACGCCGACGCCCGAACGCATGCGCCTGCGCACCACGATCAATCTCGATAACGGCTTGGCGCGGACCGAAATTAGGGACGCCTGAGATGGATCGAGTCTTCGTCGAATATTACGAGGAGGAACTGACCCATATCCGTGGCCTCGCAGCGGAATTCGCCGACATGCATCCAGCAGTGGCGCGCAACCTTTCCCTCGACACGGTCCCGTGTCCGGACCCATATGTCGAGCGGCTGCTGGACGGCGTCGCCTTCCTCGCCGCGCGCACCCGGCTGAAGGTCGACGCCGAGCGCTCGCGATTTTCACGCAGTGTGCTCGATGTTCTCTATCCGGATCTGGTCACGCCGGCGCCGGCAACGGCGATGGTGGTGCTGAAACCCGGCCAGCAGGTCCAGACCATGCTCGCCGGCCACGTCGTCAAGCGCAACACGCGGCTGGTTTCCAGCCTGCAGTCCGGCCTGTCGACACGCTGCACTTTCTCTACCGCGCAAGAAATGACCCTCTGGCCGATAGGGATTACTTCGGTCAGCTATTTTCAGGATCGCAGTGCGATGGCGATGGCCGGCATAGGGCCGATCGGCGGCGTCGGCGGCGAGGCGGCGCTCCGCATCACGCTGGCCCGGACCGGAAAAGGCAAGCTCGATGAACTGGCGCTCGACCGACTCGACCTCTATTTTGCCGGGCGCACCAAGGCGCCGCTGCTGTTCGACGCGATATTCGGCGCCTGCACGGCTGCCGGCGCACGACCCGAAGGCAAGACCAACCCGTTGTCGGCCTTGCCGGTACCCGCAATGGTCGGCATCAGCGACGACGAAGCCTTGATGCCGCGCACGCGCCCGACATTCGAAGGGTACCGCCTGCTGCGCGAATACTTCATGATGCCCGAACGCTTTCACTATGCGCGGCTTTCGGGGCTGCAGCCCATCGTGCGCAAATGCGCGGCCGGGCTTGAGATCATCTTCCTGTTCAGACGCGCGGCGCCTGAGTTGGCCGATCTGACGCCGGCGGACTTCGAACTTTTCGCCACGCCGATCATCAATCTGTTCGAACGCGAGTGCAACGTCGTCGAAGTCGATGCGCGCAAGACGCGGCAGGTGTTGCATGCGGACCGGACGCGGGCGCGTGACTTCGAAATCTATCGGGTCATCCGCGTCGAGGACGCCGACAGTGAAGGCAACGACGCCGAAATCCCCGAACTCTTCAGCCTGGGTCAGAACCGCGGTAGTGGCTGGGTCTATTCAATCGAGCGGCGCCCACGCCGGGCGACGGAAGAGGAGCGCCGCGACGGCCTGACCCGCACGTCCTACACCGGGGATGACGTTTTCCTGGCCGTATCCCGGCCGCTCGCAAGCCCGACGACCCGGCCGCTGAAGCGTCTCGACGTCATGGCCCTTTGCACCAATCGTGATCTGCCGATCCTCGATGACAATCCGACCTTGACGCTAGAGGCCGGCGACCCGGTCGAAACTGTAAGGCTTCTTGGCGCGCTGCGTCCGCCGCAGCCAGCTATCCCCGCGGCACTGCCGGCTGGGGCCGACGGTGAATCGCGGGCCGACGATCTCGCCTGGCGGCTGGTGGCGCAGCTCGCGCTCAACTTTCTCAGTCTTGCCAAGGAAGGCCGCGGCATCGACCCCCTGCATGCGCTGCTCGACCTCTATGCCGATCGCGGCGATCCGAGCCTTGCCCGCAATGTGCATTCGATCGTGCGTATCGACTCGCAGCCGGTCATCGAACGTCTGCAAATCGATGGGCCGATGTGCTTCGGACGCGGTACCGAAGTGACGTTGCATGTTGATCAATCGGTCCTGGCCGGCCAAAGCACCTTGCTGCTTTCGGCCTTGCTGGCGCGGCTGTTTGCCCGTCACGCCGGGATAAACGGCTTCGTGCGAACCCGCACGCGGCTGCTGCAGAAGCAGGAGGATGTGCTATGGCCGATGACGCCCGGCAATCGCTACCTGATCTAGACAAGCCCGACCCGAACCGGGCCGAAGTTTTATCCGAGACGTTCGACTTTTTCGAACTGCTGCGCCGTCTCGAACAACGGAGCAGTCTGTTCGGCCATTCCGGCCGCCCTGACCGTGAGCCGGCACGGCTTGGCCAGCATGTTCGCCTCGCCTTTTCCGCACGGGATCTGGTTCAGTTCCGCGAAGCCAGCGACAGGGCGCCGGCCCGGGTCACGGTGGCAAATCTCGGTCTGTTGGGACCCGAGGGTCCAATGCCGCTGCATCTGACGCGCTGGGTGCTCGACCGCCTGTCGCAACGCTGGTTCGCCGGCGCCGATGCGCAGCTGACCAGCGACACAACGTTCGTGGACTTCGTCAACATTCTGCAGCACCGTATGATCGCCCTCTACTATCGGGCGTGGGCGGATGCGCATCCAGCCGTACAGGTCGAACGCGCGGTCGGCGGACGCATTCGCGCCATGCTTGAAGCCATGGCCGGGATCGGACTTCCCGGCACCCAGGACCCCGATCTCGATACGGTGAAACTTCGCCAGGCGGCTTCGCTCGCCAATCAGGTCGACGGCCCGGAACGGCTGACGCTGTTCCTGGCGGAAGCGTTCAAGGTGCCGGTACAGATCAAGGAATTCATCGCCGCCTGGGTAACAGTACCAACCGGCCTCCAGACCCGTCTTGCAAAGGCCTTTGCGGGGCTCGGCAAGGGGGCGACGATCGGCCCGCGCGTTTTCAGCCGCCAAAGCAGGATTGAACTGCGTGTCGGCCCGTTGGGGTACGAGGAGTTCAAGGCGTTCCTGCCTGGCGGCCAGCGGCTCAAACTGTTCAAGCAGGCGGTTCGCGACATGGTCGGGGAATCGCTCGACGTCGACCTGCGCATCGTGCTTGCGCGTGAAGCTGTGCCGCCGCCCCGTGTCGGATCGGTTCAGCTCGGGCGGACCGCCTGGCTTGCGCGACCCGCTGAAAGGGGCGATGCTGACGACATGCGGCTGCGGACAATCGTCGGATGGCGGCCGGAAATGGCGGGGGTCGCGGCATGAGTCTGCTGCTGACGCTGGAACAAGGGCCACGCACCCAGGCGGTACGGCAGACCCGGCTGGACGAGGGCGAGCTGGTGATCGGCCGCAGCGCGGACGCGGGCTGGCAGATCAACGATCCCGACATGTTCGTTTCGCGAGCGCATTGCAAGATCTCTGGCGGGCGAGATGGATATTTTGTCACCGACACGTCGAGCAGCGGATTGTTCATAAACGACTCCGACAGCCCGCTTGGTGCCGGTAAGTCGACGCGCCTTCAAAGCGGCATGCGGCTGAGACTTGGCGACTACATCGTCTGTGTCGACCTGCAAACGCCAGCCACTCAAGCACCCGCAGCCGGCCAGCCGGTTCCTGAACGCGCGCCGCCGGCGTCCCGGGCGCCGGTGAGCATCGGCCGCGATGACTTCTTTTCCGCCAAGGTCGAGGAAGAGCCGCGACGGCCACGTCCGGCCGATCTGCCGAACCCGTTCGAGCAGCCGGTTCCGGGCGCATTCGAACGTGCCAACTCCGACCAGCGCAACTCGCCCGGTTTCGATGACCCGTTCAGCCTCGATCCGGTTTCAACGCCCGTGTCGAAAAATCCCGCCCCTTATCGCGAACCGGGCGGCGCGACGAGCCAGGTGGACCCATTCAGCCTCGACCCGGTGCCGTCCCCCAGCCGCGGAGCCGAAGCCACTCCTGGAAAGCCGTCCCATTTCAATGATGATTTTGGTTTCGGACCAGCCGCGGCGCCCAGTTCGGCGAACGGCGCCAGTTCGACCGGACAGCGCGAGCGCATCGCCAATCCATCCCAATCCGCCAATCCCTGGGATTTGCCGGTGCAGCCGGCGGATGCCCCTCCTCCACCACGTGTGGGCGCTGCTCCCAAAGCCGCCCGCCCGCCAGCAGCGGCGCAGCCGGAGGAGATGGCGCTTCGCGCCGCGTTCCTGCACGGTATGGGTGTCGAGGAAGCCGAGTTTCCCGGACGCGACAGCATCGCGGAAATGGAGAAGTTTGGTCGCGAATACCGGCTGATGATGGAAGGCCTGATGCAGCTTCTGCGCAAGCGGGCTGAGGAAAAGGGAAACGCGCGCGTCGCCCAGACCATGGTCGGGCCCTCCGAAGTCAATCCGCTCAAGTTCCTGCCGACGGTCGATGACGCCATCGTGACGCTCATCGCTGATCGCAGCCCCGGATTTCTCGCCGGCGAAGCGGCAATCGCCGATGCGGTTCGCGATCTTGCGCAACATCACGTGCGCGCCTGGCGAGGCATACAGGCCGCCTTGCGGCGGATGATCGACCGTTTTGACCCGGCAGCGATCGAGGAAGAGCTGAAATCGAATTCCGCGATCGGCACCCTGCTCTCGGGTGGGCGGAGCGCCAAGCTGTGGGAGCTTTACCAGAAACGCCATCGCGAAATCGCTGAGAGCGCGGAAAAAAGCTTCCTTGGTGAAATCGGCGCTGATTTTCGAGATGCATATGAGGAGGAGTGAGAGATGATCGATCGACGGGAATTTGTCGTTGCCTTGGGCGCGACAGGGCTGCTTGCGGCTTGCCAGAGTGGTCCGCCAAAACCATCGGTGATCACTGTCAACATGACCGGCGGCGCCGGCATGAACCCGGGGCCAGGTGGCGGCGACCGGCCGGTGACGGTTCTCGTGATGCGGCTGAAAAGCACCGGCAAATTCAATTCCGCCGACTATTTCGCGCTGCAGGGGGATGCTGGCACGGCGCTGGCAGGCGATCTCATCGGATCCGATCAGATTTCCGTCGGGCCGGGAAAATCCGCGTCCAAAACCATCACTGTCGAGCCGGACGCGACGGCGCTGGGCTTCGTTGCACTGATCCGCGAGCCTGGCGGCAGGAACTGGCGGACAACCAAGTCGGTATCGCCGGGGTCAAAATTCACGATCAATGTCACGCTTGGCAGCGGCGGCATTTCCGCCTAGCGGCCAGGGCAAGGGGAGCTCAATGCAGAGAGTAGCGGCATGAGCGATGCAAACAGGGTGCTATGGTCCGAAGGGCTTTTCCTGCGGACCCAGCATTTCCAGCAGCAGGATCGCTTTTTCGAGGCGACGGTGCGCGGCGCATTGCAGGCCGGGCAATTGCATACGTTCGGCTTTCAACAGCTGACGCTTGACCAGGCATCGCTGGAGGCCGGCCAGATTTCGATACTGTCCGCACGGGGCATCTTTCCGGATGGGACGCCTTTTTCCATTCCAGACATGATGGACGCGCCGCGACCGCTGCCGGTCACCCCGGACACGGGCGCCGGACCGGTGCTGATCGCCTTGCCGCTAGAGCCTCCGGGCGGTGTCGGCTTCGATCCGGCGCACGCCGCCGCCTCGGGAGCGCGATATCATGGACGGATCGTTTCGGTGCGTGACGCCGTCCAGGGCGGATCAGATCCTGAAGAAATCGAAATCGCCCGTCCGCAAGCGCTGCTGCTGGCGCCCGGCAAGTCGGTCGGTGGCTATACAGCCTTGCCGATAGCCGACCTCAAGGGGGTTCGAGCTGACGGTGGCGTCTCCCTGGACGAGACCTTCCTGCCACCAACATTGGTTACCGGCGCGGTCGCCTGGTATCGGCAATTGCTGCTGGAAGTTGTCACCGGCCTAGACCAGATCGCCGAGGCGCACGGGAAGATGGTCATGGGTGGGCCTGGGCGCAGCGTCGAAGATCTGCTGATGCTCAATCTCGCCAATGCGGCGCGTCCGCGGCTGGCCCACATGCTGGCGCAGGATGTCTTCCATCCGGCCGAGCTTTACCTGGAGCTTGCCGGGCTCGCCGGTTCGATGGCGACATACGGATCAAGCGCACGGCGGTTGGGCGAATTGCCCGCCTACGATCACATGGCGCCAGGCCCCGCCTATTCGGCGCTGGCGGATGCGCTGCGCTCGCTCATCCTCAGCCTGCGTTACATCGAGCCGAAATCGCGTGCGCTGCCGGTCATGCGGCACTCGACCAATGTCTGGAAAATCCGCATCGACAACCCGAAACTGCTGGTGGCCAGCCGGATCGTCATCCGGGTTGGTTCGGAGCTGTCGGAGGACGCGCTGCGCAAGATATTCGTCAATCAGGCGACCGTCGGGTCGGCCGACCAGTTCGAGGGCCTGTGGAAATCGCGCTTACCCGGCATTCCGCTGAAACCACTCCATTCCCAGCCGCGCGAGATTCCTTACGATGGCGATCGGTTATGTCTCGAGCTGGACCAGAAAAGTGAGCACTGGGCGTCGCTGCTCGATGCCCCCGGCTTCGTCATCGGCGTTTCGGGTGTGTTGCCAAGCGAGCCGCAGGTGGACTGTTACTCGGTGAACAGGTGAGATCATGAGCCGCGATGATCCTTTCGGACTGTCGGAGGATCGCGAACGCACTCGCATTCGATTGACCGGCGCGCCGATGCCGCGGCCGATGGCGCCACTCTTGCCCGGCGCGGTGGTGAAACGGTCCCGCACCCATCCGAACGCACTCGTCAACGCATTCGCGCCCTTGCTCGAATTCGCTCCCGAGCTTGAAAGCGCGCTCGCGCCGGACAATCCGGAAGCTTTGCGCACCCGATTGCTCGAAGAACTGGTTCGGGCGCGCGATACGGCTATGTCGGCGGGATCTTCGATGGAGCGCGCCGACCAGGCGGCCTGGGTGGTGGCGGCCTTGCTCGACGATCTGGCCCTGAACACGCCATGGGGCGGTGCCAGCGCCTGGCCGCGGCAGCCGCTTGTGGTCATGCTGCGCGGCGATGTCGATGCCGGCACGCAGTTCTTCACGCGTCTCGACGAACTTGAGCGCCATCCCAACCGCGATCGCGAATTGCTGGAACTGCAGTACGACTGCATGGCGCTCGGCTTCCGCGGCAAATACCGTGTGCCCGGCCGGTCAGGCGACCGCTCGCTCAATGCCGTTCGCGTGGCGGCGGCACGCTTCCTGCGCGATGCCGACGCCGAAGGCGCTCCACTGTCGCCAAACTGGAAAGGCGTGATCGCATCCGACGAGCCGCAGCACTTCATTGTTCCGATCTGGGTCATGGCGCTCGGCGCGGCGGTTGTCGCCACGGCAATCCATGTCGGGCTCTCGATGGGCCTGAGCAGCCAGGCGGTCGAGCTGTCCGCACTTGTGCGCGCCTTGCCCCCGCCTGCACGCGGCGACATCAGCCGCACGTCGCCCAAGGTGGACGCCCCACCTCCGGAGAAAGTGGATTTTGCGCTCTTGCCGGAATTTCAGGCCGGGGCGCCGGCCGACCTCAGATCCGCCCTCAGCGGCACCGAGAGCGTTTCGCTGGCCAAGCTGATCATCCAGGGCTCCAACCCCGAACTGTTCCAGTCGTCGAGGCCACAACTGACCGAAGGCTTCGAACCGCTGATCGGGTCACTTGCCAAGGTGATCCTCGCCAATCAGGAGCTTATCGGAAACATCACCGTGGTCGGTCACACAGACAGCGTTCCGCTGCAAAAGACCAATCCGCTGTCGACCAACCAGCGACTGTCCGAGGCTCGCGCCCAGACGATTGCCGATATGCTGGTCCAGAACGGAGTGCCACGGGACCGCGTCCATTCCGAGGGCCGCGCGGCAACCGATCCAGTCGCCACCGACAGCACGCGCGAGGGGCGGGCCTTGAACCGCCGCGTCGAGGTGCTCGTCGAAAAGAGGTTGTGAGATGTTCATCCTGCGCTTCCTCTGGGCGGTCCTGACATCGCGCTGGCTGTGGACGCTGATCGGCCTCACTCTGCTTTCCCTGGTCATCTGGGTGTTCGGTCCGATCGTCAGGGTCGGTCCCTACGAACCGTTCGCCTCTGATAACGTGCGCATCGTCATCATCGCGCTGCTGGTCATCTTCTGGCTGATCTGGCTGATCGTCGCCCAGCGCCGGGCGATCCGCGCCAACCGCATGTTCGTCGCCGAGATTGCCGCGCCAGCTGTGGAAAAGCCGCTCAGCCCCGGCGAAGAGAATGTCGCGGCCGTCGGTGCTAAATTCGCCGAGGTGATGGCCGAACTGAAGCGCCGCAAGCTGGGCGGACGAAAGTTTCTGCGCGAAATGCCCTGGTATGTGATTGTCGGGCCGCCGGCCACCGGCAAGACCACGGCGTTGCGGCAGTCTGGACTGAACTTTCCGATCGACCTCACCGACGACCTGCAGGGGGTCGGCGGCACGCGCAACTGCGACTGGTTCTTTTCCGAACACGCGGTTCTGATCGACACCGCCGGCCGCTATGTCCAGCAGGAGAGCCAGCCCGACGTCGACGCGGCGGAATGGCTAGGCTTCCTCGACCTTTTGAAGAAGCACCGGGGCCGCCGCGCGCTTAACGGCGTGATCGTCGCGCTTTCGATCGACGTGCTTTCGGAGGGCGATGAAGCCATCAAGGCACACGGCCGCAAGATCCGCCGCCGGTTGGCCGAGCTCAACGACCGCCTCGAAATCCGCCTTCCAGTCTATCTGATGCTGACCAAGGCCGATCTGATCAAGGGTTTCGAACCGTTCTTCGGCGGTCTGTCCACCGCCGCGCGCGAGCAGGTATGGGGAACGACTTTCCCGCTGGATGCGCGCGTGGACGCCAAGACAGTCGAACGGGAGATTTCGACGCTGGCGACGCAACTCGAGCGGCGGCTTGTGCCACGCCTGGAGGACGAAGAGAAACTCGCCGCCCGTGCCGAGATTTTCCGGTTCCCGGCTCAACTCGCGAGTCTGTCCGAACCGATCCAGGTGCTGATCGAGGCGATGTTCGGTGAAAGCCGGTATGAAGAGGCTGCCTGGCTGCGCGGGCTCTATCTGACGTCGGCAACGCAGGAAGGAGCGCCGATCGACCGCCTGACCGCGGCGCTGTCTTCTTCCTTCGGCCTTCCGCCACGCCGGACCCCGCCCGCGTCAAGGGTCGAGAAACGCAGCTTCTTCCTGAAGAACCTGCTCACCGAGGTCATCTTCAAGGAAGCGGGCCTGGGTACATTCGATCCACTGGCGCAACGGCGCCGCGCCTGGATCTGGCGGGGTGCGGCGGCTGGATGTGCGGCAGCGGCCCTGTTGGCCAGTGCGGTGTTCATCTGGTCCTACTACGACAATCGCAATGCCATCGCGGCCCAGGCAGGCCAGTTCGAAGCGCTCCAGATGCCGCTGACCTCGGCTGCCGCAACGCAGGCATCGGTGGAGCGGCCCACCATGGATGGCGCGCTCGATGCGATGGAAGCAGTCGCGAATGCCCGAACACCCCCGCCCGGCGCCGCCCAGGATCTGCTGGGGCCATCGGCCTCGGCAGAAATGGTGCGGGCACAGACCGATACGTATGACCATGCCCTGCGCAATGTTCTCGAGCCACACATGGTCGCCCTGCTCGAGGCCACCATGTGGCGGCAGATCCGCGATCCGGATTTCATGCTCGGCGCTCTCAAGACCTATCGCATGATGACGGGTCTGTCGCAGATGGATCCTGATTTCGCCCAGAACTGGTGGGTGAACAGCTTGCCCGAATTCGCGGCCGCAGCACCATTTCCGACCGCCGATGCCGAAGAGCATCAGCTTGCCGCCATCCGCCGGATGACGGTCGACGAGAGCTATGTCGCGCCCGACCAGGCCCTGGTTGCCGAAGCGCTGAAAACGGTGTGCACCATCTCGCTGCCGGCGCGGGCCTACAAGCAGTTGCTGGCCGATCCGGCAGTGGCCGGGCTCAAGGAGTGGATCCCGGCGAATTTCGCCGGGCCCAATGGTGGCAAGGTGTTCGCGCGTCGCTCCGCCAAGACGCTTCGCGTCGGCGTTTCGGGGGCGTTCACCTACGCCGGCTTCCATGACGCCGTTCTAGACCGGGTCGAGGATGTGGCAGCTCAGGCGGCCCTGGATCGGGCAGTCTTCGCTGGCGGCTGCTCCGAGAACTCCGAAACCTCCGTATCGGCACTGTCCGAGGATATCCTGAAGCTCTATTACGACGACTATATCGCACAGTGGGACAGCTTCCTGCGCGATATGAGGCTGGCGCCGTTGACCGATCTCAATGTCGCCAGTGAGAATCTGAAGGATCTCTCCAGCGCCGATTCAGCGTTGAAACGCCTGCTCACCGCAGTCGTTCAGGAGACCGACCTCACCCGGTCCGATGAAGCGCCGGCCGACGACAAGGCTGCGGCCAAGGGCGGCTCGAAACTGCTCGGCAAACTCGGCAAGCTTGGCAAGATCGTGAAAACGGGAGCAAAGCTGCTTCCACGTGCGGGCTCAGCCGACGAAGTAGATCTTACCGGCAATCTGGTGGCCGAGCACTTCAAGCCACTTAAGGGTGCAATCGCCGAGGTCGACGGCCAGCCGCCGGCACTCGACGCCGCAGTGGTGGCTCTGACGGCGCTTTCCAACGTGCTGCAGACGGTCACGGCCAATCCCGACCCCCAGGACGCCATCAAGAAGCAGGGCGGCCTTGCAGAATTGACGGGTGCGGTCGCCAGGCAAGCGCAGATCCTGCCCGACCCTATCAACAGCTGGCTCGGCGGAATTGCCGGTGACACCAGCAACTTGACCCAGAAGGCGGTCACTTCGGAGCTAAACGCCATCTGGCGGGCGGACATACTGCCTTTCTGCCAGGCTGCGCTGAACGACCGCTATCCCTTCAGCGCCGACAGCGCAGTGGACGTCAATGTGCGGGATTTCGCCAGGCTATTCGGACCGGCCGGGCTGATCGACGGTTTCATCAACGACCACCTGATCAATTATGTCGACATGACGAGCCAACCATGGAAATGGCGCGCCGATTTCGGCCTCGATGCTTCGGCGCTGGCGGCGTTCGAGCAGGCCAGGCACATCCGCGACGATCTGTTTCCCGGTGGGACCGGACCGGTGATGAGCTTCACGCTCGAACCGAAGGACCTTTCTCCCAACGTCACGCGCGTCACGCTCAATCTCGATGGCCAGAGCCTGGTCTACTACAACAACGCAACACGGCCGCAACCAATGACATGGCCCGGCAAAGACGGAACCGGGGTCATCTCACTCGCCTTCCAGCCGATCGACGGATCGCCCGAAATCCTCCTCAACGAGACCGGCAGCTGGGCCTGGCTGAGAATGCTGCGTAGCGGCCGTTTCGCAGGCACTTCGCTGACTGATGTCTACAGCCTACGCCTGGGCACGAAGGGAATGTGGGCCGATTTCGAGCTCAAGGCGGCAAGCGTCGAAAACCCCTACAACCTGCAAATGTTCAAGAAATTCTCATGTCCACCGCAGATATGATCCTGCCTGGCTTTTACGGAAAAATGCCCGCTACCGGCGATTTCGTAACACGACGGCTGTCGGGCGACTTTGTGCGCCTCTGGGACCGCTGGCTGGCGCAGCATCTGGTCCCGCTGTTCGGCTCGGAATTTTGGCCAAGCACAACCGCGCTGCGCTTCCTGGCTGGCCCGGCTACCTTCGGCGCATCAGCAGGCATCGTTTTGCAGAGCGCCGACAAAGTTGGCAGACAATTCCCTTTAACCGTCGTTGCGCAGCTTGGTCAAGCTCCCGTTCGACTGGCCGACGCCGAGGCGTGGTTTTCCAACATCGAAGAGGCGGCCCTCGCCGCCCAACATGGCCAGCTAACGCCAGACGAACTGGATGCCGCGCTGGCCGAACTGCCCGTGCCGACTGTCGCGTCGGACAACGAGGTCATTGGGGATCTGGTGATGTGGACAGCCCGTTCCGACATTTTCGACATCGACCCGCAATCGCCGCAAGCGACGCTGGAACAGGTTTTTGCAGCCAGTTGGGAGATCAGTTGATGGAGGCGAATTCGACGGCAAGCAATAGCTGGAAGCCCGTGCAGACGTTGCGCCGGTAAAATGTTTCCAAGCCATTTTCTAGACAATTGAAGGCGGCGTTGTTTCACCTTCGCGCAAGGATGCCCCGTTTCAAATGTGGATATTGTCCAACCATACGCCATTCGCCGCCCAGGAGAGCTGGACGCGTGACGAGCGCGGATATGAGGTCTGGCTGATCGCGATCAAAGCATCATTCGAGATCGATGCCGATGGCAGGCAACGGCTCTTGAAGGACCAGACGCCGGTGACTCTGGCGCCTGTACACGGGGCCGATGCGAACGAGCTTCTCGACGAGACGGACCTCAACCTGGAGAAGAAGCATACGGACGTTCTGGTCGAAGGACACGTCTACACGCCCGGCGGGCGTCCAGTCATTGAGAGCGCGGCGCGCATAAAAGTCGGCGACGTGGACAAGACCCTCACCGTGGTGGGGGACCGCGTGTTTATGCCTGGCCCGGTGTCGGTTCGTATGAGCCGGGCGGAGCCATTCACGAAAATGCCGATCAGCTGGCGCAGGACCTACGGCGGCACGGACATGGAGGCATCGAAGCCGGACTGGGACCAGCGCAACCCAGTCGGCACGGGGTTTGCAGTCGATCCTCAGCGTCTAGTCAGCAAAACCGGACCCAACTTTGAGTATGCCGACGCGCCCTATCGCGACCACAAAAGCGGCACACCGGCCGGCTTCGGACCGGTGGCGCGTCACTGGCAGCCGCGGATAAAATACGCCGGCACCTATGGCGAGGAATGGGAGAAGACGCGCGATCCGCTTTTGCCGCGCGATTTCAGCCGCATGTACTATCAATGCGCCCCCGAAGATCAACAAACCAAAGCTCCACTGCTTGGCTATGAGGACGTTCGGCTGGGGAATTTCACCGAGGATGGTTTCTGGCAATTCCTTCTGCCGCGCATAAAATTCGACCTGACTACCGAGTTCTACAACCGTCCAGATCGCGAGAACGGTGAAGCCACTATCCACACCCTGCGCATCAAGCCCGATCTGCGGCAGTTCTCGATTACGTGGATGTCCGCTCTATCGGTGCCTTTCGACGAGGAACGGCTGAAGAACACAAATCTGCGTATCAGGCCACGTACAGGCATTTCGCCGACAGTCGCGGCGACGGGCATCTGGCAACCGGAAGAAAACGAATGACGACAAAAGGCGCCACGATTGTCGTCGTCGGCGTTGGACTACGCACGCCGTTGGGTTTTGACGCAGCCTCAAGTGCGGCGGCTGTCCGCGCCGGTATCTCGGCCATCCAGGATCATCCCCATATGGTCGACCGTTTCGGTGAGCGGATGAAAATCACTCGCGACATCGGCGTTGATGCGAGCCTTACCGGCCCCGAGCGCGCTGTGGAAATCGCGATCTCACCGGCACTCGACGCATTGCGGCCATTACGAGCATCAGTGGAGTCGCCCGAAGTCTGCCTTATTCTCTCCACCGGAGAGCCAAGGCCAGGTCAACCGGATGGGTTTGCCGCTCAGGTGGATGCCAAGTTACGCAAGCAGCTGGCCCAGCATGTTGTCCTCGAAGGTGGTGGTTCAATCGCTGGTGGCCACGCCGGCGGGCTGCTGGCGATCTATCATGCCTGCAAGACACTGCGAGAGGGAAAAGCCACGTTCTGCCTCACGGGCGGCGTCGATACCTATCTTGAACCGGAAACCCTCGAGTGGCTGGATGAAAACGAGCAACTTCACTCCGAGGGAAACATCTACGGGTTCTGTCCGGGAGAGGCGGCAGGATTCTGTCTGCTAACGACGTTGACCGCCGCACGAGCATTTGGGCTGCAACCTCTTCTCGAGATCGTGGCTGCCTCGACGGCGAGAGAAGAAAACAGGATCAAGACAGAGACGGTCGTGCTCGGCGAAGGGTTGGGCGCGGCCTTCCGCTTGCTGTTCGATGATGCGCCGATCGATCCGGTCGGTCGCATCATCTGCGACATGAACGGCGAACGCTACCGCGGAAACGAATATGGCTTCGCTGTCATCCGCAACCCGGGCCGCTTCAAGGATGCAGCGGACTTCGAAACGCCGGCCGATTGTTGGGGCGATGTCGGCGCGGCGTCCGGTCCGCTGTTCGTTGGTTTGATAACCGAGGCCGAAGCGCGGAACTACCAGAACGGGCCGCTGTCTCTGATCTGGGCGAGTTCCGAAAACGGCTCCCGCGCTGCCGTGCTGCTGGGCGGACCGAGGAGAGCCGCCTGATGCCCAGCCACATCACGGTCAACGGCCTCGGGCTAACCTACAAAGGCACTATCGGCCTCTCGATAGCGACAATCCCCGATGTCTGCAAGACACCCAGTCCTGGTGGTCCGATCCCCTTGCCCTATCCCAACATCGCCACCCAAAGCTCATTGAAGGACGGCACAACGACCGTCCTCGCCAAGGGAGGCAAGATGATTGCGATCAAGGGCTCGCAGTATGGCATGAGTTCCGGCGACGAGCCTGGCACGGTCGGTGGCGTAAAATCCAACGTCTTCAAGAAGGCGACGGATTGGATACTTTACTCATTCGATGTGAAGATGGACGGCAAGAATGCCTGCCGACACACAGACAAGAAGTTCCACAACGACAAGAATACCGTGAATCTGGCTGGCGATGTTGATCCGTTGGGGCCAGCCAACACCAATCCCTTGAAGATCGATTGCGCCAACGGGCCGGCGAAAAAGAAGGGCAAGAAGCACGTCAAATTCGACAAATGCGAGAAGGAAGAGATTTGCGCCAAGTGCGCGGCAATCAACGAGGCCGCGAAGGCCGGCGAAATGAAACGTGTGACCTGGGATGGGAACCGTTCTGCGGGCTACGCCAAAAGGCGCACGCAAGGCAACACCGAGTGCAAACGCCTCAAAGACGCGGCAGTGGCAGAAAAGCCCGCCGAGATTGAGTTCTACAAAGACTGCGCGAAGGAAAAGGCGGAAAAGCAAAACTACTCCGGATTTAGCCCCGACCACAGCAACGAGCTTCAGTTGAATGGCCACCCAACGGATGCCAAGAATCTCAAGTGGATGTCGAGCCGCGCGAATTCGTGGATGGGATCGAGCATGAAGAAGTATCGCGCCAAGACGGATTTTTGGCGAAAGGGTGGAAACAAGCCCCACACTGGGGTTTTCCCCAATTGTTGCGGATGGGAGGAGCCAGCAAGTGCCTAAGAAACCTGACCTGAAGGAGTTGGTCGAAAAGATCGTTGAGGCCCAACGGAAGTATGACTCGCTCAAATATGATGAGGAACTGCCACATGAACTTGGCCGACCGGCGACCGATGAAGAGATAGCCAAGCTTGAGAAACGGTTGGGCATACCGCTGCCGGAGTCATATCGCGAATTTCTGAAACTCCACAACGGCTGGAGTGATTTCGACGCTGGCGGGAAGCTGTTGTCCACGCAGGATCACGACAGCAAATGGGTGAAAGACAAAATCGAGTTCTGGGGCGACCTGTGGCCGGATGACGAGGACAACCCCTTCGACAACGGTGCGATTCCGATCATGTTTGGCGAAGATCTGAGCCATTTCCTGGTCCTTGATCCGTCCCGTGTTAAGAAGAATGGGAAAGTTGACTTCATCGAGTTCGAAGACATGTACAAGAGTGACGCCTACAAAGATTTTTCAGACTATTTGGCATTCAAGCTTGAGACTCTCGAATACATGATCGACGAGGAAGTTAACGGAACGTCAAGCGACGAAGGCAACGAATAGGTGTAAAAGTGGGTGCAGGTTCATGAAGCTGCCTCCGCAACTGCTTCGACCCTTTTCCGTCGGAAGCAAAATCGCGTGCAAGGTAATGCTCGACCTAACAGTCTACCTGAAAGGCCCCACCCAGGCGGAGCTCGATTTCCTGATCGAGCTCTACCGGCAGGCCTCTCCGACAGGCTCTATTCAGAGGATCGGGCTTGCAGAGTTTCCGTATTGGCTGCTGGCTTCGGCGCCTGAGTTGACAAGGAGCGGCCGCGTAGCGGCAAGGAATGGGCTCCCGGAGCCTTATCTTCAACCGGTTTACCGACGCATTCGTGAGGGCAGAGCGTTCGAACTTCGCTACTGGGATCATGTTTCGATTGCCGATCCGAGAGGCAGCTGGAGTTTCTCGTGTAACCGGATTCATAGACGCGACAGCGGCCTGCATTCGGCTGTGCGTGTCCTCGCTCCACTTGATACAGATGTTGTCGTGCTCGTAAACTTGGCTCGCAATATTGTTGACAATGTTGAATTTATCTCTGGTCACGGCGGGCTGACTTTTGCCTATGATCCGTGGGAACGACTTGCGGCGTTTGACTACATATACACGCAGGCGAAGCGATACTGGGGAATAGACATAGAAAATCTGAACCTGACGATTCCTGTCAGCAACAACGGAATCAAAACGGTGAGTTGGCTGACACTCTTCGGCGAGGGCCTGTCCGCGATCGACACATCTTGGCCTGAACTGGTGAAAAGCTGCGCGTCCCTCAGTTCCGTCGACATCGAGCGCGGACGACGAGGCTACCTGATGCGACTTGGCCCGGAGCCTAATGTCGAGGACATGAACCGACCAAAAACGGTTAATGATGCCTACTTCGAAGCAAGCCGCGTTCTAGAACCTCTTTTCCTTCGGGAACATCCAAGGTTCTCAGGCAGACTTTTTTTCGAGAACGACAATACGATCGGGTGGATCCACAGATTCATCAATCCCTTGGGCTGGCGATAGGATCGGCAAGCAGGCCCCGCTCGATTGCCCACTCTTTTACCCTATCGGCAACCGGCAGATATGGAGGATCCTGCTCGAAATGTTCGGCAATCTTTTCTCCTAGCAAGTCGGGTTCGACCGAAAAAAGCTCGTCGTACTCTTTGGCTTCGGGAAAAAGCTCCAAAAACGATATACCGGCCGCGGCGACCAGAGCAGGTGCGCGCATTTGGTGGATCAGCCAATGCAGAATGTTGCGGTCGCCCAGCATTCCGGCGCCACGTACGGCCAAAGGCGCGGTTTCAGGTGATTTGAACAATCCGCCCATCCAGGCGCGGACATCTCTGTCGGGCGCGGCCTTGACGGCGGCGCGCAGCGCCGTCATAGCGTCGGCGCTTCCACTGACGGCAACCTTACGAAGTTCGGAGCTGGCCGCGTTGCCTGAACCGAGTTCCGCCAGCGACCAGGCAGCCCAGAAGCGTGGCAACTTTTCGGTGTCATCCAACGCTGCGCCCAGTTGCGGAACGAGATCGGCTCGTCCGAGCTTTCCGGCAAGCCGCAGGGACGCAGCTCGAACGCGTGGATCCGGATCGCGCACAAGTCGAACCAGCATCTGCTTCGGGTCGACGCCGTGCCCAAGGCAAGCCGATACGCCGAGATATCGCTTGAACGCATCGTGGGCTCCGATCCAGTCCCGCACCAGCGGCGCGATCGTTGCGGGCCGGTGCCACGCCAGCGCACCGACCATTCCGCAAGCACCGTCTTCGCTTCGACTGCCGTGCTCGACAACCTCGGCAATACGGCGGCCGTCGTTTAATTCGACAGCCATCCATCCGTATAGGAACAATTCGCCTTTCTCAGGGAAATCCTCATAGACCGCAACAATGAACGGCCAAGCGGCCGATCCCGCGATACGCAAGCCATCCAGGTTGGCTTCCAGGCGTCGGTCGACACCGGCGACCACATTCAGGTTCGGAGGATCCGCCGCCATCAAAGTATCGCGCTGTGCCCAGAAAAATGCGACCTGCTCAGCATGCTGCCTTACGACATCCGGTACTATTCGCCGATTAGGCGTGCCATCTGATTTCGACTTGTTGCTTGCCGACAACATCAGTTGAGGTCGATCGAGCCGCCACGGATACGATTGGTGGCGCTCGCCTGGCTGGTGACATAGGTACCGCGAATAGTGATGCGGCCATCTTTTTCCATGAGGATTGTCGCCTTGCCGCAACGCAGTTCGATGCGCTCTTCCCCGATGATGCGAACGCGCTCGCCGTCGCGCACGATTTGCGGCGCAGCGGTCTTCCGTGCCGGCTCGACGATGCGGCCGACGATAAGCGGCTTGGCGGGATCGCCTTCCTGAAAGAGCAAAGCCACCTCGGAGCCGACCATATCGGTCGTCAGTCCGGTCAAACTGCGCGCGGGCAAGGCTGTCTGTTCCGGATTGCCGGGGAATACCACCAGCGGCGATGCCGCATCATCGAAACCGAGAAAGATGCCGATCACCACACCGTCAATGCGTTCGCGAACGTCACTCATCGCTGCACCTCAATTCTCGCTGATCTTCGAGCCCTTCATCGTGATGTCGCTCGATGCCTTAATACCGATCTTGCCGCTTGCTTTCACCGAAATGTCCTTCCCTTCCAGGGCAATGGTACCGTCCTTCTTCATCATGAATTTGGCCGAACCACACTTGATCAGAATTTCGTCGCCAACGGTGATCACCAGCTTTTTGCCGACATTAATTGTACTGTCTTCTCCGATCTGGATTGAACTTGCACCGGTCACTGAAAGGGAACTCCCTCCACCAACCGTCGTTGTGTCATCGGCCGCGATGCTGGCGCTGCGGGCGGCGCCGACGCTGAAAGTCTGTGCGCTGCCGACGGTGACACTTTGATCGGCGCCAACATTTACGGTTTGTGCCGCCGCAATCGTCCAGCTGTCGCTCGCTCCTATGCTGTGGTCCTGCGCCGCCCCAACCGTCACAGACCGCGTCGCGCCGATCGTGTTGGTCTGCGGTCCACCCACGCTTCTGGTCTCCGATGCGCCCACCGAATCGACCCGAGCCGCGCCGACGCTTACTGTCTGGACAATCCCCACCGTCTGAGAATGATTGGCGTCGATGTTCTCCGTCGAGTTCGCCACGACATGGATGGTCTCGTTGGCCATGACCGTCAGCGAGCGGTTGGCGCCCACTGTCTCGGTGTCGTTCGAGCCGATGTTGGTGGTCTGGTCGACGCCCACCTTCACCGTCTTGTTGTTGCCGACGTCTTCGTCGAGGTTGTGGCCGACGGAGTGCTTGGCGTCGTGGTCGATACGGTCGGACTGGTCGTGCTGGACCAGCTTGGTGCGATCGTGCTTGATCAGAAGGTGGTGATCCTTCTGCGCCTGGAAGTTGACGAGTTCGGAGCCGGCCTTGTCCTCGAACATCAGCTCGTTGTAGCCGCCACCGCCTTTGGAAGAGTCCGACTTCCAGCCCGACTGGGTGGCGCTGCCGGGCAGCCCGTAGGGCGGCATCTGGGAGGCATTGTAGACCCTGCCGGTAATGATCGGCAGGTCCGGGTCGCCTTCAATGAAATCGACGATCACCTCCTGGCCGATGCGCGGGATCTGGATGAAACCCCAGCCGCTGCCGGCCCAGGTCTGCGACACCCGCACGAAGCAGGAGCTGTTCTGGTCCTTCTTGCCCAGACGGTCCCAATGAAACTGGACCTTCACCCGCGCGTATTTGTCGGTGAATATTTCTTCGCCGGATGGACCGACCACCGTCGCCGTCTGGGGGCCGCGCATGATCGGCCGTGGCGTGATCCGCGGTGGACGATAGGGCAATGCGGTCGGCGCCAGGCCGAGGATTGCCTTGAAGTTCTCGCTCTCGACGTCGGCATGGGCTCTGTAGCCTGGATCGAACAGCCTGTATTCGGCGCTGACCACCAGATACTCCTGGTTCTGGTCCTCGCGCGGAAAGCTATCCAGCTTGAACGTGCAGCCCGAATAGAGACCGCGCACAGTGCCGACCGCGGCGATGCGCTGATGGACGGCCTGAATTTCCTCGCGCCGGATCGCGGCCAGGCTGTCTCCCCGGCCCGTTTCGAGATGCGCGCCGGGCTGGCGGTAGTTCTCGCCCGCCGCCTCCTTGTGGCTGAACGGCTGGGCCGACTTGGCCATCAGGTCAGCGCCCGGTTTCGTGAAATCATAGTCGGTGTGGGCATAGGCGCCTGGGCGCACCGAACTGCCCGGAATCCATTCCGTGATGTATTCGACATCACGCCGGGAACCCTGACCTTCAAGGTTATAGAGCACTTTATCGTAGCCCGGCGCAGGCTTCAGCTTGCTCATCGCATCGGCCAGGACAAGCGTGTGCTTGCCTTCGTCATGCTCGAAGAAATACAGAATGCCTTCATGCTCGAGCAGCCGCTGGACGAAATCCAGATCGGTCTCGTCATACTGCACGCAATATTCGCGCTGGGGATAGGACCCCTGCAGGCGCAGATCGAATTCCGCCGTGCTGTATCTCTTGAAGACGTTCTTGATTATGTCGACGACGCTCTTGTTCTGGAAAATACGGCAATCGGTTGTGTTGCCGAGAAACCAGAGCCACGGCCTGATCACCGCCTCATAATATGCCAGATGGTCCTCGAGCCGGGTGATCCGGAACTCGGACACGATGCCGCTGAACCAGCGTTTCGGATCGGATTCACCTTCAACCGAGACCGGGCCACCTAGCATCTTCAGCGGATCGATATCGGTGTCCGTGCTGACGAACCCGACCGTATAGGCAAAACAACGGCTGATCTCATCGCGCCCGACAAGATGCGTGAACGTCAACAAATCGGAGCCAACCGGTGTCTGCACCACCGTGGCACGTTCATTCGGCATGGGTCGTGCCCCTCCTGGACGCGGCCGCCAACGTGATGGATTTGAAGTTCCCGCTATATTAACAGCATCACGTTCAGGAACTTTCTAAATCCGCCAAGCCAGGCCGTGGTGAGCCTACCACATGTTTCCCCGCCGGCCAAAGAGAGGCGGCGACAAGATCTTACCCATCGATTCAGGGGCTTGAAACGCCGCTGTCCTGTTTTACCTGCAAGCTGCTAGAATGGTGGAGTATTGATCGAGGGCGATCCTGGATGTACGTCAGTCTGCAAATCAACAACGTCGATGCCTTGCCCGCTGGCACCTCGACCAGTTACGCGGCGCGCGATCGCGGCTTCGAAATCGGACGCGATGGTTGTGACTGGACCTTGCCGGACCCCGACAAGTTCATCTCGGGTCGGCACTGCGAGGTTCGCTACGAGGCCGGCGCGTTCTGGCTGCACGATATCTCGCGCAACGGCACCTTCATCAATGGATCGAGCCAGCGCATGACCAACCCGCATCGGCTGGGCGATGGCGATCGGATGCTGATCGGCCGCTATGTCGTCTTAGTGTCGATCGACGAGGAGCGCGCCACTGCAGGCAACCCCAGCCACGGTCCGACGCAGCGAGACATGCCGCTCGCGACAGGCCGGCCGCTGGAATTCGGCGAAGGGCCTTTCTTCGATTCCGCGCAGCAACGGTCCGGGCGGCGCGTTCCAGCCGTGCACTCCCCACCCCTGCCCTCAACCAGAGACGAGGTGTTGAGGGAGATTGCGATCGGAGCCGGCATTTCGCCGGAATTGCTTCAATTGCGCGACCAGCATGAAGTTGCAGCCGAAATCGGCGCGGTCCTGCGGGCCGTGGTCGAGGAACTTAGTTTGCTGCTGAAGGCGCGGGCGGCCGCGAAAATGCTGGCCAAGAGTACACAACGAACGATGATCAGCGCCGCCGATAACAATCCACTGAAGTTCGTTCCAGGAACCGACGACATCCTCGAAATCATGTTTGCCCGACGCAGGGCCGGCTATCTTGATGCCAGGCGCAGTATCGAAGATGCATTCCGCGATCTCAAGACGCACGAATTCGCTACCTATGCCGCCATGCAAGCCGCGCTCTCCCGGCTGCTTGACGATCTGTCCCCCGAGGCAATCGGCAGGAAGCTCCCGCCTACGTCGTTTACATCGAAGAAGGGCCAGGCTTGGGACGCCTATGTGGCGACATGGCGGACCATGGAAGAGGCACATGAAAACGGCATGCTGGACATCTTCCTGGCGTATTTCAGCGAGGCCTACGCCAAAGCCGACAAGCAAAAATAGGCGATCCCAGGAAAAGCACGGCACGGCAGTCGGCGAAGAAAAGTCTCTCCGACGCCCGGGACCCGGTTCCAATCGACAATTTCTGAGATTACGATCGGATACGACAGTTCGCCTAGCGGGTAAGACTCATTGACCTGGGGGTCTGCGGCAAATGTCATGCTACGGCGGAATAGCGTTTTCTAGCCAATCCTCCTCCGGACACTGCCACGGCCGGCCGGGGCTGCCTTTCCTTTACCTGACCAGAAACCGTCTTGCGCCTGTCTCGCCCAATCGTGGGTACCCCGCCAGCACGGACGATTGGCGATGAGCTCGAAGGACGACCCCTTCGGCCTGGCGGGCAAGACCGTCATTCGCGCAAATCCGCGGCGCACGCAGAAATCGCCGCCAGCTCCTGAGCAACCCGTCGCGGGCGCAGACCAACCCTCTGGGGCCAAGGATTCAACCGTGTTCGATCCTGGTGTCGTGCGGCCGCCGGGCTGGGCATCCGGAACCATAATCTATCAGGCTCCAGCCTTGGGTGCTGCGGCAAGCACCAGCTCTTCCGCCGCCCCGCCAAAGCCAGCCATCGAGCAGGCGCTGCTGCTCGGCGCCGCCGACATCGTCAAATACTCCGCGGCAAACCCTATTCTCGCCGCGGCGGCACCTTTGCTGATGCTGCTCGGGCAGCTCAGGCTCATGTCCGTCGAAATACGAGCGGAGCCACTGGCGGAACATGTCACCGAGACGATTGAAAAATTCGACCGGACAGTGGAGAAGTCAGGCGTTGCCGAAGAGGATGCGCGGATTGCGAAATTCGCCCTCTGCGAAACCGTCGACGATCTCATCGGCAACCTGCCCTGGCCCAGGAGTGACGACTGGGCGCAACACAGCATGCTGGGGCAGTTCTTTCACACCGAGCGCACCGGCACAGGTTTCTACGAAGCACTGAACAAGATACTGGCCAATCCCGAGACGCACTACGATCTGCTCGAACTGATGCATGCCTGCCTGTCGCTGGGTTTCGAGGGCCAGTATCGAGGCGTGAAGCGCGAAGACAACAATCTCGAGCGCGTTCGACGCGATGTCTACGAGACGCTTCGCTACTTCAGGGCGCATGCGGGTGAAGACATCTCGCCGCACTGGCAGGGCTTGGCAGCGACGATGGTACAGTCATCGGCCCGCCTGCCGCTCTGGGTCGTCGCGGCAGCGGGATCGGCGCTGCTGACTGCTGCATTCTTCGCACTACGGGTCTTCATCAGCAATGAAGGCGACGCCGCCGCCGGTGAATTGCTGGCACTCAATCCATCGACGCCGATTGCCATCGAGCGCGCCAGCGTGGCGCCATTGGCCGAGCCGGCGAAACTCACCCCACCCACGGCCACCGGGCAGATCGACCGTATTCGTGCGGCGCTGGCCAAGGACGTCGAAGGCGGCGGGCTGACCATCGGCACGAAAGGCGACTTCATCGTGGTGGAAATCAACAATCTGCTGCTGTTTCAGTCCGGCAGGGCAGAGACGAAGCCGGAATTCCAGCCCATTGCCACCGACATCGCCGCGGCTCTGGATCACGAGCCTGGACCAATCCGGATCGTCGGCCACACGGATAATGTCAAACCCCGAAAGTCGAGCGCGTTTAAATCCAACTTCGACCTTTCCGTCGCCCGGGCGAAGGCCGTGGAAGCGTTGATGGCAGCGAAATTCAGCGATCCCTCGCGACTGACGGTCGATGGCAAGGGCGAGGACGAACCGGTCGCCGACAATGCGACGCCGGAAGGCCGCGCCAAGAACCGCCGTGTCGATGTGATGATCCCCAGGGAGGAAACATTGTGACGGCCCGTTGGAAGCACCCATGACGCGTTGGCTGCTGCGGATATTCAGCGTGACCGCGCTGGGCGGCTTCGCGGCGGCGGTGTGGTTTGCCGGCCCCTTGATCCGCTTCGCCGATAGCCGGCCGCTCGGGCCTGCCTGGCTACGCGCGACGATCATTGGTGTAATCATGGCGACGCTGGCGCTTTTTTACGGGCTGCGTTTCTGGCAGGCGAGGAAGGCGCAAAAAGCGCTCGAAACCGTCATTGCGCACAATGACGACCGTGATGATAATGATGCGCGGGTGCTCGAAGCCCGCATGAATGAGGCCGTGGCGACGCTCAAACGATCGAGCGGCAAGCGCAACTTCCTCTACGAGATCCCCTGGTACGTGGTCATAGGCCCGCCGGGTGCCGGCAAGACAACGGCACTGGTCAATTCGGGTCTGAATTTTCCGCTTGCCGGTTCGGGGGACACCCAACCGGTGGCTGGCATTGGCGGAACACGTGCCTGCGACTGGTGGTTCACCGACCAGGCCGTGCTGATCGACACCGCAGGACGCTACACGACGCAGGACTCCAATGCCGAGAGCGACAAGAAGAGCTGGCTCGCATTCCTCTCGCTGCTCAAGAGATACCGCACCAGACAACCGATAAACGGCGTTATCCTGGCCATCAGCCTTGCCGATCTGATGAGCTTCGACGATCAGCAGCTTGATGCCCACGTCACCGAGATACGCAGCCGGCTGAGGGAAATCCACGAGACGTTGAAAATCCAGTTTCCAGTCTATCTGCTTTTCACCAAGACCGATCTTGTCTCCGGATTCATGGACTACTTCGGCGGTCTCGACGAGTCGCGCAGGCGCAAGGTATGGGGCGCGACATTCCAGACCGCGGAGCGCGACAGGAACATGGCCGCCGGGGCCCCTGCCGAATTCGATGCGCTGGCAAAACGACTGGTGGACGAGATGGCCGACCGCCTCCAGGAAGAGGCTGATCCGGTCACGCGCATCTCCATCTTCGGTTTTCCCGCACAGTTCGGCGCGCTGAGGAGTCGAATTGCCAGTTTTGTCGCTAGCGTGTTCGATCCGACCCGAAGCCAGGTGAACGTCAGCCTGCGTGGACTGTATTTTTCGTCAGGCACGCAAGAGGGAACGCCTATCGATCAGGTGCTGGGCGCGATCAGCCGCAATTTCGGCGGCAATTCCCGCCCGCACTTTTCCGGAACTGGCAAAAGCTTCTTTTTGCATAATCTGCTGACGGACGTCATTTTTGCCGAATCCGGATGGGTTTCGTATGACAAATCGGCTGCAAGGCGTGCGGCGATCGCCAGACTTTGCGGCCTCGGCGCAATAACGCTGATCGCTGCCGCCGCACTGGGTACGCTCGCCCTGAGCTTTGCGGCCAACCGATCGCTGATAGCCTCCACAACTCTTGCCATGGGCCAGTATCGCGAGACGGCGGCCCCATTGCTCAAGACGGCCACGGTTACCGATGTCGACCTTGAAAACGTCATCGGCCCGCTCGACCAGTTGCGCGATCTGCCGGCCGGGTTCGAAAACGGTGACCTGCCGACACCGATCGAAGAGACGTTCGGCCTCAGTCAGCGTGAGAGACTTCGTTCGGCGTCCAAAACGGCCTATCGGCAGGGGCTGGAACGAATGTTCCGATCGCGCCTGCTGATCCAGGCCGAGCGGACGATCCAGGCCAAGATGGCCGATCCCGTCGCGCTCTACGAACCGTTGAAAATCTATCTGATGCTTGGCGGCAAGGCACCGAAGGTCGATGACGCCTTGATCGTTTCCTGGATGAAGCAGGATTGGGAGCAGAACCGCTATCCAGGCGAAAACAATCGCGAAGGACGCGAGCAGCTCGAAAAGCACCTGCGCGCGATGCTGGCATTGGACGACGCTTACGATCCCGTCTTCGAACTCAACCGGCCGCTTGTTGAAGCCGCTCAACGTTCTCTCGGGCGTATGAGCCTTGCCGATCGAGCTTCGGCTTTGATCAAGTCGGCGACATACGCTGCGGTGCTGGACGATTTTTCCGTATCCCAGAAAGGTGGGCCGGAGGCGCAGTTGCTGTTCGAGCGCATCGATGGCAGCGATCTGTCAGGGCTTCGTGTTCCCGGAATCTACACCCATTCCGGCTTCAACACCTTCTATCTCCGGCAACTTTCGCGCATTGCGCAGATGCTTGTCGACGAGCAGTGGGTTCTCGGCGGCGGCGGCGAACAAGGCGACATCAACCAGCAACTGCTCAAGCTCGGCCCCGAACTTCTCGATCGCTACGGGAAGGAGTTCGCGGCCGCGTGGAACGGCGTTCTCGACCAGTTGAAATTCAAGGCGATGCTGACGGACAAGCCGCACTACATCGCGCTTTCAGCCGCTGCCTCCCCAAGCTCACCGATGAACCAGCTCTTTGCGGCGATCGCCAACGAAACAGCTCTGACGCGGGACCCAGGTGACGGCAACGGTCCCGGCACCGAGATCGAAGCAGGCACGGCTCAGAACCAGCCGCGCAACGCCGCGGATCTGGCCAAGGGCCTGGCCCGCATCGGCATACAAATCGCCAACGGCAAATCGCAAAGCCGCGCCGGCACGGGGGCCGCCGACGCACGGAACGTCAATCCAGGTGCAAACATCGAAGCGCAATTTAGACCATTCCAGGCCCTGGTGAACGGCCCTGCCGGACACCGCCCAATTGATGCCCTGACCCACAACTTCAGCGATATCTATCAGAGCCTGCAACTGGCGGCCGAAGTTCCTTCGCAGACGGAGCGCGTCAGTTCGAACCTGCAGCTACAGATAGCCACGCTTCGCGCCAATGTCTCACGCCTGCCCAAGCAACTCGGCCGGATGGTCAACGCGACGGCGGATGAGTTCGAAGAAAATGTCGCCGAAACCTCGGTAACCAACTTGAACCAGATACTCGACCAGACGGTGACGGCTCCCTGTGAAGCCGCGATCAACGGCCGTTATCCCTTCGCCGGCGACGCCACCGAGGATGTTGCGATGGCGGATTTCGCGAAATTGTTCGCCCCGGGCGGCTTGCTGGACCGGTTCTTCGCACAAAATCTCGCATCGCTGATCGACATGACCGGCCAGGACTGGAGCTGGAAACAGGATGCGCGCTTTGGACGCGACCTGTCGAAATCGACCCTGAAAGACTTCCAACTGGCCGCGGAAATCCGCAGCGCCTTCTTCCCATCGGGCGGTTCGGTGCCTTCGGTCAGCATCACTTTCACACCATTCTCACTGAACGGCGATGCCGATACGGCGATACTCGATGCCGACGGCCAGATCGTCCAGAGCAACCAGACCGGCAACGCGCCAAGTGCGGTCACCTGGCCGGGCGGTACGGCTTCCGCGTACGCCAGCCTAAGCCTGACACCAGAAATGCCAGGCCGCGAATCCGCGATCAAGTTCGAAGGGCCGTGGGCCCTGAAACGGCTTCTGGACAAGGCTGCCGTCACCGGCGACGACAGCAGCATGCAAGCGCGCTTCGTGATCGGCGGACGCGACGTTTCTTATACGCTCCAGACAGGCTCAGGCTCCAACCCCTTGTTCCTCCCCGCGCTTTCCGGGTTCAGCTGTCCCAAGGCGTTTTGAGATGGGGATGATCTGCTGAGCATGGTGCCGATCCGCAGACCACATACGGTCAAACCTTGGTTTTCCTTAGTTTTCGATACTTTAATGTTCGAGCCTGTGGCAAAGTGGCGCGAGCGAGCGTCCAAAGGTGCGCCGCAGAAGGACGCTTGAAAAGCGCTTGGTGGCAAAATGAATACTGTCGCCCTTCCCATTGAAAGCTTCGGCGTGAGCCACAAAGGCCTTGTCCGTGAGCTCAATGAAGACAGCTATCTGGTCGAGCCACAAACTGGCCTCTGGGTGGTAGCCGACGGAATGGGTGGACATGACGCCGGAGAGGTCGCTTCAGCCAGTATCGTCGATCATCTGGCAACGATCGGCATCGCGAGCTCGGCACCCGATCTTCGGGCGCGCTTTGAGGACAGGCTGAGCAGGGCCAATGCCGAGATCCGCGGCATAGCCGAATCTCGCGGCATAACCATCGGTTCTACCGTTGCCGCGCTGCTGGCGATGGACGGGCGGTTTGCCTGCCTGTGGGCGGGTGACAGCCGCGTCTATCTAATCCGCAACGCCTCGATCTCGCAAATATCGAGAGACCACACCGAAGTTCAGGAGCTCATCGACCGGGGTATCATCAGCGCAGCCGAAGCGCGCACCTGGCCGCGCCGCAATGTCATCACACAAGCGATCGGCGTCAGCGACGAGATTGTCATCGATTTCCAGCAGGGCGAAATCATGCCTGGGGACATTTTTGTGTTGAGCACGGATGGGCTGACGGCGCATGTCACCGACGCCGAGATCGAGGCGGCGACTGTTTCGGCGACACCTCAGGCAGCCTGCGAGAACCTGCTCGACATGGTGCTGGCGCGCGGCGGAACGGACAACGTGACGATCGTGCTTGTGAAGATCGGAGACCGGCGCGATGGCCAATCGCCTCGTCCAGATCCGCATAGAGCGGAGGCTTGAGGCTCATGAGCGCCGACGATAAGACGCGAATATCGGGGGGCATGGCCAACACCGCCGTAGGCACGCAACTCAGCGGCATCTATGAACTCGACGAGCGGATCGCATTCGGTGGCATGGGCGAGGTCTACCGTGGCCATAATATCCAGACCGGTGACCATGTCGCGATCAAGATCGTCTTGCCCGAGTTCGCCCGTGACCAGACGATCTTATCGCTGTTCCGCAAGGAGGCATTGATCCTCAATCACCTGTCGCATGACGCGGTCGTGCGGTACCACGTCTTCACGATCGATCCCGGGATCGGCCGTCCCTACCTTGCCATGGAATTCGTCGACGGCGAGTCGCTGTTCGACATCATGCGACGTGGCGCGATGCCGACGGCAGATGTGCGCAAGCTCTGCCACCGCCTCGCTTCCGGTTTGAGCGCCGTCCATCAAGCTGGAGCAATACACCGCGACCTCTCCCCCGATAACATCATCCTGCCCGGCGGCCGGGTCGACCGCGCGAAGATCATCGATTTCGGTATCGCCCGCTCGGCGAGCGTGGGCGGTGAGACCCTGATCGGCGGAAAGTTCGCGGGAAAGTACAATTATGTTTCGCCCGAACAGCTCGGGCTCTACAGCGGCGACGTCAGTGAGCAATCCGACATCTACAGCCTGGGGCTGGTGCTGGTTGCCGCTTTGCGCGGCAAGCCGATCGACATGAGCGGATCGCAGTTCGAGGTCATCGAAAAGCGCCGGACCGTGCCTGATCTCTCCGACATCGACGACGATTTTCGTGACATCGTTGAAGCCATGCTGCAACCGGATCCGCGAGACCGGCCGGCCAGCATGGCGGACATCGCCAGAATGACGCGTGGCGAAGACGAAGGAACGATGCCGCCGACGTCCATCCCACCACGCAAGCGACCGGTCTTGCGGCCAGCCGAGCAAGCCCTTGCTCCTGATCCTAAGGGCCAGCCTCAGCCATCCAATGTCGCGGGACACGACGCGCCGCTGGCGACGGGCACGCGCGAGCGCTTTGTCCCGCATGTCCGGCCCGCGCTTTTGACCGCACCGCAGCCATCCCCGGCCGTCGGTCCTCCGCGCGCGGTCAAGCCGGATGTGCGCGCAAAACCCGCAAAGACCACCCGGACCGTCGCCATCGCCGCCTTGGCGACGCTTGCTGTCGCCTCCGGCGCAGGGCTCTATCTGAGCGGCTTCATGACGCCTGCCACGCCGACCGTCGATAAGATATCGCTTTCCGCACCAGAGCCATCAAAGCCCGCCCCAGAGCTGTCAAAGCCGCCCCCGGCGGACACTGCCGCGAATGCCCCCGAGCCGGCAAAGGTAGTTCCGCTCGCGCAGCCGGAGGCCGGCGCACCGCCGGCTGAAAATCAGCAAGATGCAGCGGCAGCTCAGAAGCCGCGGCCGGCCAAGCCCGCCGGAGTCCCCTCGCAGACCGGGGCACCCCCGAAGCCAACTACGGACGTGCAGCCGCCGCCCGAAAAGGCATCACCGGCAATCCAGCCCGATGCAGTGGCCAGCGACAGCCAGACGTCGGCGGCGCCACCTGTCACGACCGCTCCAGCGCCGTCAGCAGCCGAGAGGGTGTCGACGCCGCCGCCGGCCAAGCCAGAGGTTGTCAAGAGCCAAAAGCCCGAGCTACAGACCAACCAGCCGACACCGCCCAAGGCGACCACGCCGGCGCCTGAACCCGCCGCAAGCAAGACAGATATCGCGAAGGCCGAGAGTCAAAAAGCCGCACTACCGGAGGCCAAACAGCCCGACCAGCCTGTCGTCGCGTTGAACGTGCCCAAACCAGAGGTCCCCGCGGCCGTCGACGACATCGCGCAACGGGTCTCCTGGGTTCGCGACTTCGGCGGCGGCGATTGTTTCTATGCGACCATGACGTCGGCAACCGACAAGGCCCCCGCGATCGAAGGATTTGGAACTGCGGTCCAGCCATTCGAGCGCATGCTGGGCGATTTCCAGGCAAAATTCCACATCGAGCCGGACATCAGCGTCCGCCTCATCGAGCCAAGCCAATGCGAAGTCACCAATTTTCTGCGCTTTCTGGGGCAGACCGCCGCCGACAAGCCGCAGCTTGTTCTCGATCGGACGTCGGTGCCGAACGGCACGCCGGTCAGCGGCACGCTGGTGACACGCGGCGGGCTCGTCTCCAGCGTGCTGCTGATCGATCACAAAGGCATGGTATTCAATCTCGACGACCGCATCGTCGTAGAACCGGGCAAGGCTACTTTCAGCATCCCGATTGGCCTCGGCGCGGCCGACAAAGCCGCCGGAAAGGCCGTGCCGCAGATCATAATGGTGATCACGGGCGTCCATGATATTCAGGCGGCCGCGTTCTCCACGCCGACACCCGCCGCGGTGCTGCTCCCCAAAATTCTCGAAGAAATTGAGACCGATGGGACTCGGTTCTCGGCCGCTGCCCAGTATTTCCGGCTCGGCGGATAGCATGGACGCCCGATGGAACTCCGCCGCTCGCGTTCGCCCCGTTCGTCCGCCGACCTGCCCATAGAGCAGCGTGATCCGCTTCGAGCCGTGTTTGCCCTGACAGGCCACATGAGGCTTGCAGTCATGGCGGGCGCCGCGCTGCTGGCGGTGCTGTCATCCAGCGAAGCGCGCGCCGAATTCACGGTTTGCAATCAGACACTCGACGTCGTCAATCTCGCCGTCGGCCAGAAGGTCGACAATGCGGACCAGACCGATGGCTGGTGGACCATCGGCGCCAATCAATGCGTGAACGTCATCCGCGAGAAACTGACGAACCGCTACATCTACATCTATGCCACGGACGTGTTCGGTCATGCGATCCTCACCGGATCGACAGAAATGTGCATCGAGCCGCGCCGTTTCTCGATACGCGGCATCGATGAATGCTGGCAGCGCGGCCATATCGCGGCGCAATTTCTCGAAGTCGATACGCTCGAACAGGTCCGCTGGACCTTCTTCCTGACCGGAAGCAATCCGTGACGCACAATATCGACACGAGCTTCAGGCACAAAAAGCAGGCGCGCGCCGCCCTTCGCAGGCGCGCGCTTTGGCGCAGGCTTATTGCCGGTCTCGCGGTGGTTCTCCTGCTTTCGATCGCCGCCGGTTTCTACCTCACCGCGGACTATTGGTCGTTCGGCGACGAAGATGAGGAGTTGCACGCGGTCGAGGGAGTGGATGATGTGCCGGCCGATGCATCCGTCTATGTGCCGGCCATCATCGACCTTGCCGGGGATCCAATGTGGATCACCCTGGCGCCCGATGCCGGCGCCGCAACGAAAGGCCGAACGATGCCGCGCCCGGCGGAACTCGATCAGGCCGGCGTTTCTCCCCAGCTCGAAATTCTGTCCGACGTCATGCTTAGCGCCAGCGAAAAATTCATGACGACGATACCGTCGACGCAGGAGGATTTCGCATTCTTCCAGGCGCAAAGAAAGACCGCTACCGCACCATCCGGCGATCTCCAGAACGACCTTGAGCCATCACCCACCGCAGAGGAACCCGCGGCGGTTCCGGACCAGAAGGCGGACGCCGACGATCCCGAAGCCGGCTGGGGTGAGACAATCGACGCGGGCGATGCTGCCCTTCCCGCATTCCAGAAGACCCAGATCGAAAACAACACCAGCGTCGCGGTCGTCACGAATGATTATCAGCGGTTCGAGGCGACCGAGGACATGTTCGTGAAGACCCTCAACGACCGCAGCCTGGACAGCGTTGTGCTCGATGCGCATTTCTCCGCCGATGATGCCAAGTTGGCAGGCGAGGCCCTGAAGGCGCTTTTCAATCGGCACAGTCTGGAACCGGGTTATGTGGTTGCCATGCGCGGTTTCAGGCCGAGCCGCGGGACGACCACGATGTCTCTCATGCAGGTTTCGATCTACGCCAGGAACGTGTTCGTCGGCACGCTGACGCGCAATGCCGCCGGCGCGTTCGTGTCGGGCGTCGATCCCTGGGTCCGCGAAGACCTGTTCAATTATTCGGGCGCACAGGCGGAAGGCACGCACAAAAGGCAATACCGTCTGCTCGACGCGATCTACTCGACGGCGGCCCGCAACAATGTCCCGACCGGCGTGATCGGCGAAGCGATCATGTATCTCTCGAGAGGACAGGACTTGGACGCCTTTGCAAGCGAGGACCAGCGCCTCGTGCTGATCTATTCGCAGATGCCGCGCGGCAAGGACGAAGGTGCCGGGCGGGTGCTGTATGTGGGTGTCCAGGGCAGCGAAAAGAGCCTCGACTGTTTCGTCTTCCAGCAGAGCGACGGCCAGTTTGCGTGCGTCACCGGTGACGATCAGGTTCGCTCGCTGACGGTAACCAACGGCATGGTCACACCGGTCAACGGGGTTATGACCTCCACCTTCGGGCCACGCAAGCATCCAATCCTCGGGACCGTTCGCATCCACAAGGGCGTCGATTGGGCGGCTCCCGTTGGCACGCCGATCGCAGCGGCCTTCGATGGCGAGATCACCTTCCAAGGCGATGGCGGCAACTATGGCAATCTGGTGAAGATTTCGCACGGAAACGGGCGCGAGACGCGCTATGCGCATATGCAGAAATTTGCAATCCCGGCCGGCGTCGGCACCAAGGTGAAAGCCGGCGACATCATTGGATACATCGGCACCACCGGCCTTTCGACCGGGCCTCACCTGCATTTCGAACTTTATCAGAATGGCGAGGCGATCGACCCGCTGGGCAGGGTTACCGCGATCGCTTCAGACGATTCCGCTGTCGAAACGCTCACCGACCGCATTGTTCATGTCGAAAGTGGCGGCAGCGCTCGCGCCAAGAACCCAAATTCTTCAGCGACCGGCGCCGGCCAGTTCATAACCAAGACCTGGATCAGGATGATGAGCACCTATCGCCCGGAGCTTGCGCGCACGCTGTCGACTGCCGACCTGCTCGCTCTGCGCTACGACGCCACGATCTCGCGCGAGATGGTGCGCAATCTGGCGCGCGAAGGCGAGGCCTATCTTCGGGCGCGCGGTCACCAGATCACAGCTGGACGGCTCTATCTCTGTCATTTCCTGGGGATGGAAGGCGCGCATCAGGTGCTGGCGGCGACAGGTTCGGCGCAACTGAGCGCCGTGCTGGGTTCGGCCGTCATCCAGGCCAATCCGTTTCTCACCGGCAAGACAGCCAGCTACGTGGTGGACTGGGCCGAAAGGAAAATGGGCCAAAAACTAAGCCGTGTGGCTACTGACGCGAGCCCGCAGACCACGCAGATCCGCCAGACATCGCCGGAGTTCGAAAAATACAAACAGGCCGTCACCGCCCTCATAGGCTCGATTCAGAATACGCTTTGACCTGGCCGCGCGGCATAAGTGTCTCGGACTGCTGATGTTCCCCATCCCGATTTCATCGGGATGGAACAGGGCTCAGAGCGTTCACGGAAACGCCGAACCGCGCACTCTGTTTGTTTAACGCAATCCGGACGGAAAACCGTTTCACACTTTTACCGGCTTTATTCCGTCTTTATCCGCATTTCCACGCGGCGGTTCACGGGATCGTATGGGTTTGGGCTGCGCGGATTTTTTTCGCCCATGCCGATCGCATTGATGCGCGCGGTCTCAATCCCGCTGGCTGTCAGGAAGGTCGCCACCGATTGCGCTCGTCGCTGCGACAGGCCTTCGTTGTAATGCACAGTGCCGGTGGCGTCGGTGTAGCCTTCGACGACGAAGTTGAACGTGCGCAGCCGATTGTCCTTCAGGGCCTTGGCGAATTCGGTGAGTTCAGCGCGCGCAGTCGTGTCGAGCTCGGCCGAATCCAGCCCGAAATTGATCAGCATGTCGAGGCTGGATTTTCCTGCTGGCGCGTCATTTGCCTTGGTCTTGCTTTTGCACTCCTCCTCGGAGCCGACACAAATTCCTCGCGACTTGCCCAGATCGGCCGCGCCGGCAAAAAACTTCACAATGTCTTCTGATTTCTGAACGGGACCGGCGGAAGCGTGGGTCGAGAAAAACACGACCGCCAACACAAAAGCTGAACTGCTCCACTGCATAGCGGCTCCTCCTGTTTGAGCAATCCGATTTCGATGATCGCGATCATACCAAATTCCAAGGCAACTGTCTGTCGACAAAACACTGAGGGGCACGACAATGCCGCGAGTTGTCGGCGCGTCACAGGATGAGACTTGACCCGCGCCGCGCGTGAGGCTTGAGTGGCCAGAGCTCCTCGATGAAAGCGTGGCGGTCATGGCCAATGGGCTCCGGTTCAAAACGGCACGGGATCTTTTCATGGCCTGTCCTGCTGTTGCCCGGGACATGAGAGCCCTTCCAACCGACCAGCGCTCGATCGAGTTCTGCCGCGACCTCCTCGCCGGGCGCGTTCCCGAGGAAGCGATTACATTTTGTGCCTATCTGCTTCCAGAGCGGGCCGCGGTCTGGTGGGCCCATGAATGCCTGAGCCACCTGACCGACCTGTTCGATGAGACCGATCACGGTTTGCTCGCGCTTGTCCGCGACTGGGTGGGTGAACCGGACAGCCCGCATCATCGGGCAGCAGTCAGTGCGGCCGCGGCGAGACAGCCAACGACGCCGGTCGGCTGGATTGTCCTGGCCGCGGGATGGCGTGACAATGGTTCGACTAGGGCCGCGACGATGGTATCGGCCCTGCAACCATTTCCTGCCGCCCATGCGGTCAATGCCGGGATTCTGACCGGACTGGCACGTGTCGCGCTCGCCGACCGGTTTGCCGTTCTTTCGGCCTTTGTCGAAATGGGCATCCAGATGGCCGAGATCGAGGCGCTGCGCCAATCAGCGGATGCGTATTAAAGCATTCACCCCGGCACAAACTGGATGGATGCCATTAACGCCCTGTATCACTTGCAGCCACCTTGAGCCCATTTGGCAAGCGCCACCTTGAAGCGTGTTCCGAGCGGATGCTGCAGGCGCAAAACAGAGACATCGTTGGAGGCGAAATTTTTCGCCTGTTCGCACAGCCGGGCCTCGTTCCATTGATGGCAGCCGTCGCAATGCTTGCCTTCCCATACCGACTTGTCGAGCCCCTCCACCGGACTGAAGCGTGGCTTGCCCTTGATGAGCTCGGCAATGCTCTTGCCGTCGATTTCCGGATCGCCAAAATCGATCGGGTGGTCGAAAAAAATGGGGTCGTCCGAGGCAAGCTTCGGTATCTTCTGACGAAGCACATTGAGTGCGAGTTGGGCGTCGTCACCGGGGCCGGCCGGATTTGCCGTGGTGTTGCGCCCGTCCGAGCCGCCTTCCGGTTGCTGAGCGCTCGCCTCGCCGACGATCAGCGGCGCGTTGAGATCGATCTTGTGCAGGACGACCTCGGTGGTCAGTGAGACATTGGTCCAGGGGCGCTGTTTGCCGGCGGTTGCCTTGAAGACATCGGCGGTAACGCGGTTCATCGCTTCGGTGATGGAAACATTCGTTTCGCCGATATGCGCGAGCAGCGCCGAAGCAAACGGCGAATGTTCGCCCGACCCGTCATAGGCGACCCGATCAGGACTGGTGGCGAACGCGACAAGCGTGCCCGCACCACCATTCTCGATCGGAATTTCGGCAAGGCCGCTCCTTGCTCCCTTGACGCCGGCGGTCTTTGCCAACACATCGGCAAGCGGATTGTCACGGCAGGCGTCGAGGAAAATCAGCCTTATGCTGGTCTCGCGTGACATTTGCCGCAAGATGAAATCCACAGGCACCGCCTCGAAGTCGAGCGAGGTCTCGTCCTCAAGTGCTGCATCGATCGGAAGAAGGTAGTTGCTGCCTGAAACCTGCAACCCATGGCCGGCGTAGAAGAACAGGGCGATGTCGGCGCCGCGAACCTGCTTGGCGAACTGCGCAATCGTCGTCTGGGTCTGCAGTTTGGTCAGGTCGAAGCCGGAAACGACTTCAAAGTCCAGGTTCTTCAGGCGTTCGGCCATAGCCTGGGCATCGCGTACCGGATTGGTCAGCGCCGGGGCATGCTGATACTGGGAGTTGCCAAGGACCAACGCGACACGGCGTTCGGCATCGGCGGCCGACAAAGTCAAAAGTAATGCCAGTGCTGCAAGCCCGATGCCGCGCATAAGGCCACCACAATGGGCGATCAGATCGAAACTCACCGGGACAACGGATCCTTCCTCAGTTGACGAGCTTGGTGGCGGAAAACTCGATCCGCCGATTGAGCGCCTTGTTCTTCGGCGTGTCGTTGGCGGCAACCGGCCGCTCCTCGCCGTAGCCGGTCGCCGCGATCTGCGTGCGAGGAATGCCCGCGGCGACAATGGCATCGGCAACCGCCTCGGCCCTCCGCTCCGACAAGCGCTTGTTCTCGACAGGCGACCCATCGGAATCGGTATGTCCGGAAACCTCGACCTTCAGGCCCGGGCACTTGCCAACGACACCGACGACCTCCGCAAGCAGCGGACGGCTTTGGGTATCGAGCCGCGCGCTCGCCGTTCGAAAGTAGATAGCCCCGGTGCGCGACAGCACCGCAAACCGGTTGAGGCACTCCTCGTCGCTGAAGTTCGTCTTCGCGGCATCGGTGGCGACGGGTCCGACATCGGCGGTCTTCGCCGCAACAGGCTGGACAGCAGCCGGCGTGCTGCCGTCAGCGGTGAACACGAAATCGAACGACACCGATGCGGTCGGAACAATGTTGGTCACATTGGCCGCCTGCTGGAGTTTGTCGACATTCGGCAATAGCCCGAAGTCCTCCACATGCACGGCGACCGGAGCCTCCGAAGCGACCGATACCATGTCGTCGCTGATCATGGTCACCACGACGTTGGCCTCAAGGTTCTTGTCGACCCCGTGCAAGTTGAGACGGAACGGAAGCACCGCCTTCACACGTCGCTTGGTCGGCAGGTCGGCAAACGCCGCGGGATCGACCTTCGCGGTCAGTTCGGCGGACGGAAACTTGAATGTCTCGAAGAAAAGGAACCGCATGCGGACATTGCGAAGATCGACCCCCGTATCGACCGAATTGAGGTCGAAGGTGACTTTGGCGTCACCTCCCGAAGTAAGGCTGCCGGAAATATTCCTGATCTTGTTTGTTTCGACGATCGTGTTCTTCTTGACCGACTGATAGGTGAGCACCGACGCGGCGGGATCGAGCGTCCAGTTCGCCTGTGCGTTCGCGGTTCCCAGTCCGGGCAAAAGCAGCACGGACAGCGCAACGATCAAGCCAAGTGCGTTTATGGCGAGCCGACTTCTCGACCGTATTTTCCAGCAGAATCCGACGACTTCGAACATGGAACCCCCCTGCCTAGAGCAGTTCACGCTTTCACGGAAACGGCAAACCGCTCCATCTGTTTGTTTTGACGCAATTCCGGACGGAAAACCGTCTCTTTTCCTGGAATTGCTCGGTGCCGATGGAGAGCATAGAACACTTGCTCTCGCTTGGCGAGCGTCTCGGCTGGAGTGCTTGGCCAGTCCATAATCCGGCCACGCCACACTGGCTAGAAGGCGATCTTCAATCCGAACTTGGCGCCGATGGTGGAACTGTCTGAAGACGCCTTGCCACGGACTTCGCCGTTGACGGTGGTCGAGTCCGACACTTTCAGGTTAAAGCCGGTCGACAGCGCGGCGGAAAAATCCGCATCGTCGAAGTTGATTTCCCTGGTGTCGATTTCGGTGGTGTTCTTGTAGCCGAAACGCTGCTGCAATTCGCCCCGCGCATAGGGGCTGAACACCACGCCGTTGCTCAGCGTGTAATCGCCATAGATGCCGGGCTCGAGCTTGATCGCGCCAAAAGAAAGCTGGCTCTTGCCGAACTCGTTGCCGCCGCTGTCTGTATAGGGATCGCCGCGGAATGAAACGCCAAGCAGGCCGCCGCGCAGGTCGAAACGGGTGCGCTCGCCCAGCTTGAAGATGTGGCCGACCGATGCCGTAACCGCATAGCCCTTGGTATCATAGCTGCCGGTGGTGCCGAGCACGCCGTTCGTCACGTCGCTTCCGCCGATGAAGCCGGAGGCGGAGACCAACGCGTAGTCGACGCTTTTGCGAAACAACACGTAGCCGCCGAACAGGCCAGCCTTGTTGGTACCTTCGCCTATGGCATCAAATCCCCGGAACGCGCCGAGGCTGACGTCGGTCGAGGCGTAGCCGGCGAAAACGCCGATGTTCAGGCCATACTCATTGTCGAACTGGAAGTGTTTGGCGGCATTGAAATCAAGACTGATGGCGGCCGAAAAATCATTGGCATCGAAGCTCGGGCCGGGTCCATTCAAGCCGCCGCCGCTGATGTTGTAGCCGTCATGCTCGGTATGGGCGAACTGGCCGGAGGCAAAGACCCCGAAGCTCTCCGAAACCGGCACCATTCCAGATCCGGATGCGGGCGAAAGGTGGAGGTCAGCATCGAGCGCGTCGCGGTTTATGCCGTAGAGAGCGTCGATTGCCACCGTGACCGCGCCCGCGTTGGTGGCGCTGGTGGGCGCCGCCGCAATCCCGAAATTGGCCGGCGTGGCACGCAGGAACAAGCCGCCATTCGGGCCGGCTACGACCTGATAGCTGAAAAGCGAGCCCGGCGTGCCGGGAACACCTGCGACGCTGAACGTCCCGGTGACCGGACCGTTCGTCGAAACAATGAGCGGGATATCGGTCGCCTGGGTGAATTGCGGCGTGCCGAGCAGGTTGACGATGATTGTATTGACGCCGGTGGCCGAGAACGCGCCGGCGACCAGTTGATCCGACTGCACCGTCTGCTGGTTGATGTCGAGGCCGATGCGGGCGCCGTTGAGGGTAAGGCCGCCGAGCGTCAACACGTCGTTGGCGACACCATTGCGCATATCAATCAGCGAACTCGTGGTCGCGATGATTGAACCCGGCATGGTGACGTTGCCGTTGATGAACAGCGTCGAGCCGTTGCCGAGGTTGAGCTGGTTGATGCCTTGCGTGCCGCCGCTGAAACGCAGTGTGGAAGCGTCGGCCGAGAAATTGTCGAAGCCCGTAAAGTTCTGGCTCTTGCCGCCGGCCGCGAGGTCGGTGCCGGTGACGGTGCCATTGGCATTTGTTCCACTAAACAGCACGCCATCGCTCAGATTGAGCGGATCGACCGTGCCGATACCGTCTATGACGAGCGTGTCGGGCCCGAGGCCAGTGATGTTACCGCCGATCGTGCCGCCTGACAGATGAACATGCTCGGCTTCGATGCCGCCAGTAATGGTGCCGCCGGTGACCGAGACGTTGTCGAAGCCGGCGCCGCCGCTGACGCCGCCTTCCCCGAAAACAGATCCGTTGACCGTGCCGCCGCTCATGTCGAATGTATTGACCCCGGTACCGAGATCGACCTGGGTCGGCACGGCGGCTGTGCCAATGGTGCCGCCCGAGATGCTGATATGGTCATCACCGTCATTGCCGGAAACCGGCCCGGCGATCGTTCCGCCGCTGATGGTGATCGTATCGTTGCCTAGGTCACCGATGATTTCATCGGTGAGAATGCCGCCGGATACGAAAATCCGGTCGTTGCCGTCATTGCCTTCGATGAAACCATTTATCGTGCCGCTGCGGAAGTCGATCGTGTCATTGCCGGCGCCGCCGCTCACGGCGCCGCCGAGTGTGCCGCCGGTCATCGAGAAGCTGTCGTCGCCATCCTCCAGGCCGACAGAATCGGTGTCGTTCCCACTCTCGCCAAGGTCGATGCCGATACTGGCGCTGCCTGAGACCGTGACGTTGTCGTTCTGGCTGCCGGCGAAAATCGAACCGTCAATCCTACCGCCGCTCACGTCATAGGTGTTGCCGCCACCTTCGCCGAATACCGAACCGGTTATGTGACCTGCGGTTATGTTGAAAATATCGGCGCCGTCGGCGAGATCGACGCGGCCCGGCGTCGTGGTTGTCCCGATGGTTCCGCCGTTGATGTTGACGGTGTCGTTGCCATCGCTGCCGAATATATTGCCGCCGATGGTGGCGTTGCCGCCGACCGTTATGGTGTCGTTTCCGGAGGCACCATCGACATCGAGTTCGACCGCGGCATCGCCGCCTATGCTGACCTTGTCATCGCCGGCCTCGGCATCGACTGCAGCAACGTTGCCTCCCGCAATGGTGATGGTATCGCTGCCGTCGCCCCCGTAGATGACGCCGACGGTTGGCGCGCTGTAAAAAACGCCCTCCTCGGTCTCGAGGATACCGACCGTTATCTCGTCGTCCCCAAGGCCGCCGGTCACATCACCGACCTGCGTCGCGCCGCCGGATATCGCGGCCCTGTCGGTGCCGTCTCCAAGGTTGATGTCCTGAATGCTGCCGGCCTGGATGACGACGGTGTCATCGCCCGCCCCGGTATCGAGATTGGCCCTGACGTTGGGGGCGAACGGCTCGCCCAAGTAATCCCCATAGAACATCTCGAATTGGTCTTTGCCGCCAAGGAGCTCGATCGTCCCATCCGCCGGCTGCAAGGAGGTCGACCCATCCGTGGGCAGCCCGCCTACACTGGGCGTTGTCGACACGTCGTCGGTCAGCTCGCCCCCAAAAATCCTTAGGATGTCGTCGCCGTTGCCATCGTAGTCATTGATCTTGATCTCCGACGAGTTCTGGAACCCATTAAACCGGGTGGTGAATACGCCATCGATGTCCTGAAAATCCCCGACCGTCCTGCACTCCACCGTAACCGATGTCGTCTGGAACGGATCGCCGTCGCCGTTTGCAGTGGCGGAGCACGCCGCTGCGCCAGATATTTGGAAGGTGGACGCTGCCGCCAACGCAAGCAACGAAACACCCGCCAATTGATAGGCCTCGCGCGGCACGCTCATTCGACCCCACTTTACGAGAAATCGATACCGTCACAAAAAACTAAAATAGGCCCCACCCATGGGATTGGGGTTCGTTGGCCTGCCTCGCCGAGAGTGTACGCGGCGTGTTGCTCTACGGCAATGGTTCGGCGTTCGCCGTTGGGCGACTATCAGGCCAGCTGTGGCGACAAGGTCACTATCGAAAAGCTCGAAGCGAACTATTGACCCCAGTGTATCACCGTTCAAAGGGCACATTTAGAGATCAGAATAGGCTGCCGAAACGGTCAGGTCTCCGGCATGAGCAATCTTGCGGTCGTAGCTTGCCCAGATTTCGCCGCCACACTGTTCCGCCCAGCGGTAACAGAAAGAAAAATCGTCAGGCAAATCCAGTTCCGGCGTCACGATCTTAGTAAACGGCGTCAGGAAATTCTGGAACTGAGCGGTGTACTTGTTCCTACGGTAACGAGACCGGTCCACCGTCTCGGGCAACTTCTCGATCATCGCCGTCACGCAGTCGCGGGAGACCACAAAGATGCCCGTGCCGCATGACCATACCCGAACAAAGCCCCCTATCTCTTGCCGGGGTTCGACGACGGTTCCGATGAAGTCCAGACTTTGTGCGAAGGCCTTGTCGAAGGGCAATGTCGACAGTGAGTGGAGTTTTCGCAGATCGACCAGGCGCCGGGGATACAACGAGCCGACCACCGGTTTGTCCAGCGCCAGCATCGCGGCGATCAGATCAGGCGAGAAGCCCATGTCGCTGTCGATCATCAGGATGTGACTGCAATCCGGCTTGTTGTAGTAGAAGTTCGTCAGCAGATAGTTCCGGGAAAACGGGATATCCGTGTACTCGATTTCCGACAGCGTGAAAGCGTAGCTGGACAGGCTGTTGTGGGTCAGGGCCGCGAAGAGGCTGCGAACGAACACGCTTTTGTAGGCTGCTCCATAAACCGGCAGGGCGAGGTTGATCTTGATCGGCATCGTGTCCTCCACAGTCCAGTGACTGCATACAAATCCCCTTTTTCCTATCTTTGACATGACACTTGGTATAAAAATTTGCTGGCCGTTGGCGGCACCGAGTCCAGACGCTCAGGCAGGATTGCGTTTGCGTGTGGTGCGTTCGAAGGCTGCCGGAATAGGATTGACGCAGGCTGGAACGAGCATGCCGATATGACCCATCGCCACGGATTCTTCTTCCGCATCCTTCTGCTCATGCTTTTCGTGATCCTGAGCACGGTCGGCGTTCGCGCCGCGGTCGAGCAGAACGCCTCGCCACAGCCGCGCAACCGGCTGGCGATCGTCATCGGCAACACGAACTACCAGAGCAAGCGTCTCGAGCACCTCGCCAATGCGGTGAACGACGCGACGAAACTGTCCGACAGCCTGAAGCGGCTGAATTTCGAGGTTCTGACCGGAACCGATCTCACCGCCGATGGATTCGCCAAGCTTTTCCGCGACGCCGAGGCCAAGCTGCCCGAAAGCAGCGCCGTGCTGATCTTCTACGCTGGTCACGGCATGCAGGTGCAAGGCGAAAACTACCTGCTGCCGATCGATACGCCCGATCCGGAAAACCTGGACAAGTTGACGGCGCACGCCGTCAAGCTGAACGGCGTGATCGCCAAATTCGCCAGTCGCGACCGTCAGACCTTCATCTTCCTTGATGCCTGCCGCAACAATCCGCTGGGCAGCGGCGCCAACATCAACGGTCTGGCCCAGGTTGAGGTCGGCGAAAACACGTTTGTCGCCTTCGCGACCCAGCCCGGCAACGTCACCGTCGACGGTACCGGCGAAAACAGCCCGTTCACCACTGCGCTTCTGAAAAATGTCGAAATCCCCGGCTTGAGCATTTCGGACATGATGATCCGCGTCCGCAACGAGACCGAGGCGCTCACCGTCGGCCGCCAGGTTCCATGGGACCAGTCGAACCTGCGTGAACAATTTTATTTCACCGAACAGCAGATGCTCGATCCGGCGCAGTTGAGCGCCAGCCTGTCGCGCATACTGTCCGATCCCGACGCCAAGAAGAAGCTGCAGATCGAGCTCGCCTCTAACGACCTGCAGACCGCCGTGCTCATCGTCGGGCAGACGTTGCGGTCGGTCGAGATTCCTGCACCGTCAGGCGGTTCAGCGGGGCCGGTCGGCACTCAGGTCGCCAATCTGTCTCCAACTGACAGCGTTGCAGTCGCTCGCCAGAGCGTCGTCTCCGGTCTCGAAACCCTGATTGTAGGCGCATCGGCGGGTGAAGCACAAAAGGACAAGGCAGGCGATCTTGCGCGCAGCATTCAGACGGAACTTCGCCGCCTGGGTTGCTATCGCATGCAGGTTGATGGCGATTGGGGCACGGGCTCCATCCGCGCCCTCACCGACTATTACCAAAATACCAATCAGGTCGCATCGACGACCGAGCCGACCGTCGGACTGCTCGGCGATCTCTTTTTGCGTTCCGGCAGAATCTGCAAGCAGCCGGTCATCGTCAAGGCCAAGCCGGCCAAAGTCGCGTCGGATAACGGCCTTTCGCAAACCGGTCCCAGCCGCAAGGCTGCGAAACGCGCGCAGGCCGCCCCGCAACGCCCCGCAGCCCCCCCTCCAGACATTAGTGGGGGCATAGGCATTGGTGGCGTGTTTTAGGATGTGGGCGGTCAGGCGCGCTTCCTTTCCGCCCTTGTTCTGGGAATGCCGCGGCTCGGGGCCGCCACCCTCCTTGAGCGCAGCGGTTATGACGCAAAGGCATCGGAGCATTTGAAGGGCCGCTATTGGGAGCGGATCAAAACCGGAGGAGCGCGACCGTATCTTCTTTGATCATTGCCTGATGAACAGGCCCGTGTAGGTCTGGCCGGCGAGCGTATAGGTTCCGGCCAGAGTTCCGTCGGGCATCATCATAAAACTGACGTCCGCGCCATTCGGGAGGCGCCCAAGCTTCAACGTAGTCCCTACAATTTTTCCTGCGCCTGCGGCCTCTCCCGGATTGTTATCGCCCAGAATTCCCCACGCATAGGTGACCGTGACCTCTCCGTTCGAAGAAACAGATTGAACAGCCAGTTTACCTTCATATGTACCTTCCAATCGTCCGGCCCAATTGCCCGAAAAAGCAGCGTACTTTGTTGGAACGCCCTTTGCGGGAGGAGTGATTGTCACGGATTGATCCATAATCGCCGAGCCAGGAGGAACAGAGGCAGGATCCAACGCGGGTTGGGATGGAATGGTAGCAGGATCCCACACAGGTTCAACAACGGCGGATTGTGGCGGTTCTGGAGCCGATTGGCACGCGGCTAGGACAAATGCCGCGAAGGCCAGTATAAGGTTCCGCATCAATTTCTCCACTTCGTTCTCCGACGGACCTATCCGAAAAGCCCGCTGATCGGCAGAAAGTCCTATTCCCCAGGCCGGATGTCGGAGACACCTATAGGCCGAACAGTGGCCCTAATAGATAACCGCGTGTCAACGGTGTGGCGACATTGCGCGGCCGGACCGTTAGGTGGCTTTTTGGCATGCCCACGGTCGAGCGCGAGGCGCACTGCGCTTGATCTGGTGTTTGGTATCTGGCTCAGAAAACTGCTTGGTCCGGGCATGTTGGGGATTGCCGAAGAAGCTGTCTTGACTGCCTTCCTCGAAAATCTGACCGGCGTCCATGAAGATCACGCGGTCGGCCACAGCACGCGTAAAGCCCAGATTTTCTGGCTGCCTTCTCTGTCGTCAGCAGTTCTCAAAATCCGGCTCTTGAAAATCGAAAATTGCTGCGGCGATGTCTGTGACAATCTGGCCGTCCCGCCGCAGCTTCGTTTGACCAGACACACGTTGAAACCGTGGACCTTCGAATAGCGCGTAGAGATCCTCGGCCATTCACTCTTCAATTCGCGTAGCGCCAGTCAGGTGGGCCTTGGTTGGAACTGCTTCGCATCGCGACCGTTACCTTTGCTCAGGAAAACCAGATCGAGCAAGTTACTTACCACCTGACTGCGAGGGAGTTAGATGATGATCCTTGCGATCGGTGCAGCCGGCAGGTTCGGCGGCTATGTCGTTCCGGCGCTCGCAAAGCGCGGCGCGAGAATACGCGGTTTCGTCCACAAGCCCGGGGATGCCGATCGCGCGCGAAGCCACGGCGCAGCCGAGGTCGCGATCGGCGATCTCCATGACCAGGAGAAACTCGACGCGGCGCTTAATGGCGTGCACTCTGTATTCTATATCGCCCCCGCCTTCATGCCGGACGAAGCCGACCTAGGAATGCGTTTGGTTGACGCTGCAGTTCGTGCTCGCGTACGCCGCTTCGTGTTCTCAGCCGTGATCCATCCGGTCCTGTCGGCTCTCAGCAATCACACCGCCAAGGCGCCGGTAGAAAACGCCATCCTCAATTCGGGCATGGAATATACATTCCTCCATCCAGCCCGGTTTTATCAGAATTACGCAGCCTTCTGGCCCACGGTAATGAAGGAGCGTTTATTGGCTGAGCCGTGGTCGGCAGACACCCGTTTCTCTCTCGTCGACTATCGCGACGTTGCCGAAAGTGCAGCGATCGCATTGACGGATGATCGACTGCTTTACGGTACATTCGAGCTCTGTGCTCCCGGTTATTGGGATCGCAAGCGCGTTGTCGCGCTCATGAGCGAAGTGCTGGGGCGCGAGATCAAGGAGCGGCGCGACGTTGATGTCCTCAGCGAAGTCCCGCAGGCCGAGAGAAGGATGTTCGAGCACTACGACCAACATGATCTGCTCGGAAACCCGCTGACGCTGCGGGCGATCCTCGATAACGAGCCACGTACACTCAGGGCCTACCTCGAGGAGCTAGCGGACCACTCTGATGACCGACACATTCTAGCCGAACCAAAGAACTGAAAATAAAAACGAGAGGTCCCAGGCCGCTCGAGGCCGCTCTGCGCCCTGGACTGGCAAATTTCTCCAAAGTTCGGCCAAGCTCCCCCACATCGACGCTGACGAGAAGGGTCCGATAGACTGTGAAATGAAAATTTCAGCTGGCTAGGGCTTGCGTTTCGAAACACGGCAGCCAGTTTTGAAGGAGGAGATGATAATGACCAAAGTTCGCGCCCTTGTCCTTGAACGCCAGCACGAGCTTAAGCTGCGTGACATAGATCTGCCCCAGACCGTCGGCCAGGGCCAGGTCCGGATCAAGATCCACACCGTCGGGGTTTGCGGCTCGGACGTCCACTACTATACCCACGGCCGCATTGGCCCGTTTGTCGTCGAAGCACCTATGGTTCTGGGGCATGAAGCCGCCGGGACGATTGTCGAAATTGGCGAAGGCGTCGAGCACCTGGAGATCGGCGACCGCGTTTGCATGGAGCCGGGCATCCCCGACCCAAATTCGCGGGCGAGCCGGCTTGGCCTCTATAACATAGATCCTGCCGTAAGGTTCTGGGCAACGCCTCCTGTCCATGGGGTGCTGACGGCCCATGTCGTTCATCCCGCCAACTACACCTTCAAGATACCCGACAGTATCAGCTTCGGCGAAGGCGCGATGGTGGAGCCTTTCGCCGTGGGGATGCAGGCGGCGACAAAAGCGAAAATCAGCCCAGGCGATACAGCTGTTGTGCTTGGCGCCGGACCAATTGGCACTATGGTCGCGATCGCTGCCCTTGCCGGGGGATGTTCCCGGGCAATTATCGCCGATTTTGCGCAACCCAAGCTCGAAATCGCCGCCGGTTATCAGGGGGTGATCCCGGCCAATCTTCGAGAAAAGGACCTGATGAGGGAGGTCAAGCACTTGACCAACGGCTGGGGCGCCGACGTCGTGTTCGAATGCTCCGGCTCGCCCAAGGCGTGGGAGACGCTTCTTGACCTGCCGCGGCCCGGTGGCGCTGTGGTGGTCGTCGGCCTGCCGGTGGCGCCGGTCCCATTCGACATCGCGACCGCTTCGACCAAGGAAGTCCGTATCGAGACTGTGTTCCGCTATGCCCATCAGTATGAGCGGGCGATTGCTCTTATGGCGTCGGGACGGGTCGACTTAAAGCCACTCATTTCGGCGACCTTTGCCTTCGAGGACTCTATCGCGGCCTTCGACCGTGCGGTCGAAGGCCGGCCGGCCGACGTGAAACTTCAGATCACCCTGCCAGATTAATGTGAGCCTCGCTGTCTCAAGTCTTCTTGACTCCTCGCGCGGTCGTCACGCTTTGGCGGCGTAGACGGGTGATGGCATCGGGCCTGCATGGCTGCGCGGCCGCGTGACCACATGGGGGTTTGTCGGCATTCGCCGACAAGCTTGCCTAATCCCCTTGGCTTGGAGAACAGTTCATGTTTGCCCCTGATAGTCAACGTGCGGATCAACTCCTGCGGGCGCCGCTCAAACCCATCTTGACAAATCGACGGCCGTCCCACACGCTACCTTAACAAAAGGCACAACAAACTTACAAAAGTTCAAGTTGGCACGATCTGGCCGGTAGGGAGAAGGCCGATGCATCTCTGTCACCCAGCGGAGATTTGCGCGTGAGCACCGCGACTTTCACCCGAGAGAGGTCCGGGTGGGCCCTGCCCCGGTTCATGACGGCCGAGCATCCGTTTCCCTGGCTGGCACCGATCACGGTGATGCTTCTCGTTTTCGGCATCTATCCTCTCGCCTATTCGGTCTGGCTGTCCTTTCACAAACGCAATGTCGTATCGCGGCAGCTTGATTTTGCCGGATTCCACCAGTGGGCACGCGCATTTTCGGATACGCGCATGTGGGATGCGTTGGAAACGACACTGATCTATACATTCATCGCGCTTGCGGTTCAGCTTGCACTCGGCATCCTCATCGCCCTCCTGCTTGATACCGATCGCAAGGGGTACGGGATCCTGCGGGCGCTGATGACACTGCCGCTGGTCGTGCCGCCTGCGGTTACCGGAATGATGTTCCTGCTGATGCAGGACGGCTCTTTCGGTGTCCTGTCGTTCTATCTCTATGCCCTCAACCTGATCTCGCCGGCACAGCCGATCTTGACCCAGCCGGTAACCGCATTGCTGGCGATCCTGCTGGCGGACATATGGCAATGGACGCCGTTCATGGTGCTCATCATACTGGCGGGCCTGCGGGCGCTGCCGAAGGAGCCTTTCGAAGCCGCGGCGATCGATGGCGCCAGTGGGATCCAGACATTCTTGCGACTTACACTGCCGATGCTGCGCAAGGTGATTGCGGTCGCGGTGCTGATCCGCGGCGTCGATCTTTTTCGAATCTACGACTACGTCTACATCATCAGTGCCGGCGGGCCGGGCACGGCTACCGAGACGCTCTCGTTCTACGCAGGCCGGATCTATTTCACGGGAGATTTTCCCTACGCCGCGACCTTGTCGCTGATCGTGCTCGTCGTCCTCATCGGAGTGTCGAACCTCTTCGTCAGGCTTTTCAAGGTAAGGTTCTGATGGAGCCCTCCCGCGCCCGGATGATCGCACGTGACCTGCTCGCCGTGTTGGTGGTTGCGATCTTCATGTTCCCGATCGCGTGGTGGGCGCTGTCCTCCATCAAACCCTATTCGGCGATCTTCGACCGCAGTGGACCGGTCTACATCGGCTTCAAACCGACGCCGGACAATTACCGCGTGACGCTGCTCGGCGTGTCGCGGGTCGATATCGGCATGGAACAGGGGGGCGAGGCGGCCGGAGTAATAAAGGGAGGCGCCAGTTCTTACGATTCCCGCCAGTCGCTGCTCGCCAGCGCGATCATAGCGGTCGGGTCGACGGCACTGACACTGGTCCTGGCGACGCTGGCTGCCTATTGCCTGTCGCGAATGCAGTTCAGCGGGCAGCAGTCGTTCCTGTTCTGGATCCTCTCGCAGCGCTTTATGCCGCCTATCGCGATCGTCATACCGATCGTTTTCATGTTCCGGGATCTCGGCCTGCGCGATACTTATACTGGGCTCATCCTCGTCCACAGCTTGATCAATCTGCCGCTGGCGGTTTTGCTTTTGAAGTCGTTCTTCGACGATGTTCCACGCGAGGTTGACGAGGCGGCACTGATTGACGGTGCGACGCGCTGGCAGACGTTCGGACGCGTAGTCCTTCCTATGGTGAAGGGCGGCGTCGCCGCGACCGCCGTACTATGTTTCATCTTTTCATGGACCGAGTTCCTGCTGTCGCTGTTCCTGACAACGTCGATCCGCACTGTCCCGGTGAAGATCTCGACGTTTGTGACTTCGACGGCCACCGAATGGGGCTACATCACAGCACTCGGCACGTCTGCGATCATACCGAGCTTCATCTTTATCCTGCTGGTTCAACGGCATCTGGTCCGCGGCCTCACCCTTGGATCTCTCAAGGAGTAAGGCCGGACGAGAAGAACGACGACAAACGCAACGGAGGAACGATCATGAGCTTCAGAGACCACGACAAGAAGACATTCGTCGCCGATACCTGCAACGACTTTACAGCGCGTCGAATAACCAAACGCGACTTCATGAGGAAGATGGCGCTGGCGGGCATTGGCTTTTCCGCCTTCGGATCGGCTATGCTGGGTGGCGGTCGCCCCAATCGAGGGACGCTGGGCTTCGGGGTCGAGGAGGCCCGGGCCCAGGACACGGACATGCTGAAGTGGCTGGCCGATGTCGGTAAGCCATATGCCGGCACGAAAATTCGCTACACCTCGGAAGCAACGCCGCCCACGATCGTCGCTAACCAACTTGTCGCGGGTGAATTCACGAAAGCAACCGGCATTGAGGTCGAGGTCGAGATCGTGCCGCTAGAGCAGGTTCTCGCCAAGGCCACGCAGGACGTGCAAGGCCAGCTGGGCACCTATGATGTCTACTATCTTGACCAGTCCTGGATGGCGACATTTGCACAGGATGTCATCGATCCGCGCGAGTATTACGACCAGAACAAAGCGCTGGCGATGCCCAATTTCGACTGGGACGATTTCTCCAAGCCGCTGGTCGACGGTATCGCCATGTACAATGGCAAACAGTGCGGAATTCCCTTCGATATTCCGATCTTCATCCTGATGTATCGCAAAGACCTTTTCGACAAGCATAATATCGCCTTGCCGACAGACCTCGACGCCTATCTCAAGGCCGTGCAGGCGCTGACTGAGGCGGAAAAGGGCAATGGCATCTTTGGCACCGCATGCCAGGCGAAGTCCGGCCATTATTCGCTCGAATGCGACTGGACCTTCGCACTTTGGGGTCATGGCGGTTCGATTTTCAACAAGGATAAGAAGTTCGTCGGCAACGATGAGCGCGGCATAGCCGGGCTGAAATTCTACCAGGAACTGGTCAAGAACTCGCCACCGTCGGCAACGACATGGACCTGGGATGGACAGGGGCAGGCCCTGACACAGGGGCAGGCCGCCATGGCAATCACCTGGGGCGAGGATTTCCCCGGTTTCGATGCCAACGATTCCAAGGTCAAAGGCCTGTTCGAGGCCTTGCCTGCGCCCAAGGAGGTTCCCGGCCGCCGCGCCACCGCGGATTGCGGCTTCAACGAAATCCCGGCCGTCGGTCATCAGGGCGGCTCGACGATTTCCCTGTCGCAATATTCCAAGAACAAGGAAGCGGCTTGGTTGTTTATGCAGTGGGTCTGCTCGAAGGACGTGATGGCGCGGGTCTCGACGCTTGGCGGCGGCGCCTCGCCGATGCGCAATTCCTCCTTCACGGATCCTCGGGTCAAGGCGAAGGCCGTGGTTGGACCAGGAACAACACGCCATTTCGAGGCGATCAAATACACAATCGACAATCAGATGGGATCTGAGCCGGACATGCCCATCTGGGCGGATCTGTCGAACAATGACATCCCGGTCGAACTCGGCAAGCTGCTGACTGGTCAGGACTATGGCGGGGACGCCAAGGCATGCCTCGATGCCATCGCCCACATTGTCGACGGTAAGGTCAAGGACGCGGGGCTTTAATGGCGTAATTGGGCTATTTCGGCGATGGCGGTTTCGACCGCCCTCGCCCTTGGAAATGTGGCGGCAATGGCTCCGGATCTCGTCATCGGCATTGATTCCTCGACCTCGGCAACCAAGGCAATTGCCTGGGACCGCAATGGACGCAGCGTGGGGGAGGGTCGCGCGCCGATAGCAATGTCCAACCCGCGCTCGGGGTATTTCGAGCAGGACCCGGCCCAGTGGTGGGCTTCGGCGGTTGCAGCGCTGCGCACCGTAACTGCAACAGTTTCGCCAAGGCGCATTGCCGCCCTAGCCATTTCCAACCAGCGCGAGACCTTTGGCCTTTTCGACGAACAGGGCGAAGCGCTCCGGCCCGCGACACTCTGGCTGGACGAGCGGGCTCGCCAGAAAGCTCGCCGCTTCGGTGAGGCATTCGGCGCGGCGCGCGTCCACGCGATATCCGGCAAGCCGCTGGACGTCATTCCTTGCCTTTATCGCATGATCTGGTTTCGCGAGGAGCAGCCCGAGATCTTTACCCGGGTGGAGCGAATGGCCGAAGTTCATGGCTATCTCGTTTTTCGCCTGAGCGGCCGATGGGTAACATCGACTGCCTCGGCGGACCCGATGGGTGTGCTTGACATGCGCGCAATCGACTGGTCGAACGAGATACTGGAAGCGGCAGGCGTCGCCCGGCGGATGATGCTGGACTTGGCTCGGCCAGGGACGGTTGTGGGCCAGGTAACTCAGGAAGCCGCCACGCTGACAGGCTTGCGGGAGGGGACGCCGATCGTGGCTGGCGGCGGCGACGGTCAATGCGCCGGAACGGGCGCCGGTGTGTTGCAGCAGGGAAGCGCTTACATCAATCTTGGCACAGCGGTCGTCTCGGGAAGCTTCGGCACCGAGTATGTCTGTGATCCGGCCTTCCGCACCGAAAATGCCATCGCTGAGGATGGCTACATTTACGAGACGTGTCTGCGCGCCGGCACTTTCCTCGTCGACTGGATGGCGCGTGAAATGCTGGGCGTCGATCTGCATGGCTGCAACGGCGAGCTGGAGGCGCTTGAGGCCGAGGCCGCAGCCAGCCCGATCGGCGCTGGCGGCATAATGCTGTTGCCCTACTGGCAAGGCGTCATGGATCCCCATTGGAACAGCGGCGCTCGCGGTGTGATTGCCGGGCTTTCCGGCTCGAGCCGCCGCGGCGACATCTATCGCGCAGTGCTGGAAGGCATAGCGCTCCATCAGGCAGCTACAAGTCAGCGGGCCGCTGCCGCCGCCCACCAGGACATCGACTACTTTATAGCGATCGGCGGAGGAGCGAAGTCCGACCTGTGGATGCAGATTCTGGCAGATGCACTCGACCGTCGCGTAAAGCGTTCGACGACCGTGGAAGCCTCCTCGCTCGGCGCGGCAATGGCAGCGGCAAAGGGGGTGGGCTGGTTTTCCACCATCTCCGAAGCCTCCCTCGCAATGGCCAGCGAATCCGCCAAATCTTTCGAACCCAATGCAGGCCATGCCGGCCGGTATACCGAACTTCTTGCGATTCACGCCGATCTTTGGCCGACGATTTCGGCCTGGAACCAGCGACTGGCGGCTTTCACGGAGGCTGATGGTGGCTGAGACGATCAACTGGAACGCCCTGATCGAGGATGTTGTCGCAGGACGCTGGAAGGATCCTGAGACAGGCGCGGCCGCTGACCTGCCCTTCCAGACGATCGAATTGCTGGAGACGACTGAAGGCCGCGAGGCGGATCTCATCGCGCCTCTGGCGCTGGGCAGCCGGATTGCTGTCGTGTCCGATGTCAACACTTTCGAAGTAATGGGGCGACGCGTCGCTAAGGCGCTGCGCAGTGTAGCCGATATTGACGCAATCGTGCTTCCCGACGGCCTCGACTGCGAAGAAACGACGATCGAGTTGGTCAGGGAGAAAACGCGTCACGCCGACGGCATCGTTGCCGTCGGGTCTGGAGTCCTCAACGACAGCTGCAAGCACGCAACCTTCCTCGACGGCCGGACCTATGCGGTCTTCGGAACCGCAGCGTCGATGAATGGCTACGGCGCCTCGACTGCGTCGGTGACGTTGGCTTCAGGGCTCAAGATCTCGCTGCCCTCGCACGCCCCGCGCGGCATCTTCCTGGACCTAGGTGTGTCGGCGGCAGCGCCAAGCTGGCTCAGTGCTGCTGGCCTTGGCGACAGCCTCTGCCGGTCCACCGCGCAGGTCGACTGGTGGGCTTCGCATCGGCTTTTCGGGACCTATTACTCCGACGTGCCCTATCGGCTGCAGGCCGGCGACGAGGAGCCGATGCTGGCCCACGCGTCTGGCCTGGCGTCGCATGATCTCACCGCCGTCGGGCATCTCCAGCGCGTGTTGACGCTTTGCTCGATGGGAGTCTGCTTCGCGGGCGTTTCGCACCCCGGCTCCATGGGGGAGCACCAAATCTCCCATTGGGTCGACATGTTCGCGCGAGAGCATCATCCCGGTACGACCCATGGTCAGCAGGTTGGCGTGGCATCGCTGGTCATGGCGCGGCTGCAAGCGATGCTGCTGGACATGGAAGAGCCCCCTCGGGCAAAGCCGACGCCCATCGATGAGGCGGCGATGCTGGTACGCTACGGTGCGCAACTTGGACCGCTTTGTATAGCCGAAATGAGGAAGACAGCACTCGACCACAAAGAGACAGAAGCTTTCAACCGGAAGCTTGAGGAAATCTGGCCGGCTCTGCGCCGGGAGCTTCGGCCGATGGCTATGCCGGTCGCCCGCATGGAAGCAGCGCTCAAGGCTGCTGGAGGCCCGGTCACCGGCGCCGAATTAGGCCTGCCACGAGAGCTTTGGCACGACGCCATTCGCTGTTCGCGAGAAATCCGAGGCCGCTGGTCCTTTGTCAATTTGGCGGCCGATGCAGATCTCCTGGAAGAATTTCTGCAGAGCGAACGGTGAGACCGCATTTGCATCGTCCCAGTGGCTCGCATGGCGAATGGAACGAACGGCAAGGGAATTGAAGGGTAGCAATTTATGGCGTCTGTAACCATCAACAACATAAAGAAGGACTATGGCGGCGTAGAGGTGATCCATGGACTCGACCTTTCGATCGAAGATGGCCAGTTCGTCGTCCTGTTAGGCCCCTCCGGATGCGGCAAGTCCACCCTGTTGCGCATGATTGCCGGTCTTGAACCCATCACATCCGGTCGCATCGCCATAGGCGACCATGTCGTCAATACCCTTCATCCCAAGGATCGCAACATCGCGATGGTGTTCCAGAATTACGCGCTTTATGCGCACATGACGGTTTTCGACAATATGGCCTTTTCCATGCAGTTGAAGAAACGACCTAAGGAAGAGATCAAACAGAAGGTAGGATGGGCCGCGTCAGTTCTCAATCTGACTCCCTACCTGGAACGGTATCCTCGCCAGCTTTCCGGCGGTCAGCGGCAGCGTGTTGCCATGGGCCGCGCAATCGTGCGCGATCCAACCGTGTTCCTGTTCGACGAACCGCTGTCCAATCTCGATGCCAAACTGCGCGTGCAGATGCGGACCGAAATCAAGGAGCTCCACCAGCGGCTGAAGACCACGACAGTATACGTCACGCACGATCAGATCGAGGCGATGACCATGGCCGACGTCATCGTAATCATGCGAGACGGCTACATCGAACAGATCGGGCGCCCGCTCGACGTCTATGATCGCCCGGAAAATCTCTTTGTCGCCTCGTTCATCGGCTCGCCTGCAATGAATATGTTTCATGGTGAGGTGGCCGATGAAGGGGACGCAGGGGTGGTGCGGATCGGTGACCTCGCCCTGCCGCTACCACCAAAGGCCGCGGTCCGCCCGGGCCAAAAGGTAGTCTATGGCGTCCGCCCCGAGCATCTTCGACCTGTGACGGATGGGAGCGGCATCCGGGCGACCGTCACTGTTGTCGAGCCGACTGGTCCTGAAATCCATATCTTCGCCAGCGTGGGCAACATCGTGGTCTGCTCGGTACTGCATAACCGGATGGAGCTCTCTCCCGGGGCGACAATCCATCTGGAGCCCGCGCCAGACCGAATTCATCTGTTTGACCAAGGCAGCGGCGAACGGCTGGACAAGGGAAGAAACTGAATGGCGCGGATCGTCATCCTCGGTGCCGGCGTCATGGGCTCGGCCATGACGCTTCCGGCCGCTCACGCGGGTAACAGCATCAGCCTCGTCGGGACCCATCTTGATGAAGAGATCGTTGCATCTGTGGCCAGCACAGGGCACCATCCGCGTCTCAACGTCACTCTGCCAGCCGCCGTTGTCGCCTACCCCTGGACTGGATTCGTTGACGCGATGAGCGACCGACCCGATCTACTTGTGCTCGGTGTCTCGTCGGCTGGCGTTCCCTGGGCGATCGACCGTATCGCCGAGAGTGTCACGTCGCCCGTGCCGATTTTGATGGTTACAAAGGGGCTCGCCGCGCGAGACGATGGCATCGACATCCTGCCACACGTGGTTGCCCGCGAAATTCAACGGCGCACCGCTTTGTCGATGCCGGTGATGGCAGTGGGCGGACCGTGTATTGCCGGAGAACTGGCGGCCCAGCGCGATACCTCTGTGATCGTGGCAGGGCACGACGCCGACAGTATTGCCGCGGCATCTCGCCTCCTGCGAGCCCCCTTCTATCATGCGCGGGCGTCGTCCGATCTCGCCGGGGTTGAAATCTGCGCCGCTTTCAAGAATTTCTATACGCTCGCAGTTGGGGCTCCAGTCGGGCTTCTTGAGCGCGACAACAAGGCGCCGAACGGCGCACTCATGCACAATCTTGCCTCGTCACTTTTTTCGCAGTCCCTCCAAGAAATGGCGATCCTTGTCGAAGCCCTGGGCGGAAAAATCGCAACCGTGCGGGGATTGGCGGGTTCCGGCGATCTTTACGTGACCTGCCAGGCAGGCCGCAACGGTCGAATGGGACGCTTGCTCGGCTGCGGCTTGCGTTATTCCGTGGCAAAGCGCGACCATATGAGTTCGGACACGGTCGAGGGGGCGCAACTGGCGCTGGATCTTGGCCCGACATTGGAGAGAATGATGAGCCGGGGCAAACTTCCTCGCGATCGCCTGCCGCTGACGGCCGCCATAGTCGAAGCAATTTGCCATGACGCTCCGCTGGTATTGTCCTTCGACAGTTTTCATCGTGGATAGGCGAATACACAAAGCGCTTCACGTCGATGGCACGGTCCGCCGAGCCACTCGGCTATCGAAGCGCCCCGTGTAGAGAGGACTTTTGATGGAGAAACCACCAAGAAAGAAACGCGACGGCCGCCAGATCCTAGCGAATTCCGTCAGCGTCGATCGCGAGGAAGGGCTCCTTGTCCGGGCCGCCTGGCTTGCCTATGTGGGTGACCTCACACAGGCGCAAATCGCCAAGTCTCTCGGTCTAACCCGCCTTCGCGTCAATCGGATGCTGGCGCTTGCCCGCGAGCGGGGGATAGTCCAGATTCGGATTAATTCCAAGGTAGCCAGCTGCATAGATCTAGAGCACCGGCTGCGGGTCGTCTATGGCGTCTCTGATCCAATCGTGGTCCCAACGCCTCCCGATCCCGCTCTGATACCGCAGGTCATTGCAGCCGCGGCGGGCGAAGCCCTGTCGGCTAGAATCCGGGACGGAATATCCGTCGGCGTGGGTTGGGGGAGGACGCTCCAGCTCAGCCTCCGGTCTGTGACAGTGCGCCCGGTGAAAGGAATGTCGATCGTTTCTTTGCTCGGCGGCCTGACGCGGGGGTCGGCCATCAACATTTATGATATGGCTTCTCGGCTTGCGGCGCTGTTCGATGCCGAATGTTTCTACATCGCAGCCCCGGTGTTCACGGATACCGAGGCCACGCGCGATCTGCTCATGCGCCAGTCCATTCTGGAAGATGCCTTTACACATGCCCGTGCTGTCGAGGCCGCTTTTGTTTCAGTTGGCGCGGTTCACAAGGACGCCACGATTTTTCGCATCGGGCTGGTGGGCGAGGATGACCTCACGTCCCTCCAACAGGCAGGCGCCGTTGGCGATATCTGCGGCCACTGGATCGATGCGGACGGACAACTCGTCGATCACCCGCTCAACCGGCGCGTTATCGGCCTCGCACCTCAAAACTTGCGTGACATCGATACGGTGATCTTGCCTTCCGGTGGACTCGAAAAAGTTCCGGTGCTGCGCGCTGTATTGCGTCTTGGCGTCGTCGATGTCCTGATCACCGACGAAAAGACTGCTGAATCGATCCTTTCAGAAAAATCCTAGAGAGGACTGACTGATTTTAGGGGCGCGGACTTGTCTTGGTCGTCCAGAATTCGACTATTCGTTTAGCAGCTTTGCGCAACCCGGGGAGAAACGACGGCCTCCTATGAAAGAGACCTATGAAAAGTCCTTCCTGACGAAGCGGGGGAGTCTTGCCTCTGTCACGGCGCAAGTCGTCGTCTTCGTGTCCGGGTCCCGTGACCTGAGCAGATCTCGACTGCAACAGAAGCCCGCCGGCTCGGGCCGGCGGTCCCTCAGGACGTACCATTCCGTCGACCTCGATACGCAAATTCGAATATGACCCAGATTCCAGGATCCCGTCGGTGTGGTTTATAGCAAGCGGCAGGCATTACGAGTTCTTGGACGTGCCGCCGGAGAGCTTCGCCGAATTCAAATCTGCCTTTGCCAAGGGTCGCTATTTTAACGACCACATCCGCAACCTCTTGCCTACCGGCTCGTGAGATAACGCTTGTCGGGTTTTCACGTGTCCGTCTCCAGCGCTCGTGCACTTCCCCTTCCATGGGATCCGGTGATTGCAACGTCACCAGCGCGCCATGGCCGCTTTCGCCTCGGCGAAGGGCCGTTCTCTCTCCAAAGCTTTTTGCAGAACCTTCAGGATCCCGGCGATTGAGCTTGGGCGTCTACCGCCCTCTGTTCGAGGGCGGGCCTACGGATCCGCGTTCGATGATCGTGGTCGGCAAAATCAGCCTTTCGGGCGATCGTGTTTCGCCCTTCAACCGCCGGATGAGCAAATCCGCGACACTCTTGCCAAGCGCATAGACTGGCTGGTCAATGACGGTAATGGGCGGGGTTGTCACGCTCGTCCAATCCGCATTATGGAACGTGATCAGCGAAATGTCCTCGGAAACTCGCAAGCCGCGCTGGCGGATCACCCTGAAGATCTCTAGCGCTATGACGCTGTCGGAGGCAAGGATCGCCGTCGGTCGATCTGGTTCGGACAGGAGCTTGTCGGCAACCCTGCGCGCTTCGACAGGGCTTGTTGCACCCAGGCGAACATAACGTTCCGGCCGCTCAATTCCGGCGTCACGGCACACGGTGAGGAAGCCGTCGATACGCTCGCGAACCGATGAGGTATAGATTTGCGCTAGATCGCGGTATTCGTGCCCTTCGACCGCAGTCACATAAGCGATGTTGCGGTGGCCGGCATTGGCAAGAATGCGCGTCGCCCGCATGGCGCTGCCGCGATCGTCGATCGTGACGGTATCGACACCCAGATCGGGCAGCCCCCTATCGAGCAAGGCAAGCGGTCGGCCTGAACGATGGATGTCGCGCAGGTGTGAGATGTCGCGCGATTCCGATGGCGTGACGATCAGCCCGTCGACGCGCTTGCCGATCAAAATTCGCACAGCAGTCTTTTCGTCTTCGATCCTCTCGCCGGAGTTGGCCAGAATCACGTTGAATCCGGCCGCTCTTGCCGCATCGCTGATGCCGCGCACCGCCAAGCTGAAGAACGGGTTCTCGATGTCGCCGACAACCACCCCGATGATGCCGGACCGGCCGGTCGTCATGCTGCGAGCCAACTCGTTCGGACGGTAGTCCAATATCTTGGCCGCGGCCAGGACATCCGCACGGATCATGTCGCTGACGACGCCGTATCCGCCGAGCACGCGCGCGGCCGTCGCTTTTGACACCTTTGCCGCGCGGGCGACATCGCTGACTGTTATCGACTGGGTCTTGGGCGCGGTTCTTTTCATCGGATGAACGACTACAAGAGTTGTTGACGGAAGGTCAATCTGGCGATAACGATTACCAAAGAGACCGGTCTCACACAATAAGAGACCGGTCTCTTAAACGAAAGAGCGAGGGTTTCCAGAATCGTGGAGACAGGCGGCCGCGCTAGCCCCGTGGCAGCGACGAACGATGTGAGGCGCGAAATTTATGGGCTCAACGCAAATGCCAAGAACAACAAACCTTCAGAGTGGAGAGAAGACATGAGCAGGATGGGAATTCTCAAGTCGTTGATGTCACCGGTCAGGTCTGGCGTAATGGCTCTTATGGCCGTGTGCATCGGCGCCGGGTTGATTTCGGGAGCCGCCGCCGCGGATGACAATCCCTATGGTCTTATTGATGCGAAAGTCATCAGCGTTGGTACCATGGGCGATGCCAAACCCTACGCTTTCACCCAAGCGGATGGCACGTTCACCGGCTTCGACATCGAATTGTTCCGCAACGTCGCGAGCCGCCTTGGATTCAAGCCGGATCAGGTGATCTTCACCGGCCAGGAATTCTCGGCGCTGATGCCTTCGGTTGCGAACGAACGTTTCGATGTCGCGGTCGCGGCAATCGGTACGACGGAAGCGCGCAAGAAGACCGTCGACTTTTCCGACGGCTATCTCGCGGGCTATCTCTCGGTACTTACCGCCGACAAGGCGATAAATTCGGCGGATGGGCTCAAGGGCAAGCGTCTCGGCGTCGTGCAGGGTACACTGCAGGAGATCTATGCGGCGAAGAATTTTGTCGGAACCGATCTCGTCAAATTCCCCGACAACAACTCCGCCGTTTCCGCGCTGAACAACGGAACCGTCGACGCGCATTTCCTGGATTACGAGGCCGCCAAACAATATGGCGAGCGTTATCCGGGGCTGACGATAGCGCTCAACATTCCTTCCTTCGACGCACCCGCCGGCTTCGTGCTGCGCAAAGGCAACGACAAGTTTCGCGAGGCGTTGAACACTGCCTTGCATGCGGCGATGCAGGACGGCACCTGGAAGACGCTCTACGAGAAGTGGTTTCCCGGGTCACCTATGCCCGACCAGTATCTCCCCAAGAAGTAACCGCGCACAGCCGCCGGCTGTGACGGCCGGCGGACGCGCGCTCGCGCCTGAGTTCATGGTGACGCAAATAGCGCGATAAAAAGGGGACCGAATGGACTGGCTCGAAAACCTGCGTCGCAGTTTCCTCGACTGGCAAGCCATGGCCGACGTGCTGCCGAGCATGATCACCATCGGACTGAAGAACACCTTGATCCTCGCCGCGGCGTCCACGGTACTCGGTGTCGTTCTCGGCATGGTCCTTGCGGTCATGGGCATCTCGCAATCGCGCTGGCTGCGCATTCCGGCGCGGGTCTACACCGATATTTTTCGTGGCCTTCCGGCGATCGTCACGATTCTGCTGATCGGCCAGGGCTTTGCTCGCGTCGGCCGCGAAATCTTCGGGCCTTCCCCCTATCCGCTCGGCATTCTCGCCCTCAGCCTGATTGCTGGGGCCTACATGGGCGAAATCTTCCGCTCAGGCATCCAGAGCGTCGAGCGCGGGCAAATGGAAGCCTGCAGGGCGCTCAGCATGAGCTATGGGCAGGGCATGCGTCTGATCGTGATCCCGCAAGGCATTCGCCGCGTCCTGCCGGCTCTGGTCAACCAGTTCATCGGCAACGTCAAGGATTCGAGCCTTGTCTATTTCCTTGGTCTGCTCGCGTCGGAGCGCGAGATTTTCCGTGTCGGTCAGGACCAGGCGGTGGTCACCGGAAACCTCTCGCCATTGCTTCTGGCTGGCCTGTTCTATCTCGTCATCACCGTGCCGTTGACCCATCTGGTCAATTACATCGACAACTCGCTGCGACTAGGCAAGCAGAAGGCCGGCATCGTCACCAGCGGCCTCGCCGAGGTGAGCGAACTGGAAAGCGCAATCAGCAGTCCTCATTCGGGGACCAGCACCGAAGGCAGTTTGGCGCTTCCCCGGTTCAAGGGCGGCAGTCTCGCCATCAGCAATCTCGACATGGCCTATGGCGATCTCGATGTCCTCAAGAACGTCAGCCTGACGGTCAAACCGGGCACGGTCACATGCGTCATCGGTCCGTCAGGTTCGGGCAAGTCGACCCTGTTGCGCTGCCTCAACCGCCTGGTCGAGCCCAAGGGCGGCGACGTGCTGCTCGATGACGCCAGCATCCTGGCGATGAAGCCTGAAAAGCTGCGCCGGCGTGTCGGCATGGTGTTCCAGCAGTTCAACCTGTTCCCCGACCACACAGCCCTGGAAAACGTCATGCTGTCGCTGACCAAGGTCAAAGGCATTCCGCCGCAGGAGGCCGAGCGCATCGCCGAGGCACGCCTTGCCGATGTCGGCCTCGCCGCTCGCAAACACCATCGTCCCGGGAGCCTTTCCGGTGGCCAGCAGCAGCGTGTGGCAATCGCGCGTGCGCTTGCAATGGACCCGGAGGTCATTCTGTTCGATGAGGTGACAAGCGCTCTCGATCCCGAACTGGTGAAGGGCGTACTCAACCTGATGGCGGATCTCGGCCGGCGCGGCATGACAATGGTGGTCGTTACCCACGAAATGGGCTTTGCCCGCAAGGTCGCCGATCAGGTCGTCTTCATGGATGAAGGCCGCGTCATCGAGGCCGGCACGCCTGCTGCGATCTTCGATAGTCCCAAAAGTGTGCGTCTGAAACATTTCCTTGCCGAAGTGCTTTGATCGCACCATCGCAGGCCCTGAGGCACATCGAAAGCCAAAGTGCCTTCGTCGCGGCCGCCCAGTCCAAACTCCACACAGTGAAAGAAATATCTCATGGCTACATCGCATTCGGTCTCAAAGGTGGTTGTTGTCGGGGGCGGTATTTTCGGTGTCTCCTCGGCCGTTCATCTTGCAAGGCTCGGCATCGAAACCGTCCTGGTCAATGATGGACCGCTCGCCAAGGGAGCTTCCGGCCGCTCGCTCGCCTGGCTCAATTCCGCGCGCAAGCGGTCGGCTGAGTATCATCGGCTGCGCATGATTGGTATCGACCGCTACCGGACGCTGTCCGCGAGATATCCGGATGCCACCTGGCTGCGTTTTGACGGCGGCCTGACATGGGATGCGGACGACGCCTCGAACGATATCGCCGATGTCTTGGCCCATGAGAAAGACCTCGGCTATGACGCGCGGCATCTGTCCCCAGATGCGATAGCGTCGGTCACCCCGGGCATAGATGCCAGCGCGGTCACGCCTCAGGGCGCGATCTTCAACCCAGGTGAAGGCTGGGTCGATCTGCCGTCGCTGATCGAGATATTAATTGCGGAGTTCGTGGCGCGTGGCGGCCAGCTTGTCACCGATGCCGGAAGCGCCGCGGTCACGGTCGTCAACGGCCGCGCCACTGGCGTCACCACGACAAGCGGCATCAGCTTTACCGCCGATGCGGTGCTGCTGGCCACCGGCGGTGATGTGCCGGGCATGGTTGCACAGTCCGGCCAACATATCGCCGACGGGACGCCGATTGCGCTGCTGGTCAGGACCAAGCCGATGCACTTGCCGCTTCGGGCGGTGCTCAACACGCCACGCGTCGCCATCCGACCGACGCCGGACGGAGCTTTCGTGCTCGATTCCGCCTGGTCGGAAGAAGAGGTGGTCGTCAATTCTGATGGCGCGTATGGGGTGCTGGATTCCACTGTTCAGGGGCTTCTCAACGAAGCCTCGAAGGTTCTCGCGGGCCATCCGAAACTGGATCTGGAAAGCTATGGTGTCGGCCCCAAGCCAATTCCCGCGGACGGCGAGCCGGTATTTGGCCAATTGAAGGACATCGAGGGCTACTACGTCGCCTTCAGCCACAGCGGCGCAACGCTTGGCCTGATCGCCGGCGAGCTGCTTGCCGACGAGATCGCAACCGGGAGAGAGCACTCACTCCTTGCAAACTTTCGGCCGGCTCGATTTTCTTGAAGATCTATGCAACGTGACGGCACTTCGACGCCAGTTCGGCCAGTTCAACCAAGGCATGCCCTAAGGGAGCCGGTTTTGTTCGCTGCCCTTCGCCGGCGATCGAAGCGATCATAGCGAACGTTGTCAGCCGCGGCTTCGCCGGATCGGCGATCGTCGGGGTGCCGGATTTATGAATCACAACGCTCTCTCCGCATCCAATGCTTCCATCGCCAGGCGCCATTCGTTCGGCTCGACACGGATGAAAGGTAATCTCGCGTTTCGAGGAATGGCACGCTCTTGCACATGCGCGTGTAGCAGACGATGGCGCTCGGGCGCCCGCCTGCGCTGGTACGCGCGCGGTTGAACGCGCCGCGGAACGCCTCCAAGTCATTTCCGTTTACGATGCCAGGTTCGACGACTTCATCGACTGCTTCAACAAGCAGCGGCCGTAATAGGGCTCGACATTGACCGTTCTGCCGAGCACAGCATGCCGTAACCGCGCAACTACGCTCGCCTGCCTGATGATCTCGATTGTTGCTTTCACGACAAGAGTGTTACTGCGCGAGGCGTACGTCACGCGGCGTTTCGCTGTTAACTGTGCGCCTTAGGCGCTGTCGCGACCGCTTTGCGTATTGCGGACGGGATGCCGATAGGCGTGGTGTTCCGACTCGAGGCGGCGCTACGGTCGCCGTTCGCCCAGAAAGGGCAGGACCTTGTTGAGAACTTTTTCAGGAATTTCCTCGGCCATGTAGTGGCCGGATGGCATCGCGGCGCCCTGAACATTGCGTGCGAAGCCACGCCAAACGTCGAGCATGTCGAATTGCAACCATATCGGGTTTTGCGTAGCCCACAGCACCAGCAGCGGGCACTCGATGCGCTTTCCCGAATCCGCTTCGTCCTGTTGCAGGTCGATGCTAACGCCCGCCCGATAATCCTCGCACATGCCATGCATGGCGTCCTTGTGCGACAGGACGCGCAGATATTCCTGCCACGCAGGCTGTGTGATGGAGCCGGCGTCCACGAGATCCCCAATCTCATAACGAAGGAACGCTAGAGGATTGGCGGCCAGCAGGGTCTCGGGGAAGTCACTTTCCTGGATGAAGAAGAACCATTCCCAATAGCGCGAGGCGAAATTCTTGTCGGTCTGCGCGTAGAGAAACCCTGTCGGCAAGATGTCGAGCAGGCAGAGCTTTTCCAGCGCTTGGGGATGATCCAGCGCCATGCGGTGCAGCACCCGCGCGCCACGGTCATGTCCGATCGCGTAGAAGCGGTCGAACCCGAAGGATTTCATGACCGCCAGCTGGTCGGATGCCATCTCGCGGAAAGCGTAATTGGCATGATCGGGCAATCCCTGGGGCTTGCTGCTGTCGCCATAACCGCGCAGATCGCTGGCCACCACAGTGTATGTCTTGGCGAGCTCTGGCGCCAGTTTGTGCCACATGACATGGGTTTGAGGGCAGCCATGGAGAAGCAGCAAGGGCGGTCCTTCACCGCCCACACGGCAATTGATGTCGATAGCGCCGACCTCGACGGTGTGAACCGAAAAATTTTTGAAAAGTGGCGGTTGGTCAGACAAGGGCTCAGTCTCTACTTTCTTGTGCCGCGGGAAGATTGCGAACCTGCGGATAGGAATTGCCGTCCAGCTGCGTATCGATGCATGTCATTCTGCGTATCAAACGGCTGCTTTGCGCGTGGCATATTCAACTGGTTGGCGTTCTTGATCAGCTCGGCGCTCGTTCGGCGATCGCTATGACGGCGGCATGCGTATTGCCTGATATGATAGCGGGCATGATCGAGGTATAGACGATCAAGCCGGTGGCGCCGCGGACCCTCAAGTCCGGACCCACCCCTGGATCTGCGGCTGGCCCCATTTTGCAGGACGCCGACCGTATCCCTTATCAAACCTCGACGTCGTGGCAGCACTCTATACTTTAGCCGGGAGAAATCTCATCGGCGCGCAGGTCACTGAATGGCGATCGGAATACGATATTGCGGACACCCCTTACAGCTTCGCGGAATGCATTATGTCCCGAGGGCCTGCAGATGATTGAAATGGAACTCTGGAAAGAGGTCAATACGCGGACTTTTGATGTGGACCGCGCCGCGGCTTTTGACGCCGATCAGTTCCAGATAGATCCCGAAACCGTGTCCCCTCCTGACCTCGACCAGATCTGCTGTAGGATTCATCGGCCAGGACGGCCACACCCAGCAAGAGACCGTCGTTCGAGGAGCCAAGTGCCTTTCCTGTAACGTGCCGTTCTCAAAAGGCAGTGGCGTCCCCACCTTCGACGACGTGGTCGCGAATGGGGCAAATCGTTTCCTTATGGAGCTTCGTAAAGCTCCAGCGGCAATCCATCTGGGTCCCTGAAAAAGGTAAACCGTTGGTCTGTATACGGATCGATCCGGATTGGCTCAACGGCAACGCCTACGGCTTCCAGCCGCTTAATTACGGGATCAAGATTCGCTACGGCAAATGCCAGATGTCTCAGGCCTGTCGCCTCTGGATGGGATGGCCGCATCGCTGGTGCGGGGAAGGAGAACAATTCCAGTTGGACCGATCCGATCCGCAGATCCGCCTTCCATGACTGCCGCTCCTCCCGATAGACTTCCCGGATCAGATCGAGGCCGAGGAGTTCGACGTAGAACCGTCGCGACCGGTCGTAGTCGGTGCAGATGAGCGCGACGTGGTGAATGGCGTTCAGCATGCTGCTAACTCTAGTCAAACTGGGATCTGGGGCCAAGGTCACATCGGGTATGTGGCACCTTGTTGATGTCTCCGTCCGCGAAGGCTCGCCTCCTCCATACGATTTTCATCTGCGCGCAATCGGCGACATTAAGTCGCCGCCGGACGGCAATCAAATCCGCCAATGTCGGCCGCCCTCGTCAGCCGCCAGTCTTGCTGCCGGGCGCGCTCGACGATTTTGTCGATTTGGTGATTCCGGAGCTGCAGCGCCGCGGCCTGTTCCGCACCGCTTACGAAGGGCGGACGCCGCGCGAGAACCTTGGCCTCCGACGTCCCGAAAACCCGTGGACATCAGCACCTCGACCGAGCTGGCCGCCGAATAATCCTCAGAAGCGAAGGGCAAGACGATGACTTTTGCAGAACGTCGAGCTGCCGGCCGTCATCGGCATGCACAGAGACCGGACTAACATCGGTGTCGATTTGCTGCGCCTCGGCAATTTGACCGCGGGCCGCTTCCTGTCGCCATGGCGTTCTCGTCGGATTTCCGGTGCTGTGTCAGGTGGCGAGCAGCGCCGGGTCGGTGAATGCCGCTGTGCTGCCGCCCATCGACATGATCGCTGCCGCTCTGTGGAAAGGGCTCGCCGGCGGCGCCTTGCTCGGCGACATCGCCATCAGCCTGCAGCGTGCCGGCATTGCCTTCGCAGCAGCCGTCGCGGTCGCCATTCCGCTCGGTCTGTTCATGGGCCAGGTGCGCGCGGTCGAGACCGCGCTCGACCCAATCCTGCAGCAATCGCCTCGCAAGAGCTTGCTCTGGTTCAGGCGCTGAGGTGCCGATCTAAAAATGACTTCAGCTTGTCAAACGGGATGAGGTTCACACGGTCATACAGATCGACGTGACCCGCGCCCTTGACTCAGTGTAGTTCCTTCGGCTCGGCGGCCTTGGAGAACGCCAGCTCGCTGAATTCCCGGGAATGAGCCTGGTCGCCGGCGATGAACAGCAGGGGCCGGGGCGAGACCGTGTCGAGGTCCTCCCCTCTTGCCATTGACCGTCAGCTCGAGCCTGGCGTCATAGACGCCGCCTTCGCGTCGAGCGTGACAGCGCTGAGCGTAGCTGGCTTGCCGGGCGCTGTGCTGAAGGCGCCGTCCTGCCCGATGTTGGTGTCGCCGGTGCGAGCGGCACTTTCAACATGGAAGGAATAGGTGCCGCTCACGCTTTTGTCGGCATGGGCGAGCGCCTCCAGCGAGACCATGCCGCCTTCCTGCGTAGCCGGATCTTGCAGCGCACCGGCCCGAGGGACAGCGGTGGCCATGGCCGCCAGCGCGCCGGCCGAGATTAACACGGAGGCAAGCGCCCTACCGCACGGCCGGGATTGCTTCGGTGCGCAGAACTGAATGTCCATGACCTTCATTTCCATGATTTGCGCCACGAAGGGACCAGCCGCCTTTTCGAAGCTGGGTTCACATTGAATAAATAGCGCTGGTCGCGGGGCACAAGGATTGGAAGATGTTGCTGCGATGGCATCTTAAGCCGGGAATGCTTCATAACCGAGCAGCGAGGTCAGCGTAGTTGGAGCAAGTGAGGTTGGCTGATCGGCAAAGACCGCAATCTCGAACGGCTACGAACGTCACATCCGATCGATCACTACTCGATGGCGTCAGTCGTTGATAAGACCGCGTTTTTGGAGGGAGCGGAAGTTCGCGGAACCACCATTTTCTCGACGTGGTCTGCAACAAGCCAAGCACCAATCTCTTTGGAACAGGACCCATCTAAGTGCATTTAGATGATTCTAACCGAGGAGATGGCTATGCAAGGTGAAGCAACGCGACATCGTCACGTTAGGGTTGGCGATCGAGACCTCTTTGTCCGCGAGGCTGGCCGTGAGGATGCTCCGGCCGTGCTACTACCTCACGGCTATCCGTGCTCCTCCTTCCAGTTTCGACGGCTTATGCCCGCTTTGTCCGACCGCTGGCGCACCGTCGCCTTCGATTGGCCAGGCTTTGGATACAGCGATACGCCGGAACCGGCCGGGTTCGGGTATGATTTCGATGCTTATGCCGACGTGCTCACTGACGTGACCGATGCGCTCGGACTAGAGCACTACGCCCTCTGGCTCCATGATTATGGATCGCAGATCAGCCTTCGGCACGCCATCGCGCATCCAGACAGGATCGCGGCGCTCATTATCCAGAACGGCGACGTCTACGAGGACGTGCTTGGTCCCAAATATGCGACGATCAAGGCATGGTGGGCAGACAAGACGGACGAGAGCCATCGTCCGCTTGAAGAGGCGGTGAGCGAAGAAGGATTTCGCAACGAGTTCGTCGGGGAGGTTTCGGAGGAGATCGCCAGCCGCCTTCCGCCAGACCTTTGGAAGCTTCATTGGCCACTGATGGATACGCCGGTTCGTCGGGCCGTGTCGGTGGCGCTGATGGAAAAGCTTGAACAAAACCTCGAATGGTTCCCGCGCTACCAATCCTATTTGCGTGAGAACCAGCCTGCGACACTGATCATCTGGGGGCCGCAGGACGGCTATATGCCGGAAGAATCGGCTCGCGCCTATTACCGTGACCTGCCGAATGCCGAACTGCATCTCCTTAGGGACGCCGGGCACTGGCTGCTGGAGACGCATTTTGACGAAGCCCTGCCCCTCGTCCGCAACTTTCTCTCGCGCATGCTGCGCTAATCTCCGGAGCGAACGACACTTCAACAAGGAGACCGTCATGGCCACGAAGCCGACCATTGCGCGTATCTGGCGCGGCCGCACTCGTCGCGACATCGCGGACATCTACGAGCTCTACATGCGGGCAGAGGGTATTCCGCCGCTTCAGAGAGTGGCGCTCGGCGTCCAGCTTCTCCGCGAGGACCGGGACGACGAGACCTGGTTCACCACCATCTCCTATTGGCCGGACTTCGAGGCGATGTCTGCCTTCACCAAGCGCCGGCCGACCGAAGTGCATCATCTCGACCGTGATGCGGAGTTGCTGATCGAACTGCCCGAGCGCATCGAAGTCCATCGCATCTTGATCGACGACCAGAACCTGCGTTGATCGGGGCGGCATGCGCAATCTCGTGCGGTTTGGGGTCATGTCGTTGATCTGAGGCCTGACCTGGGCCGCGATCAAGTTCGGGCTCGATGCGGGCGCGCCGCCGTTCTTGTTGGCTGGATTGCGCTACCTGCTCACCGCGGCGATCCTTTTGATCGTCGTGCGGGACCTCCGGTCCGCTTTCGCGGAGGGCCGATCCGGCCGGATCATCGTTTCGGCGCTTCTGAGCATCAGATTGACCAATCCCGCGTATCTAGTTGGGTGCGTCAAGTTCTCGAAAAATGGCGTGGCAGTAGCTGTGACGTCGGCGTGTCCGCCGCGCAGCGTCACAACAAGGCCGATTGCTGCCAAGTTCCTAGCGTGCGCTCCTGGTTCTTGATGAACAACGAACGAAAAGAGCATGCTTCGATGTCGGATTCGGCGCGTGGTGTATAGATGGACGTGATTCTTTCCGCCAATGAGCACAGGTTCAATCAAGCCGGAATGTGATCTGCTTCTGGCGTTAGATTTCAAACTGACCCACTACCGGGCTTCAGCGGGCCCCCTTCACCTTCATCTTGAGACCGTAAACGCTTCCGGTCGCAGTGATAAAGAGCAGGTCGTTATCTTTGCCACCAAAGGTCACATTTGTCGTCGTCTCGGGCACATCGATTTGTTCGATCCTCTTTCCCATTTTATCGAATACAGCCACACCAATCTGGGTGAGATAGACGTTGCCGTTAGAGTCAATGGTCATGCCGTCAGAACCGAGTTTGCAGAAGACGCGTTTGTTCGTGAGCCCGCCATCGGGCTGGATATCGTAGGCATAGGTCCTACTCGCGCCGTAGTCTGCCACGTAAAGCAACTTGCCGTCGGGCGTGCCAATGATGCCGTTGGGCTTCTTCAGGTCGTTCGTGACACGCGTAACGGTCTTGCGGTCGGGCGTGACGAAGTAGACGTTTTGGCCGTCCACCCGCGTGTTGCGATCGTGATATGAATCGAAATCAGGGTCGGTAAAATAGATGCCGCCGTCCGGACGAATCCACAAGTCATTCGGGCCGTTGAACACCTTGCCGTCGAAGTTCGTCACCAGCACCGTAACCTTCTTGTCGGGCGCAATGGACCATAGTTCGCCCTTATCGGGGGCGACGGCGATGAGATTGCCGCCCTTGTCGAAGTAAGTTCCATTCGCGCGTCCCGCTGGCTTGAGCCAGTCGGAGAATTTCCCGTCTGCCGCGCTCCACTTAACGATCCGATTGTTGGGGTCGTCGGTGAAGAACACGTTGCCATCAACATCCGCTGCCGGACCTTCGGTGAATCCATAACCTTCGCCCAATTTTTCCAACTTCGCACCAGGCGCGACGACGGAGGAATCCGCTGCGAAGGTGGGACCTGTTGTGAGCAACAGAACGGCGAGAAATGCGCAGCTGCAGCCGAATGCTTTCATGAGCAGGAGGTTGGGCCAAAATTGGAAGTTGTCTGCGGCATCGGCAACCAGAAATCTTGTCATTTTACGGTTCCTTCCGATAGACCAGCGTTCACGGTCCAGCGGCGCCAGCAATAGTACAGAAGTCGACTGGCTTTGAGTTCCATCCGAACTCTTCCAAGTGGCCGCTGCAAGCGTGGTCCAAGGTTGCTCCGATGTCGATGCGTAAGAGTGATGAATCGTCGACATTGTTGGTGACGACTAGCCCTGTTGCACGTCTCATGGCCTTTCCTTCCCTTATGATATCAACGTCTCCTTTGCGGCGCGTCGCATCTTCCTCACCTGGTTTAGTCTTGAGTCTCCCTTCTGGGTGAGCGTGCTTACGGCGACTGCGACCAGCGCGGCGATGACGACGGAGATGGCCGGACGGCGTGCATCAAGGCGATAGTTGTGGGCACGCTGCTGGCGGTGTCCTGGTACCAACTTGTTCAGACGCTCAAAAGTAGAGTGGCGCCCAACGTCCCTTTCGCGTGAAAACAGGTTGTTTTCAGGCGATCCACGATGCGCGGAAGTCTAAGAGTGCCACAGATGCTATGGCATATTTCAGCATCCTCTAAGATGTGGCCGATGTAAAGTCCCTCATTCCGGCTTTTCAACCCAGAGGGTCTAGAGTCCACGATGTCTCCAGGGCTGTCGACAACGCAAGTCTCGCTGCCTACAACGCCGATCATGGTGATCCAGCTCGCGGATCTGAAGGCGCCGTGAACGAAGCCTTGAGCGGCTTGTCGAGTAAAAGAAAATGGACGAAAAGTGGAACATGCGTGTGCCGAGAAGGTGCTTAAGGTCTTCGCTGCGGTTCAGCATGGCCATTTTGCCTTGAGGGTTCAGTAAGCTGCATATGCCAGGTTGCATCTGGTTGGTATCAATAGGCGTTTCGCCCAGTCCCTGTTTCAGCGGGTAAACCCGGTGCAACTCGGTTGCGTCATTGATCATCAACCAATAAAGAGCGGATAAATCAGACAAAAGGACCAACCGATGACCAACCAAACTGATAACAGCGCTGCCGAACTAGCTGAGTTAACCGCCGACATTGTCTCAGCATATGTCAGCAACAACCCGTTGCCGGTGACCGGCTTGCCGGACGTGATAGCATCGGTTCATGCTTCGTTGGCCGGACTTGGCACGGCGGTCGCGCCTGCCGTCGAGCCGCAAACTCCTGCGGTTAATCCAAAGAAGTCGGTGACGCCGGACTTCATTATCTGCCTCGAGGACGGCAAGAAGTTCAAATCCCTGAAACGGCACCTCAGCACGGATTTCGGCCTGACGCCTGACGCCTATCGCGCTAAATGGAACTTGCCGCACGACTATCCGATGACGGCTCCGAATTACGCAGCTCAGCGCTCGCAACTTGCGAAATCCATCGGGCTTGGCCGCAAGTCTGAACCCGCCGCACCAGCCAAGAAGGCAGCTGCGAAGCGGAAAGCCAAAGCGTAGTCCGCCGCCACCTGACGCCGTTAAGACTCAGCTATGCCTTGAGGCGCGGCGGACTTGCGCGCGTCTTGCCTCGGGCGCATTGAAAGGGCATGAGCACCGAGCACGAAAGGCGACCGAGCTGATGGCCGGCAACCCGCGACTGACCGGCGCATAAGCCAAAAATGGACATGGGATTTGCGTTCCCACGGTGTTTTGACTGGAGGTTTGTTGTCGCCGAATTCGCCTGACAGATAGGACAGGTTTCGGCCGCCGGGACTAATTGTTCAGCTTGTCATTTTCCCAAGGGCGCCATCAGATTGCACAATGTCGGCGAGCCGGTTCGGAGATCGCGGCCGCCGGCTTTGCAATCTGAGCAGCCAAAGAGGCCGACATGATCCCAATGCATAGCTCCGTGATTCGCCGTAGGGCAGCGGACAACGGAAACGCACGCCGATGGGGCTTCCAGCCAGCCAGGGTCGTCAAGGTGTTGCTAATATGCAGCAGGGACTGCATCTCTGACTGCCTCGCGCGGAACCACTTCCAATGACTTCCCGTTAGCGTCAAAATGACAACGCCAACGACGCGAGGCGACGAAGATGGAGCTAAACACCAAAACCCTTGAGATGTGCGGTCTTCTAGCCGTTCCGTTGTCAATTCTCATCACGGTACTACTAGCGGGTGCCATTCTCAGCTGAGCCAACTGGACGGTCGACTTGGATATCGGCGGGCTAAAGTCGCTGGCGGCCTCGACGCTGGATCGTCGCCGCGATCAGCTAAACTGACGGCAAATTGCAAATAGAATGGCACCCTGAGAAATCAGTCTTTAAATTCAGCATTTTTGGGGGTGATCCGCTGGTAGAGCTGATGTCGCCGAACTACCGTTCCGGGGCGTCGTCTGGGAGAAACGCAAAGCTCACCCAAGCTGCCCACTCGGGATTATTCCAACAGTTACTCCCGTTGAGGCCAGTTTCCGAACCCATCGTATCTCATGGGTTGCATACCGCCGATCGCGAGACGCGCCGCTTCACCAACTTGTCCGGCGAAAACCAGGCAAGGTCGCGCCCACCCCGATGTTATTTGCTGACCGGGGGATGCAGCCTTGTGTCGAGGGCAAAAGCTTCCTGAAACGCACCTTCGCCACTATTCCATGTCGCGGCATAGACGGGCTGGTCGAGTCGCCACGCAATGAGTTCCGTTCCTCCGAGCGCTATCGGCAGAGCCGTCATGCATAGACGCCGTATTCAAGCCGCTCGAGATAATCTTCGACCAGTTCCACGCCGGCGGGAGTGCCCAGCAGATCGATCGGACGGCGCTGGTCGAGACCGATCGCCGGACGCTCCAACCATTGTTCGGCTTCCGCCTGCGTGCCGAGGACATCCGTCGCCTTCGCCAGGATCTCTGCGAATTTCCAAGTCCGTCCGCTCTGCTCCTGGCTAAGAGGCTTGGATGGAGCGTCTTTGCGTCGCTGCCAGGTTCGCAGGCTCATGCCAACCGCCTTTTCGAGCGATGTTGTCTTGTTGATGAAGACCAGTTGTCCGACGAGGTGGTTTAGCGCCGAGCCCGGCAGACCGAGTAGCAGCAGATCATGCGCGTCAAGGGCACTGGTCAATCGACGCGACAATATAAGAGACCCGCCGAGCAATGCCTCCACCCTTTGGAGACCACCGCCTCTCGCTTCAGTAACGACCTTATCCGCCGTAGTCGCCATATGCACCTCCTGTGTCATCTGTCGCATCAAACATGATAGTGACGTTCGAGATTTCAAGTGCGTGCGACACTCGGTTTGGCCCCGCCTTAATATCCCCTATGAATAAGTTTGGAGTGGCTGGGGATGTTGCATTCACATTGCGCGTTGCAGCATTTCTCAAATGCACAGGGTGCTTTAGCGGCGGGCTTGATCGGACACCCCAAACAAGCTTCCGTACAATCGCCTATGCAGGCTCCGCCCCGCCGTAGGACGGCGGAATTGGGCCGCGGCGGACAACCACCAGGTGCTTTACGAAGACGACATGATCCGCATGCTTTCAGTCACAGTCGCGCCTGGCGAGACGGAGCCATCATCATCGCTGGCCGTCAATCTTCATCATCGATCGGCTGGCATGCGCCTCCGATGGCGAAGGCAAGGAAATCGTCTTGCCGCTTCCCGCTACCTTCGAGATGCCGCTGATCCTGAAACTGCCGGCCCAACCGGCACATGCCGATCGCAACGTCGACACAAGCCCGATTCACGGCACCCGAATCGAGCTCAAGCAAGGCTTTCCAAAATAGGCGCAACATCATCGTTGCGGGCGCCATCCACATTCGATTTTCAGCACAATATCAGCACCCGTTCAGGACGCGGGGCCCTGCCGCTGCGATGCTTGCGGGACACTAACCTGAGAACGGTCATGAAAATCGCCCTTATCGAAGACCTCGTCGCCAAGATCGATCGCAAGATCGACGACGCCGGCCCGGCGCGGGGCAGCGCAGCCTGGAGGATCACGACTACCTTGACATCCGCCGGCGGCTGCTTGCGGGCCGCCCGCGCGACGTGTGGGTGACCGTGCAGGCGATCGTCGCAGATTTTCGCTTCGAGGGTGTCCAGGATCGGGAACGAGTAAGATCCGGCCTCGAACTTGCAGGTTGGGGCGCTAGCGACACTGCTGGATGATCAGGTTCGACGCTCGACATCATCGCCGGTGCGCTGCTTGCTTTTCAGCCTGGCGAGACGCGCTGCATGACTCCGAAGTTGCGGTCGAGGATCGTCGGCGTCCACCTGCCGAAGATGGCCTTCGCAACGTATTTAGCCAGACAGATTGTTTTTCACCGGAGGAACCGTGCTCTCATTTCGCTGTTTGATAATTGAAGGGCATTTTTTCGGACAGGAGACCACGAGATGAAACGGCTTCTTTTCGCATTAGCCATGGTGGCTTTGTCAACGGGCCTTGCCTTTGCTCAGTCGAGCACCAGTGGATCGTCCACGACGACTACCACCACAACGATGCCGAGCACCAATGATCAAGGCACTGACTCGACCATCACCGGTGGGACCAATCCGAACTCGGCGAGGCCCTGCGCCCCCGGTCAACAGACCGGCAGCGCAAAGCAGGCCGCTCCGGGGCAACAGGATACCGCCGCCAAGACCGCTGCTCCAGGGCAGATGAAAAAGACGACGGAAGGTTGTTGATCAGTCGCTGAGCCGCGAGTCTGACTGGCCCGCGTCATCCACTGGTGACGCGGGCGGATTGTGTAAAGTCTGCTCATGCCTTCGAGCTCGATACGCAAAACGGAACATGATCCGAACAGCAGAATCCTGTCTGTATGGTTTGTGGCCAGCGGCAAACGCTACGAGTTCGAGGACGTGCCGCCTGCCTTTGCTGCATTTCGAGCCGCTTTCGCCAAGGGTCGCTACTTTAACGATCACCCGCAATCACTTCCGGTATCGTCAGGCCGACCAAGACGACGACCCTTGATGAGGTTTGCTGTTTCCGCTCTCGCGGGCTTCAAATCTCCTCTGGCTCTTCGTTTTGTCGACCTCACCGGCAGCGCGAAGCAGCCCCCGCGATGCTCCGCGGCTGGATAAAGGTGAGGGACCCCATTTACCGGACGTTCGATCATCGATGCGGTCTTACTGGTGATCTATAGCTGTCGACGACAAACAAGGCCTTCCAGCGGGCGGGCGGCATCAACGTTGCGCTGCACACCTGAGAGTGCGAGCACACTAGGCTTCAGCCGTTCGTCCTTGCCGTACTCATCGGCGGCGTGGAAGAATAATCGCGGCGTGTCGTTGATTTCTTCGAGCCTCTTTCGGTAGGCCTCCAGGTGGCCTTGCGGCCATCGTCGCCGACGCGGCCCGGCATGTAGGCGACAAAGGGTGGCAGCACATCAAAGCCTGAGTAGCGTAGCAGGCCATTGTGGATCGGCCACAGAACCGTGAGAAATGCTTACTCTAGCGCGTCCGCTGGGGAGAATCGTGATCACCGTACTGGTCAGCGCGACCTCGTCACCGATCTCAAATTCCCGAGGCATGCTGTGGTGCAACTTGGGCTTTGTGCGGTGCTTTTTCTTATTAATAACTGACTTGGTTGGGCGAAATCGTAGTTGAATGGTACAAAGGAGAGAGGATGGTGGGCCTGAAGCCCAGTCCGGAATTGTAGCCAATGCGCGTCGCATCTATGCTCTGGCTGCATCACTCGCGGCGGCGACCTCGTTTTGCTCAACCTTTGCCCTGATCTCCAGAAGCTTGCTGAATTTGGTTCATCACATGTTGGGGATCGATATTCTCTGCCAGTTGCGGCAGCTCGTTGTCGGCGGGGGTCGAGACATTCAGACGCGCCGTCAAAGCAGCCACCATCTCGATCAGTCGCGTGGTTTCATGCTCGTTGAGAAGGCTGATCTGCAAGTCCAGTTCCGCTCGGTGCTCGCTGTGTTCAGCCATTCTGTTCTGATTGATCAGCACGAAAGTGGACAAGAAGATTGCCTCGACGGAGGCGACCATGGCCAGGATCACAAAAGTGGGGTCCCAAGCTGGGATGGATGGTATAGCGCCAAGGTTCGCCAGAATCCAGGCTACAAGAATTGCGAGATGCAAATAGACAAAAGTCATGCTTCCCGCGAAGCGCGAAACGGCGCCAGCAACTCGCACCTGAACGCCTTGGTTTTCCTCCTGTTGCCGTCTGTGGTCGACCAGAGTCTGTATGTTCTGGCGAAGGACGGACTGCATGTCGGCGGGACGTTGATCACTCATGTCTTTTGAATGCCATTTTTGTGAAAGCGGCGCTCGTCTCCCCCTCGATACGTCGGGCGGTCTCGAGCTGTGGCGACGAGCCCTGCAATCTTGCCCACTATCGCGAACACCACCCGCGGCGCCCTTACGAACCCTGTGGCCGAAGCCCGAAACGATCTCAAGGAGAGACCCACTGATCTCTCCATGCAGGCGTGGTGCATCCGCTTGCGCGTCGAACAGCCGGTCTCCAGATCCGGCCACGATGCCGGTCGGCTCGGCGATATTCTTCTCGCTAGCCTTCGACAACAGGCCTGCGGCCAACATTTCGCCCAAGGCCAGGCCAGCCTCACAAGCAGCGGCAGCAGGTGTGACGGAGAGCGGTGCCGATCACCGGTAGGGCCGGGAGTGCGGCCAGCGCAAGATCGAGCCGCGGAGCCGGATAGCCGGAGAGCAGCACCACGGCCAGGGTGGAGCATGCCTGCGGGCCGGCACGAGGGCTGCCCGAGCTCCCCAGGAATGTCCAAGCACGAGATATTGCTCGATACCGTCAATGTAACTATTAGCGAACTCCCGTTGCCTCGCCAGACGGGCCTTACCGCTTCTTCACCTCCTCGACCCGCACCTTGGCACCGTTCTCCTTTGCCATGGCCAGCGCCTTATGGTCTGACGACGTAGGTTCCGACCATCGCCTGTGCAATTGAAGCCCGCGCCCTCTGTGAGAGCGCGGGCCGATCAGAGAACACCGATCTTCAGCAGGCGATGGAGGGCACCTGCCGCACGCACAACCCTTAGGGACTGTTAATGTTCCATCGAGACTGATTGAAAATCGACTTCCAATCGAGGTCGTCGCTTCTTCGGCGTTGTAGCTGAACCCCACGGCCATACGACCGTTTTTCCACGAGAGAAACGAAGGAGTTCGCCACCATGGACTGAACCGCGTCGAAAGAAATTGGAAGCAGGTCAAAGGCAAGGTGAAAGAACAATGGGGCAAGCTCACCGAGGAAATCTCGACCGCATCGCCGGCAGGCGCGACCAGCTCGGGATGAAACTACGCCACGAAGGGCAAAGGTCCCAACCCAATAATCGAGCGGTGGCCGCCTTCACGTCAGTGGGCGTGATGGCGCGCGGCGGCTTGTGTTGCACTGGCCTGGCGGGGACTCAAACGCATTCGGCCGGCGTTGGGAATCCAGCCACTCACAGACTCCTGCGATATTTAAGGACACATATGGTGCCATCAATTGACAGGGGTCAAATTTAATGACACAGGCAGTGTCGTGAAATTTGGAACGAGCCGCATGTCTAGTGTCCGTGCATACAACAGCCCCGTGCGCGAGGAAAAAGCGCGTGAGACACGCGAGGCGATCCTTATCGCACTGTTTGAACTGATGGATTCGGCGAGCGCCGCGGACGAGATCAGCACGGAAGCCATCGCGTTGAGGGCCGGAGTGCAGCGGCGGACCGTGTTTCGCCACTTCGCGACTAAGGACGACCTGTTGGCCACCTTCTGGCCTTGGCTGAATGCCCGGATAGGTGTCTCGGCGACACCTGAGAGTCTAAAAGACCTCGTCGATGGCCCACGACAAGCGTTCCCAAAGTTCGACACACACGAAGCGGCGATCCGCTCCTCGCTACACTCCCGGACCGGCCGCGAGATGCGTACAGGCACGGTGGCGAAGCGGCGTGCCAATTTCGCTCACGCACTTGCTCCCGCCATCGCCTCCCTTCCGCCCGCCGAGGCCGAGAAAATCAAGTCGCTAGTCCATCTTCTCTTCTCGGCCTCTGCCTGGGAGGTCCTGAAAGACTACGGCGGTCTCACCGGAACCGAGGCTGGCGAGACCGCATCCTGGGCAATTGAGGTGATACTGTCCGCAGTCACCTCGGGCCACTCTCCAGCGGACGTTACATCGCAAATGAAAGAGACAGGTAATGAAAATTGACGTCACCAACCCCTACGACGGCCAGACCCTCTGGGTCGTTGCCGATCGCATCCGCTTCCTGGGAGGCCTTGTGGGCTCGAACCTCGAACTCATTGAGGTCGAGGTCCCGCCGGGCTCCGGCACCCCGCCGCACAGCCACGCGTCGCCCGAACAATTTTATGTAATCGAGGGCGACCTCACGGTCCGCCACTTTGCCGAGGGCGGCCCGCCCGAGGTGACGGTCGCGAGCCCCGGAACCTCGGTGCGTATCGGTCCCAGAGAGCCGCATAATTACTCAAACGACAGCAGCCACCCGGTGCGGATGCTCGTGCTCATAGAAACTTCTATGGTCGTCTTCTTCCGCGACATCGGCACGGCCGAGCCGCAGACGCAGCCCGACTTCGCGCGGATCGGCGCGGCAATGCAGCAGCACGGGATAGAAATGCTGACAATGGCGGCCTGAGTTGCATCGCAATTTCGAGTGGTTTCGGGCTCTTGCGTCATATCCGGCAACGATGGTCCCCGAAACCATTCCCCCGACAACCGGCTGTGGTAATGGTATTTGCGCCCCTCCGAGAAAGCCATTCGCGAGGGAATCGGGCCCGGCGCCAGGCACGGTGGCGACCTTGCAATGCCATATCCAGAGGCGGCGGCCGAGCGAGAGCTCGATCATCACCGTGTACAACGGCCGGGCGATCAAGTGGCCGGCGATGGGGCGCTGGTTGGTTCCGCAGTCTGGATGCCGTGTGCTGCGGGCGTGGCGGCGCCCGGCGCCATCTGCCTTTCCGAGGATGCCTATCGGCAGGTCAAGGCAACGCTCGACCTCTCGGTCCGCGATCTCCACAGCACACAACTCAATAATTTCGCCGAGCCGATCGTGGTCTATTCGCTGCAAGTCGGCAGCGCCGGGACCAAGGCGATCGCTATGTCGGAACCCTCGACGAGCCGGCCGGCAGGGTCAACGCCGGCAAAGCATTCCATCGCCGTCCTGCCGTTCGCCAAAATGGCGACACCGAGCAGGGCTACTTCGCCGACGGCATCAGCGAAGACATCATGCATTCCTTGATCCGCCGCTGCATCAGACCGTTCCGCGTATCGGGTTGACGATCTGAAGTCCGGCGAAGTCCTTTTCGTTATCCGTCACGACCACGCAGTCATTCGCACTGGCGACGGCGGCGACGATCATGTCGAGCGCGCTACGCGGCCGGCCGGCCGCTTTCCCTTCTGCCATCAGTTGCGCCCAAATCAGCCCCGATTTGTCGTCGAACGATAGGATGCGGCCGGCAAACAGAGCCTGCGGCCCTTCCGACCCAGAGAACCACTTGTCCAGTGCGTCACGTTTCTTACCGCGCGGCTTCTCCAGAATACCGCGGCGAATTTCCGCAACGGTTAGCGAAGCGATGAAGAGGTCATCGTCGTTCTGCGTTCCCATCCAGGCCAGCAGCGATTCTGAAGGCTCCTGCTTTATGGCATTGCTGATGATATTGGTATCGAGGAGGTAGCGCCTCACAGGTCGACCTTACGCCCCTCTTCTCGCGGCCGGCTGAGGTCGAGATCGGCACCAACCAGAGGCGAGCGACGCAATGCGGCGAGAATACCGCCCGTTTTCGGAGGTTCACCCGCTACTGCCTGCTGTATGGTCCGGCGAAGCCGGCCAGCTTCCGGCCCCTCCTCCGTCAACTTCCGGGCAAGGCTCCTGAGTAGATCGCGGTCGGCGTCGAGCGCCTGGATTTCAAACCGCGCGATGCCACGCTCGGTCAGGCGGGACCGATAATTGTCGATCGCTCTCTTCTGCGCACTGTTGCTCATCGCGTGCCTCCGTGCTTATATCCAGATATATAGCCGTGTTGTCATTGGAGCGCAAGGCTGGGTAGTGGGTCAGTTTGAAATTCGGCCCGACCACAATAGGCGGTTTTGCCTAGGCTCTGTCTGGAAATAGGCGGAAGCGCGAGGCCGCATGATTGGGGCAGGAATGCAAATGCAGCTGCGGAAGAAATCTGGTTTCGGGTTTTCTTCCATTTCCCACAAATTTTCGGGATTGTGTTTCGCACTATACCGGTCCTGATCAGCCTTTGCGCTTCAGCAGATCTTTTACGATTGACGCACTTCGGCTGTCCCGACTTCTCTCTCATTCTTTTATACGGGCGTTCCACGCAATCGGCCATTACATTTCTAAATTTGCTCGCTTTATACGTCGTTCCCAGCGGGAACCCTAAATTTCATGGCTCGTCGCCGGCAGTTACCAGCCGTAGCTGAAGGTGGCACCGCCACCGCCATTGCCGTTCTGCCCGACGTTGGCGTCGGTGGTCCTACCGAACTGGAAAATGCCGTAAGCGTTGTCATTGCCATTCTGCTGCAGCGTGGCGGAGTGGCCATTGCCCTCCTGCTGGATGATGCCCAGATTGCCGCGACCGTTTTGTCCGATGCCAGCTGCGTTTCCGTGTCCGGACTGACGAATGCTGGCACCATGCACGCCGCGATACAGCGAATAGAAGCGCAGTCCAGTCGCCAGGGCGCCAGCGTCGCGGACGTTGCCGGGGGCAAATGTCACCGAAACCCAGCCGCCGGCGTAAGCCGGTGCGGACAGCGCCGCCTGGCCGATGCTGCCGGCAACGAGAACGGCGGCAAGAGTTTTCAATGTATTCCGGGTCATCTTGGTCTCCATTTTCCGGCTGCTCCGGTCTTGGCCAACCTTCTCATTTGGTGGCTGAACCCTCCCGGAATCCTTCGTTCAGCTGTCGTTCAGTCATTTTTTCTCCCGGCCTGACGTACATAGAAAAAGGGCGTCGATTGCCGACGCCCTTTTCGTAAATCTGGCGATCCGATCAGGTCGCGCCGCCGAGCCGCTCGGCGCAGCTGATGCTCTTGCCATCGACCGTCAGCTCGAGCCTGGCGTCATAGACGCCGCCCTTCGCGTCGAGCGTGACAGCGCCGAGCGTAGCTGGCTTGCCGGGCGCTGTGCTGAAGGCGCCATCCTGCTCGATATTGGTGCCGCCGGTGCGAGCGGCACTTTCAACATGGAAGGAATAGGTGCCGCTGACGCTTTTGTCGGCATGGACGAGCGCCTCCAGCGAGACCATGCCGCCTTCCTGGGTAGCCCGGATCTCGCAGCGCACCGGCCCGAGCGACTGGCCGGCGGTGGCCATGGTCGCCAAAGCGCCGGCCGGGATCAGAAGCAGGGCGAATGCGGTCATGACGCTACGGGGAAGTTTGACGATGCTTGGCATGGTTCGTCTCCTTGGCATTCGTGGGCCGCGGACTGTTTCCGCGGCCGCCCAGCCGGTGCTGCTTATGGGCAGGCCTGAACGAAAGCGGCGACATTGCCGCTGCCGCCTTGGCTGACATTGGCATTGCAGCCGCGGCCAACCTGCACGCCGGCAGCAATGTTGCCGTTGCCGTCCTGGGTCAGGATGGTGGTGTGATTGGAGCCGAACTGGGCGACGCCTGCGACGTTGCGATTGCCATTTTGATAGGTGGCGCCGTAGTTGCCGATCCCCTGCTGGCCAATGGCCGAAAGGTTATGGCGGCCGCGCTGCTGGCCGATTGCCGTGTTGAAGCGGCCGTCCTGGTAAACCCGGATACGGTTCTTGAAGCCGTTCTGGGCGCCACCAGCCGAATTGGACCAGCCATACTGCTCGATGCTCACGTCGTTGGCCATGGCCGGGGCAGCGACGGCAATGCCGATAAGAGCGGCGAGCGCGGTTGCGGTGAAAGAATTGCGGATCATGAGAGCGTCTCCTTTGGCGGACGGGACCGCGAGTTTGAACGGCTTCGTTTTAGGAGATGCAATTCGAACCAATGCTGAAGGTGGCGTTCAGCCGTGGTTCAGGAGGCGCAGCGCGTGAGAGGGCCGGTCAACTTGCTTTCGGACGCTCCATTGGTTGAGACGCGGTTCCCTCGACCAGTGGTTAGCAGCGCCTCTCAAGTGCGACTGCAGAGCCGCCGAGTCCCCTGAGTGAACTGCTGTCCGGCAACGGCCAATGACTTTTTCCAGTCGGCCGGAACTCAATTTCCCGATCGTAGTTAAGCTCAACGTAATAAACCGGTCGTCGCCGAGGGCGACGACCGAACCGAGGAAGACTAACATGGTCCAGGCCAATGAGATGAAAGAGCATGCACGCCAAGCGGCGGAGCAACAGAAGGAAGCTGGCGCCGGGCGGATCGACGAGATGGCTGACGCGATCCATAGCGCTGCAAATGAGCTGGAGAAGCAATTTCCACGAAGTGCTGACTACGTTCACGACGCCGCGTCACGTCTGGAAGGCACAGCCGCTGCACTGCGTAAGCGCAGAGTCGAGGATCTGGTTAAAGACCTTGGCGATTTCGCACACACTCAGCCTGCGGCGTTCTTCGGCGGAGCCATTCTGGCAGGGATCACTCTCGCGCGGGTTCTGAAGAGGTCTCCCGGCCCTCAGAAGCACGGCGGAACGCACCCCTGACAGGAGAAGAAAATGACAACTCTCGGACATAGCCGGTCCATTCCGGACATATTCTCGGATGTCGTGTTGCAGTTCACGACCCTGCTTCGAAAAGAAGGACAACTTGCCCGCAGCGAGATTTCGGAGAACATAGGCCGTGCTACGGCCGGATTGAGCCTTGTGATTGGCGGCGCTGTGCTGCTCATTCCGGCGCTGGTCATACTGTTTCAGGCCGGCGTCGCCGCTTTGGCGCCGGCACTTGGAACCACAGCCGCCGCATCCGCCCTGATCGTGGGCGGCATAGCTTTGGTGTTGGGTCTCATCTTCCTTCTCGTGGGCATGAACCGGCTCAAAATCAAAACGATGATGCCCGACAAGACCATTCACCAGCTTCAGCGGGACGCATCCGTTGCAAAAGAACAAGCGAGGCATCGCCATGACTTACACAGAGCAGCTTGAGCGCGAGACGGAGCGGACACGCTCGCAGCTCGTGGACACACTTGACGAACTGAGGGCCAGCGTCACGCCTGGCCAAATTCTGGATCAGTTCAGCGACTACGCCGGTCGAGGCGATGCCGGTGAATTCTATCGTGGCCTGCGCCATCAGATGGCAAGAAATCCGCTGCCCGTCACCTTAATCGGAGCCGGAATCGCTTGGCTGATGTGCGCTGGCCCGGCAAACGGCAGAGCCGCCGACATTGGCGCACGCCCCAAGCCCGAAGGCAGCGACCTGGACCGGATGAGTGACAAGATTGGGGCCGTCGCCGACTCAGTCACGGAAGCTGGTGCGGCGGCCGGTTCCCAAATTAGGGATGCAGCTGGGCGCCTGGGCGCAGCCGCTGGGGAGAATGCTCAATCGGCGGCAGCATCTGTCTCAAGGACGGCATCCTCGACTTATGACGCGGTGGCCGACAGCACCAGCCGAACAGCGATGGCGATCGGCGGTTCGGCACGAAGCCTCGGCCATGGCCTCGCATCGACCACTCAGAGCCTGCTGAATTTCTGCCGCAATGAGCCGCTTGTCCTGGCGGGCATCGGCCTGGCAGTCGGCGCGGCAATCGGTGCGGCTTTGCCGCCCTCGGAAGTGGAAGATCACCTGATACGCGATAAACCAGGCGGTGCGACAGAAGACCCACGCAGTCCGGAACCCGGCCGACATCGCCAGTCCGGAGATGGTACTGAACAACCCACTCCGTCCGGCGAGAAAGAGGTTGCCGCTAAGACAAAAGAAGAAGGAAAGGAGCCAGCAAGGCCGGCCGTGCCCGCGGCAGCGGCAGAGCCAGACACGGCCAACAAAGCAGCCTCAAGAGAAAACACCGCGCGCACACCGCAGGCGAACGAAGAGCACGACAAAGCAGGGTGATGACAACGACTGCCACCGGCCAGCCGGAGAACCGCTCCCTTCACAAGAGGGATTTCACTCCATTTTGGGTTCCTGCGGCTACTCTGGTTCTGCTGGCGTTCGGATTCTCACCACGTCGATACGCCGCTCCAGCTGCTACGCCGGTGCATGAGGAAAACAGTGACGCTGGCCAGCAGCGCCTCACTAATTCTTCGGCAAGCTCGTTCGCAAGTTGGAGGAACATCCTTCTTCGCGTTAAGACGGGCATCACAGAACACCGCGTGCTTGCCATTGCTGCGGGAATCGCTTTTTACACCATCCTTGCCATTTTCCCTGCCATTGCCGCACTGGTCGCCGTCTACGGATTGTTCGCCGATCCGCAGACTATTGCCTCACACTTCGACCGCATCTCAGGCTTGCTACCCGCCGGGGCACTGGAAGTTATCCGCAACCAGATGCAGCACATCGCCTCGCAGCGAAGCGGAACTCTTGGGCTGGCATTCATAATCGGTCTTGCCGCCTCGCTGTGGAGTGCCAACGCCGGCGTTAAGGCACTCTTCGATGCCCTTAATATAATTTATGGCGAGAAGGAGAAACGCGGCTTCTTCCGCATCAATGCGGTTTCTTTGGCCTTCACGATGGGCGGGATCGTCCTGGGGCTACTGGCAATCGGCGCTGCCGTGGCGGTCCCAATCCTGTTGTCGTTCGTCGGACTGTCTGGGGCGACGGACCTGCTCATCCGAATTCTGCGCTGGCCTGTGGTGCTTGCAATCGTCGCGCTCGGCTTCGCCCTCCTCTATCGTTTCGGTCCGAGCCGGCAGAGAGCGCCATGGCGCTGGATAAGTTGGGGCAGCGCCGTCGCGGCACTCGGCTGGCTGGTCGGATCGTTTCTGTTCTCCTGGTATGCGGGCAATTTCGGAAACTATAATGAAACCTATGGTTCGCTCGGCGGGATCATCGGTTTCCTGATTTGGATCTGGATTTCTTCCATTGTCATCTTGGTTGGCGGCGAGCTCGACCATGCAATGCAAAACAGTAACGCGCGCTTCGACAACCCAGACTTCCCACCATTCCGCAAAAAGGCTGCGTCACCTGTCTTCGATGTGAAATCGACGAACGACCGGCGCCAAGGGTAGCGGTAGCGGCAATGTTTCAGCGGCAGGAACCATTCCATGGTGGGTGAGTTCGGCGTGTAAACGAAGTTCCGAGAGTTCCGAACATGCCAGAACTTGATCGATCAAGGCAGAAGGCTATTGCCGAAATCGTGCGGCGCTGGATTGGCACGGAAATCCTGCGCCGGCACCTGCGCAAGCTCTTAAACTGGCAGGTGGAGCCCGAGCTGCCCCCCAACATTGCTTCATTGGCCGATGAACTTGATGAAAAAGGACCCGATGCCCAGCCGGACGATACGCAGCGTTGAACGCTCTGCCCCGATGACGCGACGATATGACATGGAAAGAACGCCTGAAGGCACGTGGGACGTCATCGACGTGTTCACCGGCATGCCTGCCGTCGAGTTGGGCGTTCCGTTGATCGACATGCCTGTCGAAGAGGCTGATGATCTGGTCGAGCTTCTCAATTTGCGCGACAAGAAGCGGCGGCGAGACTAGGCAAAACGGAAATGTGCCTTGTCACCCGAGCGGCCCGGCGTCGAGGGGTCTGGGGGACTGGCGCGAGCCTAACCGGTACGGGGTACTTCACCGGCTGCTTTAATGTGCTCTAAAGCTAATGTAAGTGCAAACGCAAAGACGCGACGGAGGTCGCGTCGGTCCCTATTCACCCGGCCTCTTGGCTTGATACATCCAAACTTGATCTTCGTTTGGTGAACCATAGACCACTTAGGTTTCTCCCTTGGGGGGAGGAGCGATGAGGCTTCAAGCAGTTTGCGAGCCCGTGGCCACCGCCAACGAGTTGGTCGAGGCGGCGATGCGTTTCATCCCGGTTGGCAAGCATTGTCCATCGCCGCAGTTCATAAGGCCGGGCCCGTCCTACGAGAGACCGACCGGAATTGGTCGAGATCATCATGGACCGAGCGACGCTTCACGATCAATTCGTGCTCTTCGTCCTCAGAGAGCCCTGACGGCTCTGCATTGATTCAACCTCCGGTCTACGTCAGGACAGACAAACCTGGCATCCGCTTCGGGTCAGTCATGCGGAAGGTGCCTCCGAGCATCTCCTGAAGTGTACGAGGCGTGGCCCTAAGGCCCTAAGGAAACAGGCGGTGGAAACCTGCTTGTCTGCTGTGGAAGGCAACATGCCCGCTCAGGAGGCCCGCAAGAGATTCGAGGCGAAGAGAAGATGTTCCTCCCCCTGTAGGGTCTCCGGCGCAATTCGACAGCGTTAGATTCAATGGCTTGCTCCACCACCAAAGGCCATTCGGAGCCCGAGGCCGACAATGAAGAAGCCCGCGATCCGCTGCTGCCACCGCCTTACGCGGGGATGCGCCATGATCCACGTCCCTATGCTGCCCGAAGCCATGGCATAAGTTCCTAACACGAGTACGCCCGACAATTTCTGAGTGGCGCCCAGCAACAAGAGTTGGAGCGTAATCGAGCTTCCATGCGGGTCCACGAACTGGGGCAGGAATGCAACCATGAAAGTGATGGGCCAAGGATTGATTAGATTGGCGATCATGCCTTCGCCTGCCGCCGCAAGGTGCCCGGGCGACCTCCCATCGTGCTGGGCAGGGACATGCGCGGCTGTGAAAATCAGCCGAAGCCCGAGCCAAATGAGATAGGCCGCTCCCATCCATTGGAGCGCAGCGAACGCGAGCGGTGAAGCTCTAATGAGAGTAGTGAGGCCAAGCGCGATAAGGGGCAGTTGCACCATGCCCGCTCCGACGGTCATCCCGAGCACAGTGAACAGCGCAACTCCACGGCCCTGCGCAATTCCGCGCGCCATCACAAGCATGCTGTCCGGCCCCGGTGGCACTTGCAGTGCGATGACCGTTCCGACGAATGCTATCCAGAGGCCAGGATGCACGGAATGTTCCTCTCGAACGCGGATGACTGCAACTAGGATGCATACGCCGCTGGTCAACGGCAGCGCATCGTGACCTTGTCTGACATACCGGCGGTCTTTCGGCGGATCGTGCGCTGAAAGAACGGAAGAGGTTTGCGGCGAAAACCGCCGCAGTGCCGACTATAAGCATCATCGAAGGCTCCAACGCTGGCGCTGTCTGCTTGGTCTTAGGGCGTGCAAGGGTGCGAGCGAAGGCGCCAGCTGCTCTTCCATGCGCCGTCGGTAAGGGCCAAGGGTTACATTCGCAATCCAGGCCCCCGATCAATCCGAAATGCGGCTACTATCGGACGAGCAATTTCGAACAGACCAGCGAGGGATTGCTCGAACAAAACCGGCTCGACATACCGGGCCTTCGCTGCCCGAGAATGCGGGGCATGCAGCCCAGTGCCATTAGGCGAAACACGGCTTGTCCACCAGCAAAAAGAGCACGCCACAACAAGCTGGCTTATGCCGTCCGGCTGATCCGCCTCTGACGTTTGGCATTATGACTTCGGCTGAACCAGAGATCGGGTCGCTGGGCCGTTAAGTACCGTCCCGTCCGGCGCGAACTGCGAGCCATGGCAAGGGCAATCCCAGCATTGCTCGGTGGAATTCCAGTGCACGATGCAGCCAAGATGTGTGCAAGTGGCTGACCGCCTGTGCAACTTGCCGGCGCGGTCGCGGCACACGGCGAATTTACTCAAGCCGTCCTGAAGGACGCCGCCTTCGCCGGGCTTGAGATCCCTGGCCGATTTGATCTGGCCGGGTAGCAAGTAACCGGCGAGATTTTTCACCGTCGTGAGGTTCTCATTGATGTAATGCGTGAAGGCAGCTGGCGGTGTCCGGTCGGGAGCATAGACGGCTTCCCAGGGATTCGATCCGTCGACGATCAGATCGCGGATCAGGCGCCCGGCCAATGCACCATGCGTCATGCCCTGGCCGGAGTCGCCGGTGGCGATGAAGACGTTGCCGTCGCCGGGGCTGCGGCCGATGAAGCCACAATAATCAATGGTTTCGAGAACCTGACCTGACCATCTCGCTCTTTCCCCACCAAGATCGGGCACCAGCGCTCTGATCCAGGCCTCGAGCGCCGCAAAGCGCGCCTCGCCATCGTCCGTCTCGCCCGATCTATGATCGCGACCGCCCGCAATGAGACAGTCGGTCTTACCAGACCCGCGGCTGAGGCGGACGTAATAATAGGGGTCGTCCATATCCCAGTAGAGCGCGTCCGGGAGAATTCCCCCGGCGATCTCGAAAGCCATCGCATAGGTGCGATAGGGCGCCATCTTGCTGTGGATTTTGACCCAAGTGTTGATCGGAGAGTTGGTTGCAAACACCGCGTTCAAAGCCGTGATGGTTGAGCCGCTGTCGCATTTGAGGCGAATTTGCTTCCCCTCCTTGATTTCGACGACGGCACTGTCGGCGAAGGCCTTGCCGCCTCGCTTCTTGAAATCAGCAAGCAGGGCGCGCAGGTACTTCAGCGGGTGGAAAGTGGCCTGGCCCGGATAGCGCAGGACGGGCGCCGATTCATGACCCTTGAGCGGCACGCCCTTCCCACGCTCGACTTCGACGCCCGTCTTTGCAGCAGCCGCATACTCTTCGTTGCATCGTCTGGCGGCGTCCTTCTCGTCCATCCATGCGGCGGGGAAAAGGAACCCCTCCAGTCGCCGGAAATCGCAGTCGATTTCCAGGCTGGCGACATGCTGTTCGATCCGGTCGACCGCGGCTCGCTGGCTTGCCTGAAAGCCGCGCGCCAGAGCTTCGCCACGCATCTCGACCAGCGCGCTCAACCCGTCGTCGCAGATGGGCGCCAGATGGGCGGTCGTGCGCGAGGTCATGCCGCCGAGCAAGGGTCCACGATCCACGAGCACCACTTTGCGTCCCGCCAGCGCCAGTTCGTAGGCAACCGAAATCCCGGCGATGCCAGCCCCAATCACGGCCACGTCGCATTTCTCGTTTTGCTCAAGACGGGGAGCGGTGGGCAAGCTGGCGTCAAGAGCCCACAGAGATTTCGTCGCTTCGCTGCTGACGTTCATCGCATTCTCATGGGGACGAAAACAGATGAAGGGGATATCTGCCGACGACAATCAGGTTCTGCGTGTCCGACAGGTTCCATCATTTAAGTGCTCCTGAGCGTTCCGTTCATCCCGTTTGGGTAGAAACCGCCCTTGCTCACTCCGGGTTGATCAGTCAGATAGACAATGCGCCGCACCTCTTGCGGTGTTCTTGTGAAGGCGATCGCGTCTGGCGTCGAAGGAACGAAGTTGGCTTTGCCGTCGACATAGATGCCTTGGTCCTTGTCGTCAGGCCCGTCGATCTTGTCCCGCGCGTCGGAAATGGCATTGGCAGCCTTCCAGGCCTTCTCGCCCATGCGATAGAGCGAAGACCGCGCCATTCCCATGTGGTAAGCTTCGACCGCGAGAATACCAGCTGCAGCAGCCAGGAACTGCTTGTTCTTTAGAACGGTTGTCGCTCCAGCGTAGGCCGTTACACCCACATCCTCAAACAGCATGCCGCCGAGCACGAAATTCATCTGGTTGCCAAAGGGGTCGAAATCCGCACTCAGGCCCGCAGCCTTCGCGACTGCAGCAAAGCCGGCATCAAAATCGATTGCCGGCCGGTCGACGGCGTCCGACCCAAGCGTCTTGCGATAAAACCTAACATGGGCAAGTTCGTTTTCCGCGACTTCCCGCATGAATTCACCGAGCGCGGGCGTTTCGAAGGAAACTTGTTTGCCGCCAACGACATCGCCGGGCTTGGAACCGGCATCTGAATCGTCGATGCCTTTTCCTGTGGTACCCCGAAGATAGTATTCCGCCTCCATGTATTCGAGGTTGAGTGCAAAGCGGAAAATGTCTTCGTCCTTGACGCCATCCTGCGCAAAAGCAGGCGAAGCCGGAGCAAGGCCGATGGTCGAAGCGAGGGTTGCTCCCAGGCCAATTTGCAGTGCCCGGCGGCGACAGACGTGAAGCGAAGGCGTGACATCGATCATAGCTTCCTCCCAAAGCCCGCCTGGCCATCGTTTTGGCCCCAAGAGCGAGCCGTCCAACCAAACTTCGCTAAATGCCTAATGTTCCGAGAAGACCCAGATCTCCCGCCCCAGAGGCAAGGCAGGTCGTCGAGGCGCTATCCTTTCGAAATGGTCAGGCTGCGATCAGCATGGTGGCTGCGTCCGACCGCGTGGAACAGGTAACTGCTCATCCACTTTCGGCTCTTACACCCCAGCGAGCCCTGTCGCGCATCTCAATGGTGATGCTGCCGATCAGTCTCGCAACTCAATCGGCTTGAACAGCGACGCAGGAACAAAGGCGTTGGGCAATCGCCGACGAAGCACGCCATCCATTCACGGCCACCGAAGCCGGACTTAATGTTCGTCTTCGGTGGTTGGCAGCGCTATTTTAGCTGCCCATCTTCTTGGCCATTGCGCAAAATTCCGCATGCGCCTTGTTAAGCGTGGTGTCGCCACAGTCTTTCAACACCGCCGTTCGTTCGTCGGGTTTCATGGCCGTCCACGCGGTCTTGAAATCCTTTTCGGACCTCAATGTCTTCATACCGGCATCGGTGAAGAACGGCGACATTTTGGCAGGATCGTCGAGCGCGGATGTGCCGGTTGTGGAACCAGCCATCGCAACACCCCCCATCGATGCGAGCGCGATTGCAGCAACGAGAAGTTTCATGCTCATTTTAACCTCCTTTAGGTCAACAAGCTTGTCGTGACTGCACGAAGCAACGTGCGCTTGACCACCTGGTTCCGGCGTGGATAACGTATATTTTAGCAACGTCTTGCTAGCGAAAAGCTTGACCGGAGACGGCCTCGCCTGACGTTTCATGACGGCCAGGGCGCGCACTTAGGCAAGCCTGATGCAGACGGCTCCCATACAACCCACGAGGGTCTAAACCTCATGGATTTGACCGCTTCAAGAGTTCGGCGCAGCTCGCTCCTATGGCGGGGCTTTTCGTCCTCTTCAGCTACTGGTCGTCGTCGTGCGGAGGCTTCTAGCCCTTGAGGGAACGGGCTTGGCCGACCGGTGTGGAACGCCTTCGCGCAGCCCACAAGGTGTGCTGGCGCGATAGGGAAGCCGGCACGCTCTAAACCTTTGGGGACGCAGGCCGCGTCGGCTTGCTGGGGCTTGAGGGGACATCCAGCGATGGCATTTTGAGTAAAACTTAGCAATGACTCGATTAATCCAATGGCAGTGAGCAGGGTCGGGAACATTTCAGCTGAGTTGCATGTTTCAATCACAATCACGATCATGAGCGATTTGAATGGCGCGAAAACCGAAAGTCGGAGATGAGATCACGCTATCGGCCACCATCCTGAAGGTGATGGAGGACGGCGTTTCGAGCGTTAGTGTGCCGACCTATAATTTCCCGCTTGCCATCGACACGCCGCAGAAGGCCAAGGTAGGCCAGAAAGTCGAAATCAGTGGTTTCGCCACGCGCGTCGATCTAGAGGACGGCAAAGTCACCGTTCGTATCGACGGATGCGGTCTTGTCACTGTCGATATTGATTCCATTGCCGAGGTCTCAGCGACATCGCGGGTAACCGTGCGCGAGTAGCTCGCGCAACCTCACTACGCGAAACCACGATAGGGCGGTGACGAAGGCACGTTAGTTTGTGCCTGCGGCGTGTCCCAACTCCTACCTGGGAACTTCTCGCGATCGCTGCCTACGAGCCGAATGCGATGGCGGCTATGGGTAACGCGGTCCGCGCAGGACAGCCTTTCTATTATGCCTAACCTCCTGAACAGCCTCAGCCCCTGGAACTTTCCAAACGATTGAGTCTTATTGCCCACCAAAACAATGACGGGCCCAGCAAAGGCTCTCGACAAGGCGGCGCAACACAGGCGCGGTAAACTCCGCACGTATCGAGGGGCAGATTCCACGACAACGCACCGCTTGCCGTCAGCCGGGTAACTTGCGTGCCTGGACCAGTCTCGCGCAGGAGAGTTGCCGCATAATGCCCAGCGGCAGCTTTGGAACGAAAACCTTCATGGAGAATTGTTACTTCGTCTCAGCACCTTTTAAAGGAGGTAGTTATGGGTCGAGGTATCTTGCTTTGGTTGCTTGGAGTGCCGATCCCAATCATCATTCTGATTATGCTTCTTGCGCGGTAGGGGGTGAAAATGGGAACCGTGGTTTCATCGACAGACATCACGCCGGTCACTGAGTCATCCTCATCGGCCGTCAGCTGGGGGCCGATCGTCGCGGGCGCTTTCGCGGCCTCGACGCTGACGGTTATTCTGATGCTGGTCGGCTCCGGTCTAGGACTGACCATGGTTTCGCCCTGGACCGGAGCGAGCGCTTCGACCACGACCTTCGCGGTTTCGGCGGCTGCCTGGCTTGTCGTCGTTCAATGGCTATCAGCTGGCTTAGGCGGCTATCTCACCGGCCGGCTGCGCACCAAGTGGGTAAATGTCCACACCGACGAAGTCTTTTTTCGTGACACCGCGCACGGTTTCCTTGCGTGGGCGCTGGCAACATTGCTTGTTGCCGGCGTGCTGGGCTCGGCTCTTTCGGCGGCGCTGGGCACGGGTGTGCAGGCTGCATCCTCCGTGGCGTCAGGCGCCGCGACGGGGGCAACGACAGCAGCCGCCAATGCGGCTACGACAGGTGCCCCACCTTCTGGCATCTGGACCGGCTATTTTGTGGATTCTCTGTTCCGCGCGGCGACCCCCGCCGCAGCGCCCGCCAATGAACAGAACGGCGCCACCGCTACGGAACAGGCGACGCGAATCCTGCTGGCGGGGGCGGCAAATGGCCAGATATCGCCTGAGGACAAGGCCTATCTGGCGCAACTCGTCGCCGCCCGCACAGGCCTGTCGGAGGCCGATGCGAAGGCTCGAGTGGATGCGGTGATCGCCAAAGTCGACGACACCAAGGCCAAGGCCAAGCAGGCGGCCGATACAGCAAGGAAAGCCACTGCGTCCTTCGCACTTATAGGCGCATTGTCGATGGTTGTCGGCGCCTTCATAGCCAGCGTTGCAGCAGTGTACGGTGGCAAGCAGCGCGACGAGGAGGAGGCCCTCGTTCTGACCCGTTGAAGTCCGGATCGCATCGGCCGGCGGCGGGTTTGGCGTCACGCCTCAATTTATGCCGGTCGAACCAATGAGGTGATCGAAGCCGAGGAGCAATGAGGCGACGTCACTGACGATGATCTTGATCGGATTGACGGGCAATCGCGACCTACTGCTGGGGCATGCCATCGCTCAGAACGGGCCAAGATTCAATTTGCCTAAAATACGCGACCGCGCTGGGTCAGTCGGCGCAGCGGCGACGATCGTGCCGTCTTGCTGGTCGCGCTCTCACGAGGGAAAAAACTCACGATCGAACGCACAGTCGGGTGATGATCGTACGGCATCTCTCCGTCCCAGTGCTATGCGGCCTAGCGGTCGCGGGGTGTTCTGGCAGCAGGACGGACGGCAGGTGCCTGGTGGACGGGTTTCTCTTCCTGTCCACCTTGCGATCCTATCAGATTTTCCGCCTGGCCAGCAGCGTTGTGAGCCAGTCCGGATCCATTTCCGGTACGGACGACAAGAGCCTTTCGGTGTAAGCCGGATGCGGCGGCGTAAGAACTTCGCTCTTCATACCCTGCTCAACGACTTTGCCCTGGTGCATGACGACAATTTCGTCGGCTATCGCCCGTACGGTGGCAATGTCGTGAGTGATGAAGAGGTAGCTCATGCCGAAGTCCTTTTGCAGGCGCATGAGGAGCTTTAGGATTTCCTCCTGCACGATCTGGTCGAGCGCGGACGTAATCTCGTCGCAGATAATGAGATCCGGATCGGCCGCAAGCGCCCGGGCAATGCAAACGCGCTGTTTTTGGCCACCCGACAATTCGGCCGGCAGTCGGTCCAGGTAAGCTTCGCTCATCTCGACCATATGCATGAGTTCGCCGATCCGGCGATCCCGCTGCGCGCCGCTAAAGCCGAGGTAGAATTCAAGCGGTCGCGCTATGATGTCTTCGACCGTCTGGCGCGGATTTAACGCGTTGTCAGGCGTTTGATAAATCATCTGTATGCGGCGCAGGACCTCCTTCGGGCGCATCTTCAAGCTCTTTGAAAGGGGCTGGCCGGCAAAAGAGATCGACCCCGAAAGCGATGGCAGAAGGCCGGTGACGACCCGAGCGAGGGTCGACTTCCCGGAGCCGGACTCGCCGACCACAGCCACCGTTCTTTCGCGTGGAACTTTGATGCAGACATCCTGGAGCACTTTGACGGTTCGGGCATAGGCCGCGGTAACGTGGTCTATCGTCAGCAGATACTCTTCGGCCGCAACTTCGGGCTTCGCGAGCTTGCGCACAGCCCACAGTGTTTTGGTGTATTCCTGGGCAGGCGCAGCGAGCATCTGCCGTGTTTCAGCCTCCTCCACAGTGAGCCCGTCGCGCAAAACCATAATGCGGTCCGCCATTTGCGCTACCACCGCCAGGTCATGCGTCACGTAGATTGCGGCCGTATTGAATTCCTCCACGATGTTGCGAATGGAGGCAAGAACTTCGACCTGCGTCGTCACATCGAGCGCGGTCGTTGGCTCGTCGAACACTATGAGGTCCGGACGACAAGCCATAGCCATTGCGGTCATTGCTCTTTGCAACTGCCCGCCGGAGACCTGATGAGGATAGCGAAAGCCTATGGTCTCCGGGTCTGGGAGCTGAAGACGTCGATAAAGATCGACGGCGCTCCGGTTTGCCTCTTCCCGGCTGGCAATTCCATGCGCCACCGCAGTTTCGACGGTTTGTTCCAACAGCCGGTGGGCCGGGTTGAAAGAGGCCGCCGCGCTTTGCGCGACATAGGCGATGCGGGAGCCCCTGAGGCGACGGCGCACTGCTTCACTGACTGCCAGAAGATCAATCCCGTCGAACAGGATCGAGCCTTGTGTGATCCGGCAGCCCGGCTTGGTATAACCCATTGCGGCAAGGCCAATGGTGGACTTGCCGGCGCCTGACTCGCCGATCAGGCCCAGAACCTCCCCCCGCTTCAGCGTCAGATCGATCCCGCGCACAATGGGATGCCACCGCTCGTCCGAGAACCCCTCCACATGCAGATTGCGGATCTGCAGTAGATCCTTTCCTTTTTCGCGCGGGCCTAGACCGCTATTTTTCATCCCGCAACCCGCTTGTTGCGTACAGGAACCAGTCCACAACGAAATTGACTGACACCGTAAGGAGAGCGATCGCGCCGGCCGGAAGGAGCGGCGTGACGTCTCCGTAAGTGATCAGGGTTGCGTTCTCGCGCACCATCGAACCCCAATCGGCGGTCGGTGGCTGAATACCGACGCCGAGAAAGGACAGCGCCGCGATGGTGAGGAATACGAAGCAAAATCGCAAGCCGAACTCTGCGACCAGCGGCGGCATTACATTGGGAAGGATTTCCTTGGCGATGATCCACCTCGCGCCTTCGCCGCGCAATCGCGCCACCTCCACATATTCCATCACGGCCACGTTAAGCCCAACGGCGCGAGAAAGCCGAAAGACACGGGTGGAATCAAGAAGGGCAATGATCACAATCAGGCTGGTGATCGACGAGCCGAAGATCGACAGCAGCACCAGCGCGAAGATCAGACTTGGGATTGACATCAACACGTCCACCGCACGCGACAATATCTGGTCGAGCCATCCCCTGTGCAACGCGGCAAGAAGACCGAGCGAGACGCCAACCGCGAAGGACAGCAACGTGGTCGCGACTGCAATAGCGATGGTGTTGCGCGCACCGTAGATCAAGCGGGTGAGCATGTCGCGGCCGAGCTGATCGGTTCCCAATTTGAACTCCTGGCTCCACGGCGCGAAGGCTTCGCTGAAGACCTGAGTCTCCCCGTATGGCGCGATCCAATGCGCGAAGACCGCAACAAAAACGTAGCCGACGATCACGACGATCCCGAACCATGCGCTGAAGGGTGCCTTCTTCAGGGCCGTTTTCGCTCGGGTGGCACGCGAGCGCCTCAGCCTTTGAATCGCCGCGATAGGTTCGAAGCTGGTCATCGTGGATGCAAGAGCCTGGGGTTGGTGGCGATGGAGATAATATCGGCTATCAGATTGAGCAGGATGTAGGTCGCGGCGAAAATCAGGGCGCAGGCCTGAACGACCGGAACATCCCTGGATTTCACTGCATCAACCATCAACTGACCGATGCCGGGATACACGAACACGACCTCGACCACGACCACTCCAACGATGAGATACGCCAGATTGAAGGCCACCACGGTGACGATGGGAGCCCAGGCATTGGGCAGGGCATGCCTCAGCACGATCACCATCGGGGACATTCCCTTGAGGCGCGCCATATCGATGTAGGGGCTTGCCAGCATGTTGATGATGGCCGCTCGGGTCATGCGCATCATATGGGCCACGATGACGAGCGTAAGGGTGATTGCCGGCAGGGCCACTTTCCAGACGTGATCCCAAAACGGCGTCTGCTCGTTCACATTCGACAATGTCGGAAATTTGGGAACAGCATTGAGTGCCCAGCCCAGTGAGGCTGCCAGCCAATGCGGCAGCGATTGAGCGAAATCGGATCCAATGAACGTGTCGCGCGAGATGACCAGGTAGGCCAGCATATAGGCGACGAAAAACTCCGGGAACGAGATGGTTGTCAGCGTCACAGCATTCACCAGCCGGTCGAACCAGCCGTTGCGGTACAGAGCGGCAAGAATGCCAAGCCCCAGGGCGAGCGGGACTGCGATCAGCGCAGTCACCGCTGCGAGGAACATCGTATTGTATAGCCGTGGCGCGATGATCTCGGCCACGCTACGCCGGTATCCGGTGCGGCTCGCAAACGAGGAGCCGAAGTCACCGTGGAGCATCTGCGCGACCCAGACAAAATAGCGTTCGACAGGTGGACGATCGATGCCGATTTCTCGCTGGAATGCGGCGACCGTTTCGGACGTCGCCGATTGCCCGAGCGTGGCCTTGGCGAAGTCGCCGGGGAGCATCGCGATCGCAGAGAAGATAATGATGGACACGATGAACAAAGTAATCAGGCCGAGCCCAAGCCGCTCCAGAACTGTTTTTGCGACAGGGTTCATGGGCGTGCGTTTCCTGTTTGGGCGGCAGCCCTTGCAACAGCCAGGGAAGCCAACCGGAGCCTCACAGTCAACTCGGCTCCGGCCCGCCATCTCATGCAGTGGCGATCCACCAGCGTTCGGCCATTTTCAGTCCATCGTTCTCCCAATTGGGCGCCACTTCGCCGTGTGCGAGCTTTTTGGATTGAGCGCTGACGAAATTGTTGAAGACCAGCACGATGCTGCCGCCATCATCGTGGGTTAGCTGCTGCATCTCCGCATACATCGCCGCTCGCTTCACCTCGTCCGTCTCGGCGCGCGCTTGGACAAGCAATTCGTTGAAGTGGGGATTTTTCCAGAACGACTCATTCCAGCTGGAGTCCGCGGCGAAGGCTTGGGTGAACATCCAGTCGGCCGTCGCTCGACCGCTCCAATAGGAAGCGCACCAGGGTTTTTTGAGCCAGACATTGTCCCAATAAGCGTCCTCGGCCTCACGCACGACATTTACGTCGATGCCACATTGGGCTGCCGTCTCGCGAATGAGCGAAGCCGCGTCCACCGCGCCTGCAAAAGCGGCATCGGCGACCGAGAGATCCACTTTCAGGTTCTCCATTCCGGCCTTTTTCAGGTAGTGCTTGGCTTTTTCCGGATCAAAGCTGTGCTGCGGTTGCGGATCCTTGGCGAACTTGATCGCTGGCGCGATCGGGTTGTCGTTGGCCACGGTGGCGTGGCCGAGAAAGATCTTGTCGACGATCTCCTGACGATTGATCGCCCATTTCAGGGCCATTCGCACGTCCGGATTATCAAACGGCGCCATCGTGACATTCATCGGCAAGGTATAGTGACCGTAGCCAGTGACTTCGACGATTTCCACCTTGGGATTGCGTTTGAGCATGCCGAGAGTCTTCAAGTCGGCGCGGCCGATATAGTCCACCTCCCCCGTAGACAATGCCGCCATGCGAGCGGCAAGATCTGTAATGGCGATGAACTCCACCTCGTCGAGGTATGGTTTGCCGTTCTTGAAGTAGTTCGGATTGCGCTTGAGTTTGGCCGAAACGCCGGGCTGGAAGTTCTCGATTACGAAAGCGCCCGTGCGAACGCCTGAGGCCCAATCCGCCTTGCCGTCCTTGGCTGGCATGATGACCAGATGGTAGTCACTCATAATGTAAGGGAAATCGGCGTTGCCGCTCTTAAGCGTGAAGACCACCGTTTCCGGGCCGTCCGCCTTGATCTCGGCGACGGACTCCAACAGCGACTTCGCCGCCGATTTGGTGTCCTTGCCCATATGATATTGCAATGAGGTCACGACGTCATCCGCCGTCACGGTCTTGCCGTTGTGGAAGGTTGCGGCTTTGCGCAGCTTGAAGGCCCAGTTTTTGGCCCCATCCGAAGATTCGAAGCTCTCGGCGAGGTCCGGTTGGACATTGCCTTTGGCGTCGACCTCAGTGAGGCTGTTGGACAGCGAGCCCGAAAATGCGGTTTGTGTGAACGTATCGGGGTAGCCGGCCGGATCGATCGAATCCGTCGTCGCGCCGTGAGCCATGCCGAGCTTGGCGAACCCGCCCTGCATCGGTTCGGCCCGCGCCGTGCTCACGAACAGCTTGTCGGCGGCGGCGACGGTCAGGCCAGCGGCCAGGCCAAGATGAATGAAGTCGCGGCGGGAAACATTGCCGCCACCGATCAGGCTTCGAGCGATACCAAGCTTGTATTCAGATTCTGACATTCGACTCTCCCATTGCGGAGTTCTCCGCGTTATTTCTCGTCAAAACACCTGCAAATCTGCTAGTTTGCTGCGGCCACCTTTCCTTCGAATTTTCCAATCCCAATCGGTTTTGCGCCAATCAGGCCGTCACATAGATGCCGCCGGCCTCCACGGTGACTGGAAATGTGCGAGCGCGAACGGTCGGATCGACCAAGGCCTCACCTGACTTGATGTCGAATTCCCAGCCGTGCCAGGCACATCGGACGATCTCGTTTTCGCGATGATAGATGAATTGCGCCTGTTCGACGGGCGCGGTCGTTCCACACTGCGGTCCCTCGCAAAGTGGAGCGCCGCGGTGCGGACAAACATTCAGCAGCGCGTGGAATGAATCCCCGACGCGGAAAACGCCAACCGAAAGGCTGCGGATCTTGGCGATAAAGGGAGACCCGGATTCGATTTCGTCGACGCGGCAGATGTAGGTCTTTTCGGGCATCACATGGTTCCTCAGGCGGCATTCGCCGCTTGCGCGCGCGGGATGCGCTTGTAGACCTCCAGCGCATTCAGTCCCATGATCTTGCTCTTCCAGGCAGGAGGGATCTGCAGCGTGTTTGCATCGTCGTAATCCCAGTGGGGATAATCGGACGCAAACATCAGCGTATTTTCGCCGTCCATCGCCTCAAGCGTGGACCACAGATGCTGGATGTTTGCGGGCTGTTCCAGCGGCTGCGTGGAAAAGCGGATGTTGCGCCTGCAATATTCCGACGGCAGCATCTTCAGCCATGGCGTCTCCTTGCGCAGCGCTTTGTAGTCGGCGTCCAGGCGCCAGAGTACCGATGGGACCCAAGCGACGCCGCACTCGATGATCACGAAATAGAGGTCCGGCCATTTCTCGAAGACGCCATGCGCGATCATGCTGGCCACGTGCGAGATTGCCGACATGTGGAGGATAGCGTGGGTCTCCCAGAAGAACGTCGTTGGGGCAGGAGCGATGGCAGTTGAATTCACTCCGCCATGGCCGCCCAGATGGATGGCGAAGGGCAATCCTACTTCAGCGCAGGCTTCGTAAATCGGGTGGTAGAACGGGTCGCCATACGGCTTGACGGATCCTTGGGAAGCGAGCACCTGCACCATGCGCGGGTGATTGCCAAGGCGACGTATTTCGGCGGCGGCGAGCTTTGGATCTTGTGGCGCGATGATGATCGAGCCCATGAAACGGTCGTCCTTCGGCAGCCACTGATCGATTTGGTAGTCATTGTAGGCGCTGACCAAGGCGCTGGCATAATAGGGGTTGGCGAGGGTTGACGCCTCGATCGGCTCATCACCCGTCAGGATTGCCACGTCGATCTTGTACTTGTCGAGGTGCTTCTCTTTCATAATGAGATAGTTATCGGCTTCGGTTTTCGGACGGACGTCCTTGCGGGAGAAATCCTGCGGATGAAACCAGGGACGATGGCCGTGGGGGAAGGCCCCAACGGGACCTGTCTTCTCGCCTTCGACGAACATGTCCTTCCAGAGGCCGGAAAGGTAGGGCTGCAATACCGTGGCGCTTGACCAGTAATTATGACAATCGCAGTCGATTATAAACACTTTGTTCCGCTCCGTAGCCTCGTCCGGCGATGCTGCCGGATCGCTGACTGGTGCAGCTTCCGCCTTGGCTGTCGTTTGATCAAGCTTATGAAACGTGCCAATATGATCGAGTTTTTCGATCGAGGGTTCAATGCAGCTTGATCACATCGAAACCTTTCTCGATATCGTCGAGTCGAGAAATTTCAATCGGACCGCGGATCGGTTGGGCCTGACCCAATCGACGATCAGCACCCGCATCAAGAACCTGGAGAGCGCAATCGGGTCCGAACTGTTCCAGCGTGGACGCGCCGGGGCAGAGCCGACTGCCGCGGGACGCCGGTTCGAAGCTTACGCCAGGTCTCTGCTCTCGACCTGGTCGCAAGCTCGCCACGACGTACGCGCGTTCAACCGTTTCGAAGGCACCTTGCGCGTTGCCGCCCAAGTGGGCATGACCCGCTCAGTCCTACCCGGGTGGGTCGAGACACTGTGCCAGGTCCTTCCGAAGTCCTCGATTCATATCGAATCGGATTACTCGAACCAGATGGTCAGCGACTTGAGCATGGGAAACCTGGATATCGCGGTGCTTTATGCCCCTCGCTACTTGCCCGAGATCGCCTACGAGCACCTGATGGTCGAGGAATATGTGATGGTTTCGACTGCCGCCAGAACGCTGTCGGATGTTGATCCTGACACCTACATCCGCCCAGGCTACACCGTTCTGCTGGAGAAAACGCACGCGGAGCTGCTGGCTCAATTGGCGATCTGTCGACTTTCGACCGGATCGGAAACGCTGGCGGAGATCATGCTTCGGCGAACGGGCGGCACTTGCTACATGCGTAGCGATGATGCGCGCCGGTTCACCGCCGAGCTTCCATCGTTCCTCGTTGAAGGAGCGCCGACGCTGCACCAGCCAGTTCACACGGCAATACTGGCACGTCGCAAACACGAACCGATCATTCGCAAAGGCATCCGAGCTCTCCATCTCGCCGTTATGTCGCTGGAAGTTTAATCGAAATTGCCGATCATAACGTTGGGTTTATACTGCTGTTTTATGGGATAAGAACTGGCATGTTCGCTCGACCGCAAAGCCGAGCCGAACAATGAACGCATACGCTTCCATCCAAGCATCCGATATCGTGCCCACGTCGCGTCAGCGGCAATGGACACAAAAGACGCGAGATGTTGTGCTCTGCCGTCGCGTAATCGACGAGACGCACGATGTGAAGACATTCGTTCTCACGTCTGCCGCAGATCGGATGTTCTGCTTCAGCGCCGGCCAGTATGTTCTCGTGCATCTCAGGATTAACGGTGCCGCGATGACGCGCTCCTACTCTGTATCATCACCGCCGACTCGACCGCTTGATCTTCAGATCACGGTGAAACGAAAGCCAGGCGGGCTTGCTTCCAACTGGCTCCATGACAATGTGAGGCCAGGCAGCGAGATCGAGATCGAAGGGCCGCTCGGTTCGTTTAATCTTGATGAGTTGCCGGCTCAGAAACCCGTTTTCCTTTCGGGCGGTAGCGGCGTGACTCCGGTTATGTCCATGCTGCGTGCACTTACCGATCGCGCGGATGACAGGGAGATCCGCTTCATTCACAGTGCGAGAACGCCAGGCGACATCGTCTTCCGATCGGAACTGGAAGCACTTGCCGCTCGCTTTCCCAACGTTCAAGTGACTTTGATTTGCAATCAGGGAGGTCCCGCTTGGACGGGTTCAACCGGCCGAATTGGTGGTCGGATGCTGCTGAGCCTGGTTCCCGATCTCCACAAGCGCACCGTTTTTGCCTGTGGGCCCGAAGGATACATGAAGACGGCACGCGCCTGTCTTGACGCAATTGGCCTCCCGCCGGCCCAGTATCACGAGGAGAGTTTCGGAGGCAGCAACGGTTCGCGTTCGGAAATGGGTTCAGCGGTTCCGTCTTCGGTCCGTTTCGCCCGCTCGGGCCTGGAGTATCAATGCACGCCCGGAGAGACCCTGCTGGAGGCGGCACGGAATTGTGGCATCTACATCCCGACCGCTTGCCAGCAGGGCGTTTGCGGAACGTGCCGAATAGCCAAACTATCCGGCGAAGTTGCGATGGACGACCTAGGCGGACTGAACGCTGAAGAGAAGTCGGCCGGCTATGTCCTGGCATGTTGCAGCCGCCCACAAGGAACGGTTTTGCTCGACATTTAACTGAGTGTCATCGAGCATTGAAGATGTCGGCCGAGGCACGCATTGGCATCCATGGTGCTTCAAAACAAGAAACCGCCGCTGTCGTCGAGGTGGGCGTCGGGCCGCCCCCTCTCTGCCTCAGTTTCCGGTTTGCCAACCGCGCACCTGTGGACGCGAGTGTCAGATCGAGGGCAGTCCACGGGAGCGCCTGAATGTCCGCTTCTTACAACCCGCACTCGAAGCTGCCAGTCCGTTTGTGACGTCGGCGTGTCCGCCGCGCAGCTCCCGTGTTTAGCGGAGCGGCGGACACATGACGGTGCTCAGGCGGCCAAGGCCCTCA